>JBHHVB010000056.1:0-17019 GCA_046754065.1 Gammaproteobacteria bacterium
GGAAATGGTGGTGCGGTGACCTATGGAGGCGGTGGCGGTGGTGGTGGTCGTGTGTATGTCCTATATACCTCTTGTTTGAGTGATTATACTGGTTCAAATACAGCGACCGGAGGTGTTGCCGGCACTGGTGGTGTATCAGGCGCTGTTGGGACCGTAAGCGTAAATCCGCCTGTAAGTTGTGGGCCATTAAAAGGCGCGATTATGATCGTTGATTGATAAGCTTTATGTATAAAACATCTCTCAGGTTAACTTTAGTTGTTGCATCAGTAATATATGCTTCATCGGGTAGTGCGGCATGGCAGGATGCGACCTGGACCAACGTCGCAGGGGTCAGTGTTGCAACGAATGATCTGACCAAGACTGCTGCAACCGGATGGGGTAACGCCGGTACATTCTCGGTAGAAAGTATCCCGGGGGATGGTGGCTGTCGTGGTGTACCGCAGGAGACCAACAAGGCAAGGTTCATAGGTTTATCACCTGATGATCCGGACAAGAGTTATAGCTCGATCGATTTTGGTCTTAATGCGGCATCTAATGGAAACCTTATTGTCTACGAAAATGGCGCCAGTCGTGGCAGTTTCGGCGCCTATAATGTGGGTGACACGATATCGGTTGAGCGAGTGGGGACAACCGTCTACTACAAGAAAAACGGCACTACAGTATATACCTCTACAGTCTCTTCATCAGCGACGCTGTATTGCGATACAGCGTTCAACCACAATGGCGCGAGGTTATTTAATGTTCAGTATGACTCCGGTGATACTGAACTTCCGGTCTGGTATTCTAATGGATCATATATTGCGGGTGCTCAAGGAACCTCAGGTGCCACAGATCTGACTATGGACATATCCTTGCAACCTGCCGGAAATACCTGCAACCAATTGGGTGGTGACGGAGGACTGGCCTGCCGGACAGACAATGTTAGTGTTAATGCTGTTCGTATATTTTATGCACAAGAGACTTCTGTGCCTGTGGATGGTAGCTGTTCAGATGATGTGGATCGTGCTAGTGCCTCCTATCAGGATTTCAGTAGCTCACCTGAAACCAGCACCAGTTTGACAATGACATATTTAACTGCAAACACACGGTATTGCTTTGAAGCTACGTTGGTCGATGGTTTTGGTAATATCAGCAGTGAGGGGATTGTTGAAGTTGCTGGGATGACACTGCAGCAAAATCAACAGGTATTCAGTTATACGGGATCACAGCAGACGTGGATCGTACCTGCCGGTGTTACCAGTGTGAATATTCAAGCGGAAGGTGCAGCATCATATAAACCAGCTACTCCTGCAGAAATCAGCGAAGGTGGTGATTCGAAAGCGACTTTTTCTGTTACAACTGGAGAAATGCTCTATGTTTATGTTGGCGGCAAGGGTGTGAAGGCATCGGATGCACCAAGTGGTAATTATGGTGGTGGAGGTTTTAACGGTGGCGGACAAGGAGGAAAAGAGTGCACATCGGGCTCGTTGGCAACTAACGGTTATGGTGGTGGCGGTGCATCTGATGTACGACAGGGCGGCAATGCATTGGCCAATCGACTTATTGTTGCAGGTGGTGGTGGGGGTGGATCATGGAACTATGCTGGTGGAAGTGGGGGTGGTACCAGTGGGAATGCTGGGAATAATTGCTGGGGAGATGGTTCGAACTGCGGCGGTGCCGGTGGCGGTGAGGGTACGCAGTCTGCTGGGGGTACGAAGCAGGGTAGTGGATCGACAAATGGTTCACTTGGACAAGGTGGGCAGGGTGGTTATCTAAATGGTCAGAACCGCTGTGGGGGTGGTGGTGGGGGAGGATACTACGGAGGTGGCGGTGGTGGCTACGGAACGACTAAATCCGCGCGAGGTGGCGGCGGTGGTTCAGGTTATGTTGCTCCTTCAGGCACAAATAGTTTGATGGCAGCGACAAATGGACGCGGTTACGCTAATGGACAAGTGATTATTTCGTGGCCGGTTGCTGTGACATCCAGTCCATTAAAGGGTGCCATCATGATTGTTAATTAACGTTATGAATCAATATGATAAAACTTCGATTCAGCGTAAATCACAGACTTGCACTCAAAAATAGTAAAATTCCCCTAAAATCAATGTATTCCTGATCAGCAATCATTGATAGAATTTCGCTAAAACGTTAAAATCATCAAGTTTTATTGCATATTGAGCCCGCCAAGTAGAGCGGGCTTATTATTATATGTTTGTTAATAATCATAACTGGAGTATGTAATGGCTATAGAGAGGACGCTATCAATCGTTAAGCCCGATGCCGTGGCGAAAAACATTATCGGAGATATTTACCGATGCTTTGAAAAAGGTGGATTAAAAATAGTCGCCGCTAAAATGATGCATTTGTCTCAGGAGCAGGCACAAGCATTTTATGCAGTGCACAAAGAAAGGCCCTTTTATAACGACCTGGTTGGTTTCATGACTTCAGGACCGGTGATGGTTCAGGTGCTGGAAGGGGAAAATGCGATTGCAAGGAATCGCGAGATTATGGGCGCAACAAATCCTGCCGACGCTGATGAAGGCACTGTAAGGGCACAATTTGCGAATAATGTCGAAGAAAATGCAGTGCATGGATCTGATGCGCCCGAGACAGCCGCGACTGAAATTGCGTTCTTCTTTGCTGATGACGAGATTTGCCCACGGACGCGTTAAACATTGCTCGAAAATCCCAAACAGAATCTGCTAGACCTTGATCGGGGCAAGATGGAGACCTTCTTCTCCCAAATGGGAGAGAAGGCTTTTCGAGCTACCCAGGTTTTAAAATGGATCTATCAACAGGGTGTTGATGATATCTCTTTAATGACGAACCTAAGCAAATCGTTAAGAGAACAATTATTGCTTGATGCAGAAATCCGCTTACCGGAGGTTGCTGTTGAACAGGCCGCTGAAGATGGAACCTGTAAATGGTTATTTCGACTTGAAGATGATAACTGTATTGAAACGGTATTTATCCCTGCGGGTAACCGAGGTACCTTATGTGTGTCTTCTCAGGTGGGGTGCACATTAAACTGTTCCTTTTGCTCAACGGCTCAGCAGGGTTTTAACCGAAATTTGACCGTTGCAGAGATCATTGGTCAATTATGGATGGCCAATAAGCTTTTGCAGAACAAATATGATGATCGAGCGGTGACCAATGTTGTCATGATGGGTATGGGAGAGCCGCTATTGAACTTTGATAATGTTGTCAGTGCGATGAATCTGATGACGGACGATTTGGCCTATGGGTTGTCAAAGCGTCGTATTACGTTAAGTACCTCAGGTGTGGTTCCAGCGATCGATCGATTAAGAGAGGTATCCGACGTGAGTCTCGCCATTTCATTACATGCGACCAATGATGAACTTCGAGACAGATTGGTACCCATTAATAAAAAGTATCCGATTCAGTCGCTGCTCGCAGCTTGTAAAAGATACATCAGCGGAAAACCGCATAGAAAGATTACATTTGAGTATGTGATGTTGGCGGCTGTGAACGACAGCCCTCAGCATGCGAAAGAGTTGATAAAACTGCTTGAAGGTATTCCGTCCAAGGTGAATCTGATTCCCTTTAACCCATTTCCTGGCGCTGGTTTTCAGACGTCAACTCAGGATGTCATTGATCAGTTCCAGGTTCGGCTGATGAACGCGGGACTTGTGACGATTACGCGACGTACCCGTGGAGACGATATTGATGCGGCTTGCGGCCAGCTGGTCGGCAAGGTTGCTGATAAAACTCGTCGGAGTAGCAGACAAGTCTCACCTGTTTTAAGGGCCAGCTAATGCAACGCGGGTATTTTCAGTTTGTTTTAATTGCGCTGTTCATAATAGGTGGTTTGAGCAGTTGTGGGTCGAACAAGAAATTGATTGGCCAACAGACCGATTCACCAGCCGAGATCAATGCAAAGCTGGGACTACAATATCTTCGACAAGGCAAATTCGATGTAGCGAAAGATAAACTCGAAAAAGCACTGGAATATGATTCGGAACTGGTTATTGCGCATCACTATATTGCCGAGTTGTATCGTCAGCAGGGTAATAATAAAAGGGCCGAAGAGCATTACGGTATCGCGCTTGATCTCGAACCAGGTGATGCTGCGCTACAGAATAATTTCGGTGTTTTCCTTTGTGAGCAGGGACAATACCTGGATGCAGAAAAAAGATTTTTAAAGGCGATTAACAATACAGATTATACTAAAAAACATGAAGCCTATGAAAATGCCGGATTATGCACGCTTCGAATACCGGACGTCGAAAAAGCGGAATCCTATTTCAGGCAGGCACTGAAAATAAACGGCAAGCTTCCAAACTCATTGTTTCAGTTAGCTCAAATTAACTTTGATAAAGGCGATTATTTAAGGGCTCGCGCGTTTATACAACGGTATTCGGCTGTAGCCAGACAGTCAGCACGAAGCTTGTGGCTTGGGATAAAAATCGAGCAAAAACTGGGTGGTTCTGAAATTCTGGAATCATACAGTAGTCAATTACTGGACCAGTTTCGTGATTCCAAGGAAGCGCAAATGTTAAGAGAATCCCAAAAATGAAATGGCATGTTTTATCCGAAACCGATGTGGCGGAAGAAAGCAATAACAGCGCCGGTATCGAAAGATCTGTTGAGTTGCCAGGAGATCAGCTTCGCAATGCGCGGAAGGAGAAAAATCTGACACTAGAGTTTGTCTCGGGAAAGCTACATATGGATCCAGCCCTGGTAGAAGCACTGGAGAGCAACGATTATGAAAAGTTTCCAGCGCCTTTGTATGTTATCGGTTTCCTCAGGAATTACTCGCGGTTGCTGGAAATAGATCCTCAACCCCTGGTCAAGGCCTATGAAAATCTCGGAAAAGAGGCACCTCCGATTTTGTCAGAGCTAACGGCAAAAATGCCGAGGCGACGGCCCAAACGAGTGGATAATAAAGTTGCCTTTATTGCGCTAGGGGTTGTTGTTGTATTTGCATTGCTCCGGTGGTTATTTGAACAACCAGCCCAGATTGAGACTGTCGTTCAAAATGAAATTGAAGAAGAATTTTTATCTCCCCCGGATGTATTGGCAAACAGCGGTGACAGCGAAGCAGCGATTGAAATTCCACAATCAATGGAAGAGCAACAAATGATTGAAGAACAACAATCAGGTGTTCAGGAAATTACTGCGATACAACCAGTTCATCCGGCTGATGAACTAAGATTAAAATTCTCGGCTGATTCCTGGGTCGAGATCTCCGACTCTACCAGCAAAATACTTTTTTATGATATGGGTAAAGAGGGAAAGGAGAAAACAGTCAGAGGTCGATCGCCGTTTAGTATTTTGCTGGGTTATGCGCCGGGAGTAAGCCTGGAAATAAATGGCAAGCGGTTCGATCCGACACCCTATACACGCAACGATGTGGCAAGGTTTAAGCTGCGCGGTAAAAATGACCAGAGGCCCTGATATGAATTATATGCCAGAAATTCAACGACGAAAATCTCGCCAAATCATGGTTGGTAAAGTCCCGGTTGGGGGTGGCGCACCCATTTCGGTTCAGAGTATGACGAACACAGACACATTGGATGTTGATGCGACAGTTTTGCAGATTGATGCGTTACAAAAAGCGGGCGTCGACATTGCAAGAGTGTCTGTTCCAACGCTGGAGGCTGCGGATTGTTTTGGGGAAATAAAAAAGCGAGTCAACGTACCGCTGGTCGCTGACATTCATTTTGATTATAGAATTGCGCTAAAGGTCGCTGAACTCGGGGTAGACTGTTTACGGATAAATCCGGGAAATATCGGTTCTGACGATCGTGTTAAAGCGGTTGTAGATAGTGCCCGTGATCACAATATTCCTATTCGAATAGGCGTAAATGCTGGATCTCTGGAAAAAGATTTACAGAAAAAATATGGTGAACCTACGCCAGAGGCCCTGGTAGAGTCCGCGCTGCGTCATATTGATTTACTCGACAGGCTTGATTTTCAAGATTTCAAGGTCAGTCTTAAGGCGTCCGAAATATTTATGACGGTGAATGCCTACCGGTTGCTTGCGGATCAAATTGAACAACCCTTGCATCTTGGTATTACCGAGGCAGGAGGATTTCGTTCCGGAACAGTAAAATCTTCAATTGGTTTGGGTATGCTGCTGTCACAGGGGATTGGCGACACGATCCGGATTTCTCTGGCCGCAAACCCTGTCGAGGAAGTTAAGGTAGGATTTGATATCTTGAAAAGCCTTCACATACGCAGTAAAGGAATTAATTTAATTGCCTGTCCTTCATGTTCACGTCAAAAATTTGATGTCATATCAACGGTTAATGCACTTGAAGAGCGATTGGAGGATATAACTGATCCGTTAAACGTGGCCGTTATTGGCTGTGTAGTTAATGGTCCAGGAGAGGCGAGGGAAGCGCAAATTGGTTTAACAGGAGGTGCCCCCAATTTACTTTATATAAACGGTGTACCGGACCATAAAGTTTCTAAGGAGGACCTGGTCGATGAGTTGGAAAAAGTCGTACGCCAGCACATCGAGGACAAAAATATTTAGGCACTTTCTGCCCACGATCTTTGATGGCGTCGATTGATGTGAACCAGCTCTAAATTTAGGCGGACCAGACTATTAATAAAAAAGGGACAACTTTGCAAAAACATGTACAAGCGATACGCGGGATGCATGATATTCTTCCCCAGCAAAACCGGTATTGGCAGTTTCTTGAAGATAAGGTGACAAGTGTGCTGCGTTCTTATTCATACGAGCGCATACGGATGCCTATTGTCGAGAAAACTGAGTTATTTGTTCGCACCATTGGGGAAGTTACCGATATCGTTGAAAAGGAAATGTATACCTTTGAGGATCGCAATGGTGACAGTCTCACCTTGCGCCCCGAAGGCACGGCAAGTTGTGTCAGGGCCTGTATCGAGAACGGACTAATTCATAACCAGGTACGGCGCTTATGGTATTCGGGTCCAATGTTCAGGCATGAACGGCCACAAAAAGGTCGCTATCGGCAGTTTAACCAGATTGGGGTTGAAACTTTTGGCATGGATGGTCCCGATATAGATGCAGAGTTAATATTAATGAGTGCGAGAATCTGGCGCGAGCTGGGCTTAAATGACCTCACACTATTGATTAACTCTCTTGGTACATCTGAAGAACGAGCGAAGTATCGGACACATCTGCTACGTTATATGTCTGACCATGTTAATGACCTGGATGATGACAGTAAAAAGCGTCTGAGCTCCAACCCGTTAAGAATCCTGGATAGTAAAAATCCGCAGATGCAGGACATTATCGAGCGTGCGCCCAGGTTAATGGATCACCTGGGTAGCGATTCGTTAGAACATTTTAACGGATTGAAAAGTATTCTTGATGAGGCAAACATTCAATATAAGGTTGAGCCACGTTTGGTTAGAGGTCTCGATTATTATGATAAAACGGTGTTTGAATGGGTTACTGAAAGCCTGGGTGCTCAAGGTACGGTATGTGCCGGCGGAAGGTATGATCAACTGGTCGAACAATTAGGGGGGAGACCGACAACAGCTGCAGGATTTGCGTTGGGGCTGGAGAGATTGATTACGCTACTGGAGGATAATAACGTTGAAGTACCAAGTGTTGATCCCGTTATCTATTTAGCAATGCTCGGCGAGTCTGCAGTGAATCGCGGTTTGTTGATTTCAGAAACCTTGCGAAACAGGTTTTCGATAAATATTAGAGTAAATTGCGGTGGCGGGAGTTTTAAGAGCCAACTGAAAAGGGCTGATAAAAGCGGCGCTCGACTAGCGTTAGTTCTAGGTGACGATGAAGTGGCAAATGGTAACATCGGCGTCAAATTTCTTCGTGAAGACAAACCGCAGCAGAGCGTTGAACTCTCCAGGTTAGAAGACTATTTAATGGACCAGTTATCTAGTTGAATCTATTTAAGTCATATAAGGAGTGATGAGTGGATTATTACGAATCGGAACAAGAGCAAATAGACAAACTGAAAAAATGGTGGCAGGAAAACGGGAAGAGTATTCTGGCCGGACTTGTTATTGGCGGAGTTATACTCTTTGGTGGTCGTGCCTGGGTAGATTATCAAAATACTCAAGCCGAATCTGCATCTGCCGAATTTTCCCAGATCAGCGATGCGCTGAAGAAGGGGGATAGCGATATTGTGATAAACCGTGGCGACCAGATAATTAAAACTTATCCTGAATCACCCTATGCGGCGATGTCTGCGTTGGCCATTGCCAAAATAAAAGTCGAACAGAATGAGTTAGCTGAAGCAGCTAGCAGACTGCGCTGGGTTCTTGATAATGCAAAACAACCGGATATAAAGCATATTGCACGTACTCGGTTAGCAAGAGTAATGATTTCCCAAGGAGAGAATGCCAAGGCACTGGCCTTACTGGAAAATGTAAACGCGGAAAATTTTGAAGCCAGTTATGAAGAAATTAAAGGCGATGCCTATCTCGCTATGAACCAACTGGCGAATGCCAGTCTTGCCTATCGGGCTGCGTTAGATGCTGCGCCAACCGGTGTTAATACGCAATCGCTACAGATTAAACTGGATAATTTGGGGCTTGAGAACTAATCAGTTAATTGAGCCGGGAACTATCTTTATTTTATTTCAGGAACAACCTGCATGAAGACAGCCTTCAATGTGTTTGCCCTTTTGTTACTTGTGGGGTGTAGCAATACGACAGTTATTCGGGAAAAACCCGCGGTACTTCCTGATTTGGATCCCATGGTATCACTTTCACCTGTATGGTATCTGCAGCCGCAGGGCGCCATGGCAGTCGAGAACCGGTATATAAAACTAGCTATCAGTAAAGATTCAGTGTTTTCCGCAGATAAAATTGGCAACGTGAGGTCGGTTGGAATCAGAACCGGGCATATTCGCTGGGAAACCGATGTAAATGCCTTTATTGCAGGTGGTATCGGATACAGTGACGGGCTGATCTTTGTTGGAACAAGGGATGGTGAGGTTATTGCCATAAAATCAGAAACAGGAAATGTTATATGGCGAGTCAATGTAAGCAGTGAAGTATTAACACCACCAAAATCCAGCCAAGGTGTTGTGATAGTGCGAACGATAGATGGCAAGTTGGCAGGGCTTGATGTAGATACTGGTAGACATCTCTGGGTATACGAAGGTAGCGTGCCGACGCTTACGCTTCGTGGCGTTAGCGAACCAATCATTTTTGAGGAAAAGGTTATCGCCGGTTTCTCTAACGGGAAACTGGTTTCTGTATCCCTTCATGAAGGAAAAATTCTGTGGGAGACGGTTGTTTCGGTACCTGAAGGTCGTTCTGAGTTAGAGCGATTGGTCGACGTCGATGCCAATCCGGTGCGTTTTAAGGACACTATATATGCAGCTGCCTACCATGGCAGGGTAGTCGCAGTAAACAGTTTGAGCGGAAACGTAATATGGTCGAGAAATATATCGTCTTATGCGGGATTAGTTGTCAATAATAAGCATCTCTATGTTAGTGATGAAGAAAGCAATGTTTACGCGCTGGACAGGGAGTCCGGGGAAATACTGTGGAAGCAGGACAAATTGCACGGTAGAAAAATAACGGTACCCGAGCTGGTTGATGAATACCTGGTTGTTGGTGACTATGAGGGATACCTTCATTTGATATCCCAAAATGAAGGTCATATTGTTGGACGCGTCCGTGTAGACGACCATGGAATTCAGGTTGGTCCAGTCGCGAGTAACGAATTACTCTACGTAAAGGGAAATAGCGGCTCGTTAACAGCATTGAGTGTAAAGGATTAAAATGCTTTTGTACTTTATGCATTCAACCTGCACGGAATTTGATTATTCTGTACCGACTGCGATTTCCGAGAAAGACTAATGAAGTCTGTCATAGCCCTTGTCGGGCGTCCCAATGTAGGGAAATCCACACTATTTAATAGACTTACCAGGTCGAGAGCAGCGCTCGTAGCCGATCAACCGGGATTAACCAGAGATCGAATTTACGGAACAGGAAAGGTTGGTGATCGACCCTATATCGTCATCGATACCGGTGGGTTGGGTGGCAATACCGAAGGTATAGAAGGTGTAATGGCCGGTCAGGTCGAACAGGCAATTGCCGACGCAACCGTGATTTTAGTATTAGTTGACGGGCGAAAGGGACTAACGCCGGGTGATGAGGAAATCATTCGTAGTCTTCGACAAAACAATAAGAAAATCATCCTTGTAATCAATAAAACTGAGGGTATTGAACAGGAATTTGCCTCTGCCGAGTTTTATGAATTAGGTTTAGAACACTGTCATGCTATATCGGCGTCTCATGGCGATGGCGTTGCAGATATGATGGAAACGGTTCTATCGTTATGTCCACACGAAGACATCGAAGCGCACCAGGTTCATGATGATAGTGTAAAGGTCGCGGTTGTTGGGCGTCCCAATGTAGGAAAATCTACGCTGGTAAATTGTTTGCTTGGTGAAAAACGTGTTTTGGCTTTTGATGAGCCAGGCACAACTCGCGATAGTATCTATATCCCGTTTGAGCATAACAGTAATAAGTTTACATTAATCGACACAGCTGGATTAAGACGACGAGGGCGAATATCGGAGATTGTCGAGAAGTTTAGCGTCATTAAAACTTTGCAGGCCATCGAAGAATCACATGTTGTCATATTGGTGCTGGATGCGCAGGAGGGTGTGCTCGAACAGGATGTTAAACTGTTGGGCATGGTCTTGGAAAGTGGAAAGGCGCTGGTGCTTGCAATTAACAAATGGGATGGACTGGAAAGCAGTCAAAGGAATTTCGTAAAGTCTGAACTTGACAGGAAACTAACGTTTATCGATTTTGCGATACCGAAATTTATATCTGCCAAACAGGGTAGCGGTGTCGATAAGATTATGAAATCTGTGTTGGATAGCTATCAGAGTGCCAACCGGAAACTATCCACTTCCCAGTTGACTCGAAAATTGGAGGAGGCAGTCGAAAAACATGCGCCCCCACTGGTTAAAGGACGACGCATAAAGCTGCGTTATGCGCACCAGGGTGGACATAACCCACCCTTAATCATTGTTCACGGAAACCAGACGGAATCCGTTCCGGTAGCCTATCAACGCTATCTGGCTAACTATTTTCACAAGGCTTTCAAGTTTACAGGAACCCCGCTCCAGGTGGAGTTTAAGAAAGGGGATAATCCCTTTGAGGGTAAGAAAAACATGCTGACCAGGCGCCAGCTAGACAAGCGTAAACGTCTAAAGCGACACGTCAAAAAGTCAAAAAAATAATCTTTCGATTCTATTTCAGTCCGTCAGGATCTGCGCCATGCTGAATCGGATATCTAATTTGAGTTATGGAATATCGATGAGTGTCGCCGGCGGCTGGTCAAAATTATCAACCAGGCAAAGTAATGTTGAGTTGCAAGAAACGCACTACGACCGACCACGCAACGCATCCTCGCGTCTCCCTCAAGCACTGAAACAGAGGAAGGCAAACCCGCCTTCTCAGGACCGATGCTCCTGAAAAAATTATATAAAACAAAAAGATATAATAAAATCTTAATGTAATATATGATGACTTTTATTTCTAGATATAATAGACTAGACGTAGAAATGATTAGGAATGTCACATTGTTTCTAATCATTTTGTCGGTTTGATTTAGAGTACAAAAAATATTTGGAGAGATTTAATGAATAATATTAGTTTTTTACGATATACCTTTGCCTTGTTGGGATTGGCAGTGATTTGCTCAATGCCAGTGCAGGCAAAATCGAATTCGGACCAAGAAAGTTTGCTGGCACCGGCGGACTCGTTGGTTGAATTTGCTGCACCGTTTAAGTTGGCTGAAAACAACCAGGCAAGTCAGGAAAGTATTGTAGTCGCTGCAAGAATCTTTAGCAGGGGTAGGCTTCATCTGCGATCATCACATAAAAAACGCGTAAGGTTTAGAGGTCCGTTCAGACCAAGTACTCACGTTGCGACTGGCAAAGGAAACAACAGAACGGCAAATACATTTTGTTGCAAGCGAGTGAAAATCAGACATCGTCACACGTTCGTTCCTCGAAGGTAATACGTCCTGATCAAGATGACCGGAAATGGAATTTCGGTCATTCCCCCTCCAGTGACTAATCAGTCATATCTTCGTCTTTTTTCTACTAAAGTTCTGAATTTTTGAACGTGTTTCCGGGTAAAAGCAGTACAGGATTTATTCTTGCGTCATTCATGCTAACACTCCAGTGCAAATGGGGGCCGGTTGCCCTGCCGGTCATGCCAACGGTTCCTATCTGTTCGCCTTGATAAATAGTCTGACCCTCTTTCACCGTAATTTCGTTTAAGTGACAGTACATGGTTACCAGGCCCTGTCCGTGTTGAATAAAAACAGAATTACCATTAAAAAAATAATTGCCGGTATTGATGACAATGCCTTCTATCGGAGCACGGATGGGTGTTCCCTCTGGTGCAGCGATATCAATCCCGCTGTGCGGTTTTCGTGGTTGACCATTAAAGAAACGTCTTAATCCAAACGGGCTACTTAATTCACCTGGTATGGGTACGGTGAACTGGATGCTGGTCAAATCTTTGTCCTGCCAGTCCCTTAGAGCCTCGTTAATTTTTAGTCGTTCTGTTTTTATACGTTGCAGATCTTTTGCATTGGGTTCAACTTTGCGCTTATCCTTGATCGTGATGTGCTGTGATTTATATGTTTTCTCTTTAACAGTAAACGATCGTTGACTGTCTATGCCATTTTGCTGAATATCAATTTTATGATCTCCGGTTTTTGCACTCAGGGGAATGCCTACAGCCGCATACCACTGGTTATCGTTCTTAACAACCATAACACGTCGTCCCTTGTACCTTACAATGGGCTTGTCTGGTGTTAGTTGGGCGCGTTCATTTAATTCAATGATAGCGATGCCGCCTGGGATTGGGTTATTTTCAGGAAGATCGATAGCGTATGCCAATGGTGAGCAGCATGACAGGCAAATTAGAGCAAATAGAACAAACCTTCGTATGTTACGGGTCATTTTTTTCTGTTACCTGGCAGGTCAGACTGCCTTGTGAAAGGGTTGCTTCTACAAAATCGCCAATATTGATATCTTTCGAGCATTTTACTATGTCACCTTGTGGTTGGCGCTTAACAATCGCGTAGCCTCTTGCTAGTGTAGCGAGCGGACTCATTGCATCCAACGCATTGACTATTGCCAATAGACGCTGACTGTCAGTCTTTAGCCGCTGGTCCATTGATAGCATTAGTCTTTTTGCCGTGTGGTGATAGTGAGTGCCAGCCTGCTCGATCCTATGCAGTGGCGAATTTTGCTGAAAACGGGCTGAAGCATGTTTTAATAACGTTCTATGGTATTCTGTTTTTGAACGAACAGAACGGTGTAATCGTTTTTCCAGTTCATCCACACGTTGTGATTGTTGCTGTAATCGTTGTCCCGGATGTGTTTGCCGGAGTCTTTTACTTAGCCACTCAACATGCTTGGAATGAAATTTAAGTGTTTTCTGAATAATTAAGGTCAGTTTGTTTTTGTCATGTTTGATCGATTGCGAAAATTCCTCCTGATCGGGGCTTGAAATCTCGGCTGCACCCGTTGGTGTCGGCGCGCGCAAGTCAGCCACAAAATCCGCTATCGTGAAGTCAACCTCATGCCCTATGCCGGTAATGATCGGGATTTTACAAGCATAAATTGAGCGAGCAACAACTTCTTCATTAAATGCCCAAAGGTCCTCCAGTGATCCGCCTCCGCGACCTACGATGAGGACATCGCATTCATCTCTCGCCGAAGCGAGGTCGATCGTAGCAGCGATTTGTGGTGCAGCACTTTTCCCCTGTACTGCTGTCGGATAGATCAGAACAGGTATCGCTGGGAAACGTCTTTCCAATACAGTGATAATATCCCTGATTGCGGCGCCTGTCGGCGAAGTGACAACACCAATTTGTTTTGGGAGTGTTGGCAGGGGCCTTTTTAACGTCGACTCAAATAGTCCTTCATCTTGTAAGCGATTTTTGAGTTGTTCGAATTCTCTACGCAATGCGCCATCACCAGCTTCCTCCATGTGTTCAATGATGAGCTGGTAATCACCACGGGCTTCATAAAGACTTATCCTTGCACGAACAAGGACTTGAAGCCCATTATTTGGGTTAAAGCCAAGCAACTGATTACGGTTCCTGAACATTGCGCAGCGTACCTGTGCGGCATCATCTTTGAGAGACAGGTAGATATGGCCCGATGATGGTCGGGCAAGGTTTGATATTTCGCCCTCAACCCAAATCAGCGGAAATTCTCTTTCCAACAGCGTTCTGGCTTCGTGATTTAAACGGGATATGGAATAGATTTCCCGTTTAATGCTTGGTTCAATATCTGCAGTTTCAGTATCCATGATTGAAGCCCTATTTTATATCATTTCTTTATTATTTCACGAAATAGGTGATCAATCGGTTTACCGATTATCGCTCTAACTATATAATAAGCGGTTATTTTTCTTACTGGATCCAGGATTTGCCATGCGTATTGCTCAAGATGCCCTAACGTTTGATGATGTTTTACTATTGCCTGACCATTCAACGGTTTTGCCCAAAGAAGTCAGTCTCAAAACACGCTTGACCCAGGAGATATCGTTAAACATTCCGTTGGTGGCTGCGGCGATGGATACCGTGACCGAGGCGAGGCTTGCGATCGCACTAGCCCAGGAAGGTGGCATTGGCATTATCCACAAAAACATGACCGTAGAGCAACAGGCTCACGAAGTTCGCGCGGTGAAAAAATATGAAAGCGGCGTAATTAAAGATCCCATCACCGTAAATCCCGGGTTGAGTATTCGCGAGGTTATGCAGATTACACGTTCCAACAATATTTCGGGGGTTCCGGTTGTCGACGGTGAAGACCTTGTCGGGATTGTAACCAGCCGGGATTTGCGTTTTGAGAAGCATTTTGATAATCCGGTATCCAGCATCATGACACCTAAAGATCGTCTCGTAACGGTGTACGAGGGAGCGGAAAAAGACGAGGTGATTGCGCTGCTGCACAAACACAGGATTGAAAAAGTCCTCGTGGTGAACGATAAATTCCAGCTACGGGGTATGATTACCGTCAAGGATATTCAGAAATCAACGGATTATCCTAATGCCTGTAAAGATGAGTTGGGCAGGCTACGCACTGGCGCTGCAGTTGGTACTGATGGCGATGAGCGAATCGACGCACTCATTGAAGCAGGTGTCGATGTATTGGTGGTGGATACTGCACATGGACATTCCCAGAAAGTGTTAGAAAAGGTCAAGCGCATTAAACAAGCCTTTCCAGATATTCAGTTGATTGGCGGCAATGTCGGTACTGGTGAAGCTGCAATTGCGTTGGCAGAGGCCGGAGTCAATGGCGTCAAGGTTGGTATCGGGCCAGGATCAATCTGTACAACAAGGATTGTGACGGGGGTCGGCGTGCCGCAAATAACGGCTGTCTCAAATGTTGCCAAAGCGCTTAAAGACAGGGATATTCCGCTGATAGCCGATGGCGGTATTCGATATTCCGGCGATATTGCAAAGGCAATTGTTGCCGGTGCCAATTCGATTATGGTGGGTAGTATGTTTGCCGGCACAGAGGAGTCGCCTGGCGAGGTTGAATTGTACAAGGGCCGATCCTACAAATCATACCGGGGCATGGGGTCCCTGGGCGCGATGGCAGAAACCTATGGTTCCAGTGATCGATATTTTCAGGAAGAAAACAAGGTGGAGAAGCTGGTTCCTGAGGGTATTGAAGGACGTGTGCCATACAAAGGTAGCATGATCGCTATCGTGCATCAGCTTTTGGGTGGGCTTCGCGCGAGCATGGGATACACCGGTAGCGCAAGTATAGAAGAGATGAGAACTAAACCTAAATTTGTAAGAGTGACCGGAGCGGGGATGCGCGAGAGTCATGTGCACGACGTTGCTATTACCAAAGAAGCACCTAATTACCGAATTGATTAGGTATCAAGTGCCCAATAAATAGAATCAATTCCCGATGTCCGATACTTCCAACATTCATTCTGATCGAGTACTAATACTCGATTTTGGTTCACAATATACCCAACTGATTGCTCGTCGCGTGCGTGAGACTGGCGTCTATTGTGAAATTCATCCCTGGGATTCAGATGAGTCTGAAATTCAGTCTTTTGACCCGAGGGGCATCATATTATCCGGCGGGCCAGATACAGTTACAGAGGATACAACAGGGCGTGCGCCTGACATTATATTTCGAATGGGTATTCCTGTGCTGGGTATCTGCTATGGCATGCAGACAATGACATCGCAGCTCGGTGGCAAAGTTGAAAATGCCGACCATCATGAATATGGTTACGCACAAGTCAGGGCGCGCGGTCACTCAAAATTATTGAAAGATATTGAGGACCATACCACCGATGAAGGGTACGGTATGCTCGATGTCTGGATGAGTCACGGTGACCATGTAATAGATTTACCACCTGGTTTCAAAATGATTGCTAGCACGACCAATGCACCAATCGCCGGTATCGCGGATGAGGAACGAAAATTTTATGGGTTGCAATTCCATCCCGAAGTAACCCATACCCGCCAGGGTCACAGGATTATCAGCCGTTTTATTCTGGAGATTTGTAATTGCAAAGCGTTGTGGACACCCGGTAACATCATTGAAGACAGTATCCAGAATATCCGTCAACAGGTGGGTGGCGACCACGTGTTATTGGGATTGTCGGGCGGGGTTGACTCATCAGTTGTCGCAGCCTTGTTGCATAGAGCAATTGGTGACAAGTTAACCTGCGTCTTTGTGGATAATGGTTTGCTGCGCCTTGAAGAAGGTGATCAGGTGATGGCCGTATTTGCAGAGCATATGGGCGTTCATGTGATTCGTGTGAATGCAGAAGATCGCTTCCTGAGCGCATTGAAAGGTGTGAGTGATCCTGAGCAAAAGCGAAAGATTATCGGCAATGTGTTTATTGATGTGTTTGATCAGGAGGCCGAAAAACTCACCAATGTTAAATGGTTGGCGCAGGGAACTATCTACCCTGATGTGATTGAATCTGCTGGATCGAAAACGGGCAAGGCACATGTGATTAAATCCCATCACAACGTGGGTGGTTTGCCTGAAGATATGAAGCTCGAATTACTTGAGCCGTTAC
>JBHHVB010000057.1:0-16821 GCA_046754065.1 Gammaproteobacteria bacterium
CCAATCGTTCCAACATTTACGTGTGGCTTCGTACGTTCAAATTTTTCCTTGGACACTGTTCTAACCTCTTCAAGTAATAATTAATCTAAAATAATCAGGATGCTTTCTTGATAACACCATCAGCAATGCTGTTAGGCGCTTCACTATACTTGGCAAATTCCATCGTATAGGTTGCACGCCCCTGGGTCGCTGACCGAAGGTCCGTTGCATAACCAAACATTGCTCCCAGAGGAACCTCTGCGCGGATAATTTTACCCGTCGGTGAATCTTCCATGCCTTGTACAATTCCCCGGCGTCTATTCAAATCACCCATCACGTCACCCATGTAATCCTCAGGGGTCACGACTTCCACCTTCATGATAGGCTCAAGCAGAACCGGGTCAGCCTTCATCGCACCTTCCTTAAATGCCATCGAACCGGCAATCTTGAAAGCCATTTCGTTAGAATCCACATCATGGTATGAACCATCGTAGAGGGTAACCTTGACATCGACCACTGGATAACCGGCAATCACACCGTTCTCCATTTGACCCTGAATACCTTTATCAACCGCGGGAATGTACTCTCTGGGTACAACACCACCAACAATTGCATTTTCGAATTCATAACCAGCACCTGGCTCCAGCGGCTCCATGCGAATCCAGACATGTCCATACTGACCACGACCACCAGACTGACGAACAAATTTACCTTCCTGCTCAATCGTCTTGCGGATAGCCTCGCGGTATGCGACCTGAGGTGCGCCAACATTAGCTTCAACACTAAACTCACGTTTCAAGCGATCTACAATAATTTCCAGGTGTAATTCACCCATCCCGGAAATAATTGTTTGGCCTGACTCCTCATCCGTATAAACGCGGAAAGACGGGTCCTCAGCCGCCAGTTTACCCAACGCGATACCCATTTTTTCCTGATCTGCCTTGGTTTTAGGCTCAACCGCAACAGAAATCACCGGCTCAGGGAATTCCATACGCTCCAGTGTGATAATATTATTCACATCGCAAAGCGTGTCTCCGGTCGTTACATCTTTGAGACCTACCGCCGCTGCAATATCGCCTGCACGAACTTCTTTGATTTCTTCACGACTATTGGAATGCATCTGGACAATTCGTCCTACGCGTTCTTTTTTGCCCTTAACCGGGTTGTAGATTGAATCACCCGATTTGATAACACCTGAATAAACACGAAAAAAGGTCAATGTACCGACGAATGGATCAGTCGCGATTTTAAATGCAAGCGCAGAAAATGGCTCGTCATCAGAAGACTTTCTTTCTGCCTCGGTTTCAGCAGCATCATCCAGGATACCCTTGATAGCAGGCACTTCGACAGGAGATGGCATATACTCGATGACCGCATCCAGCATCGCCTGAACACCCTTGTTCTTGAAGGCAGAGCCACAAAACGCGGGAACAATTTCATTTGCCAGGGTTCTGACCCGAAGTCCTGCCTTTATATCTTCAGCCGATAAATCACCTTCTTCGAGATATTTCTCCATCAGATCTTCAGTCGCCTCAGCGGCTGATTCAACCATCTTTTCACGCCATTCCTCACACGCCAACTGCATATCTGCCGGAATATCACGCTCATCGAAACTCATACCCTTGGTTGAGTCGTCCCAATAGATGGCCTTCATTTTAATTAGATCAACAACGCCTTCGAAGGCATCCTCTGCACCGATTGGCAATTGTAGTGGAACAGGATTTGCGCCCAAGCGGTCTTTTAATTGCCCTACAACGCGAAGAAAGTCTGCACCAGCACGGTCCATTTTATTAACGAAGGCCATACGAGGAACGGCATACTTGTTGGCCTGACGCCATACAGTCTCAGACTGAGGCTCTACACCACCCACAGCACAAAAGACCGCGCAAGCGCCGTCAAGAACCCGCAGAGACCTTTCAACCTCAATGGTAAAGTCAACGTGACCCGGTGTATCAATAATGTTTATCCGGTGTTGAGGAAACTGTTTCTCCATTCCTTCCCAGAAACAGGTGGTTGCAGCAGAGGTAATCGTGATACCGCGTTCCTGTTCCTGCTCCATCCAGTCCATGGTCGCAGCACCATCATGCACCTCACCAATTTTGTGGGAGACACCCGTATAATAAAGAATACGCTCGGTTGTGGTCGTTTTACCTGCATCAATATGAGCCATAATGCCGATATTTCGATAACGATCAATTGATGTTTTACGTGCCACCTTAATTTCCTATATCTAAAAAATAACTTGTTAAAGAAAGATTTACCAACGATAGTGTGAAAATGCCTTGTTGGCCTCTGCCATGCGATGGGTATCTTCACGCTTTTTCACAGCCGATCCACGATTGTCCAATGCGTCCATAATCTCTCCCGCCAATCGCAAACCCATTGACTTTTCGCCTCGCTGACGAGCTGCAGCAACCAGCCACCTCATTGCCAAAGCCATTCCACGATCCTGTCGGACTTCAATAGGCACCTGATAGGTTGCGCCCCCGACACGTCTGGACTTCACCTCGACGATGGGTCGGATCTTGTCCAGCGCTTCGCTAAACGCATCCAGCGCATCACCCTTGCCTTTTTCAACAACCTGGTCTAATGCACCATAGACAATTTTCTCTGCAACCGATTTCTTGCCATTTTCCATCAGGATATTGATAAATTTGGCTAAATTCTTGTTACCATATTTTGGGTCTGGAAGAATTTCTCTTTTTGCAATGACTCTTCTTCTTGGCATATTACTTGATTCCTAATAATCCTGTAGTTACGACTTTGGACGTTTCGCGCCATACTTCGAACGACCTTGACGACGACCATCTACACCAGACGTATCGAGGCTTCCTCGAACTGTATGGTAGCGCACACCTGGCAAATCCTTTACACGACCTCCGCGAATCAGCACCACCGAGTGCTCCTGAAGGTTATGCCCCTCACCACCGATATAAGTCGTGACCTCCATACTGTTTGTAAGTCGGACACGAGCGACTTTACGAAGCGCAGAGTTTGGCTTTTTAGGCGTTGTCGTATACACACGGGTGCATACACCGCGTTTCTGCGGACATCCCTCTAATGCTGGTACGTCACTCTTGGCCTTTTTCCGACCGCGAGGTTTTCTTACTAACTGATTTGTTGTTGTCATGCCTTCCTGACTCCACCCAAAAATAATTAAGCGCTCACCTTAGTGGGCATCTAAATCAAGAACGACCCCTATGGAAGAACGCTTATCATGAATTTTTTACAAACGCAGAGCATTTATTTAACTCTGCAAAGCCGCGAAATTTTATGGATTTAACCTCGTGCTGTCAAGTGAATACGAGGAATAAATTAAATTAGATCAACAAATTTTCGTTAAAACCTGGTTTGGGTAAAAATCCAGCGTAATTAAGTAAATTTATTGACGCTTAAATTCTCGTTTACAAAACGCTATTCATTCTCCCAACAAAAAAGGAGCTATGCAATCATAGCTCCTTTTTTGCTACTAGCCTGATTTATCTAGCAAATCAGGTAAATCACCAGTTCTTTAGGATTCAGCCACATTCAAAGCTTGTCTCAACGCCTCTTCGACCTCAGTGGACGTCGGTGCTTTCTCTACTACTAACTCCTCTTCCTCATGCGATTGTTTTCTACGACGCTCAACATGGTAAGCCATACCGGTACCCGCCGGAATCAGACGACCCACAATGACGTTCTCTTTTAGGCCATGCAGATGATCTGCCTTACCACATACGGCAGCCTCCGTCAGCACCCTTGTTGTCTCCTGGAATGAGGCTGCAGAGATAAAAGACTCGGTAGCAAGCGATGCCTTGGTGATACCAAGCAATATCGGCTCGAAATTTGCCGTTGACTTGCCTTCAGCTAGCAAACTTTCATTCTCGGACAACATAACGTGACGCTCAACCTGGTCACCTCGCAAGAACTGGCTATCTCCAGCACTGATGACTTCGACCTTGCGAAGCATCTGCCTGATAATCACCTCAATGTGCTTGTCATTGATCTTCACGCCCTGCAAGCGGTAAACATCCTGAACTTCGTTAACGATGTAGTTCGCCATGGCTTCAACACCTTTCAGGCGTAAAATATCATGCGGCGCCAACGGCCCATCAGCTATCACTTCACCTTTCTCTACATGCTCACCTTCAAAAACGGTTACGTGACGCCATTTAGGTATTAATGTTTCACTACGTTCACCCTCTTGCCCGGTAACGATAAGACGTTGTTTTCCTTTGGTATCTTTACCAAAGCTTGCGGTACCGGTAATCTCCGCCAGGATTGCCGGATCTTTAGGTTTACGCGCTTCAAACAAGTCAGCCACTCGTGGCAGACCACCGGTAATATCGCGAGTTTTTGAGGACTCTTGAGGTATACGCGCAATAACATCACCGACCTTCACCTCGGCCCGATCATCCAGACTGATAATTGCACCTGAGGGCAAGAAATATACAGCGGGAATATCGGTTCCAGCAAAGCAAAGCTCCTTACCAGCCGAGTCTACAATCTTAACCATCGGGCGCAAATCCTTGGCTTGAGATCCGCGAGCCTTGGGATCAGTAACTACCATGCTCGACAACCCGGTCATCTCATCTGTCTGGCGTTGAACCGTCACCCCGTCAATAATATCCGAGAAATTCAGCTTACCAGCCACCTCGGTAATCACCGGATGGGTATGCGGATCCCAGGTTGCCAGTACCTGTCCTGCTTTTACGTCTTCGCCATCATTGACACTGATTACAGAGCCATAGGGGATCTTGTACCGTTCGCGTTCACGTCCGCTTTCGTCGATAATTGTCAACTCGCCAGAACGTGAGACAGCAATGTTATTTCCTGAATGGTGTTGTACCAGCTTAATGTTATGCAGGCGCACCTTACCGGTCGATTTAATCTCTACGCTATTTACCGCTGCTGCCCTGGAAGCCGCACCACCAATATGGAAAGTACGCATGGTTAACTGGGTACCTGGTTCACCGATTGACTGGGCAGCAATAACACCAACTGCCTCGCCATGATTAACTAGATGGCCGCGAGCCAGATCACGCCCATAGCATTTAGCACAAATTCCTTGACGGTTTTCACAGGTAATGGCCGAACGAACCCTGACCTCTTCCACACCATGTTCTTCAAGGAGGTCAACCCATGTTTCATCTAACAGTGTCCCAGCTGGAGCCAATGTTTCGCCGTTATCTAGATCAATATCCAGTGCGGTGACACGACCCAACACCCTTTCCCTAAGCGGTTCTACGACATCACCACCTTCGATCAGGGGCGTCATGGTCATACCCGATGTCGTTCCACAATCATCCGTGGTGACTACCATGTCCTGGGCTACGTCAACCAGGCGTCTGGTTAAATAACCCGAGTTAGCAGTTTTTAACGCGGTATCAGCCAGACCCTTTCGGGCACCATGGGTTGAAATGAAGTATTGCAATACATTCAATCCTTCACGGAAATTTGCCGTAATGGGTGTCTCGATAATTGAACCATCCGGTTTTGCCATCAGGCCACGCATTCCCGCAAGCTGGCGGATCTGGGCCGCACTACCCCTGGCACCTGAATCGGCCATAATGTAAATGGAATTAAACGAAGGTTGTTTAACTTCATTACCTTCATGATCAATCACTGTCTCGGACCCCAGTTTCTCCATCATCGCCTTGGCCACCTGGTCGTTGGTATGAGACCAGATATCAACAACCTTGTTGTAACGTTCACCGTTTGTTACCAATCCGGAGTTATACTGATTTTCAATATCTTTTACTTCCTGCTCGGCAGCATTAATAATTTCCGCCTTGACTTCGGGGATAACCATATCATTAACACCAATCGATATACCCGCACGGGTCGCATACTCGAAACCGGTATACATCAAACGGTCAGCGAATATGACTGTGTCCTTCAGTCCCACCTTACGATAACAAGTGTTAATCAACATTGAGATAGACTTTTTATTCATATCTTTATTGATTAATTCGAAGGGCATGCCGTCAGGCATTATCTCGAATAACATCGCCCGACCAGCGGTAGTATCTACTCGTCTGGTACTCTCTACCCGCTCACCGTCATCATTGAATACGACCTCATTAATTCTCACACTTACGCTGGCGTGCAAATCAACAGCGTCATTCAGATAAGCCCGGCGAACTTCAGAAATATCTGAAAACGCCATGCCATCGCCAACAGAATTTAATTTTTCGCGGGTCATATGATAAAGGCCCAAAACAACATCCTGCGAGGGAACGATAATCGGCTCCCCATTTGCAGGTGACAAAATATTATTTGTCGACATCATCAAGGATCGCGCTTCAAGCTGTGCCTCAATGGATAGGGGTACATGGACCGCCATTTGGTCCCCATCAAAGTCAGCGTTGAACGCAGTACATACCAATGGGTGCAGCTGAATCGCCTTACCTTCAATCAATACTGGTTCAAACGCCTGAATACCCAGACGATGAAGCGTAGGGGCCCTGTTTAGCATTACCGGATGTTCACGGATCACTTCATCAAGAATATCCCAAACCTCTGGACCCTCTCTTTCAACCATTTTCTTGGCAGCTTTGATGGTCGTGGCAAGACCACGTCTTTCAATTTTGCTAAAGATAAAAGGCTTGAATAGCTCAAGGGCCATTTTCTTTGGCAGACCACACTGATGCAGCCGCAGGGTGGGACCAACAACAATGACCGAACGACCTGAATAATCAACACGTTTGCCAAGCAGGTTTTGACGAAAACGGCCCTGCTTACCTTTAATCATGTCCGCCAGTGATTTTAATGCTCGCTTACTGGTACCCGTGATTGCCTTACCACGGCGACCATTGTCTAGCAGTGCGTCAACCGCTTCCTGAAGCATACGTTTCTCATTTCGAACAATAATGTCCGGCGCATTCAAATCCAGAAGCCTTTTTAGACGATTATTCCTGTTGATAACTCTGCGATACAAATCGTTAAGGTCAGATGTTGCAAATCGTCCGCCATCCAGCGGTACTAACGGACGCAACTCGGGAGGCAATACTGGAAGAACAGTCATAACCATCCATTCTGGACGATTACCCGAAGCCAGGAATGATTCAATCAATTTCAGACGCTTGCTAAATTTCTTGATCTTGGTCTCTGAACCAGCCGCACTTATTTCCTCACGAAGCGTAACTACCTCTGATTTCATATCCAGCGACGAAAGCAGTTCATAAACAGCCTCCGCACCCATACGTGCATCGAAATCATCCCCATACTCTTCAATCGCATCCAGATAAGCTTCGTCGGTTAGCAACTGACCCCGCTCAAGCTGAGTCATTCCTGGATCAATAACAACAAATGCCTCGAAATAAAGTACCCGCTCAATATCACGCAACGTCATGTCGAGCAGCAACCCCATACGGGAGGGTAGTGATTTTAGAAACCAGATATGTGCAACAGGGCTTGCAAGATCAATATGACCCATACGCTCTCTACGAACTTTTGCGTTCGTAACCTCTACACCGCACTTTTCACAAATAACACCACGATGCTTCAGACGCTTGTATTTTCCGCAGAGACATTCAAAATCTTTTACCGGCCCAAAAATCTTGGCACAAAACAATCCGTCACGTTCGGGTTTGAACGTTCTGTAGTTGATTGTCTCTGGTTTTTTGACTTCACCATATGACCAGGAGCGGATTTTTTCAGGTGATGCCAATCCGATTCTAATCGCATCAAACTCCTCTATCTGCCCCTGTTGCTTTAGTAAATTCAATAGATCTTTCAAAGCCTTATCTCCTACTCTTATGAGTCGTACTCTTCGTGAACCTGAACTGATATACAATAATCAGTTATGCACATCCCTTGTTCAACATAGTTATCCCAGTTCGATATCCAACCCCAGCGCCCTGATCTCTTTAATCAATACATTAAAGGACTCGGGCATTCCGGCATCCATACGATGATCACCATCGACAATATTCTTGTACATCTTGGTACGGCCGTTAACATCATCTGATTTTACGGTTAGCATCTCCTGCAAGGTATATGCTGCACCATAAGCCTCCAGCGCCCATACCTCCATTTCACCGAAACGCTGCCCACCAAATTGCGCCTTACCGCCCAAAGGCTGCTGGGTTACGAGGCTGTACGGACCTGTTGAGCGAGCATGCATCTTATCGTCAACCAGGTGATTCAGTTTCAACATGTACATGTATCCAACGGTCACTTGTCGCTCAAAGGCACCACCTGTTCGACCATCGTAGAGTGTTGTTTGACCCGATGCGGACAAATCAGCCAACTCGAGCATTTGCTTGATTTCTGTCTCGGCTGCACCATCAAAAACCGGTGTCGCCATGGGTACCCCTTTAGACAGGTTTTTGGCCAACGCAATGATTTCGTCATCTGTCAATGACGACAAGTCCTCTTTCTTGCCACTGGTGTTGTAGATCTTGTCGAGAAATTTGCGCAACTCGGCCATGCTACTTTGAGCCTTGAGCATTTTTTCGATCTTCAGGCCAAGGCCTTTCGCAGCCAGCCCAAGATGCGTTTCCAACACCTGCCCGATATTCATACGCGAAGGTACACCCAATGGGTTTAATACGATATCAACGGGAGTGCCATCAGCGGTATGAGGCATATCTTCTGCAGGCACAATCATCGAGATAACACCTTTATTACCGTGACGACCGGCCATCTTGTCACCAGGCTGCATTCGGCGTTTCACTGCAAGGTAGACCTTCACCATCTTCAAAACGCCTGGCGCCAAATCATCACCCGCTGTCAGCTTGTTTTTCTTCTCTTCGTAAAGCTCGTCATATTCCTTACGCAACTGCTTTAGCTGGTCATGCATCTGCTCGAGCTGTTTATTGGCATCGTCGCTTTTTAAACTGATACCAAACCATTTATCCTGCGAAAGTTCGTCCAGTATCGCTTTGGTAATTTTTTCCCCAGCGTTGATACCTTTCGATCCGCTATCAGCGGTTTTGCCGATAAGAAGTTTTTCTACTCGCAGATAAATATCGTGCTCAAGAATACGTCGCTGGTCGTTCAGGTCTTTTTTAACCTTATCCAGCTCAGTTGTTTCAATCTGCAGCGCACGTTGATCCTTATCGACACCATCTCGTGTAAAAACCCGGACATCTATCACGGTACCATTCATTCCGGATGGCACTCTCGATGAGGTATCTTTTACATCTGATGCCTTTTCACCAAAAATAGCGCGCAGCAACTTTTCCTCGGGTGTAAGCTGCGTTTCACCCTTGGGTGTAACTTTACCGACCAGAATATCACCCGGACCAACCTCTGCACCGATATATACGATTCCGGACTCGTCCAGTTTGGATAGGGCACTTTCACCCACATTCGGAATATCACAAGTAATCTCTTCCGGCCCCAACTTGGTATCTCGAGCGACACAAGTCAGCTCCTCGATATGAATAGAGGTATATTTGTCTTCTTCTACAACACGTTCTGATATGAGAATGGAATCCTCAAAGTTGTATCCATTCCATGGCATAAAGGCAACCAGCATATTCTGTCCGAGCGCAAGTTCACCCATGTCCGTTGATGACCCATCAGCAAGCACATCACCTCGTGCAATGACATCACCTGGACTAACCAATGGTTTTTGATTAATACATGTGTTTTGGTTAGAACGGGTATACTTGGTCAGATTGTAAATATCTACACCGGGTTCCCCAGTTGCTGTTTCATCGTCATTAACCCGCACCACAATACGACCCGCGTCAACGGAATCCACTGTACCACCACGTTCAGCTGTCACTGTCACGCCTGAATCAATCGCAACGGTTCTTTCCATACCGGTACCTACAAGTGGCTTGTCGGCACGGATTGTCGGTACAGACTGGCGCTGCATATTTGATCCCATCAATGCGCGGTTCGCATCATCGTGCTCCAGAAATGGAATCAGCGAGGCAGCCACAGAAACAATCTGCTTTGGCGATACATCCACAAAATTGACCTTGTCAGGAGTTGACAGGGTAAACTCGTTCTGGTGACGGCAAGACACCAGTTCATCGATCAATTTGCCGTTTTTATCCAGTGAGGCATTGGCCTGGGCAATGATGTACTGCCCTTCTTCAATCGCAGACAGATATTCAATTTCCTGCGTTACCTTACCTTTTACAACCTTGCGATAGGGTGTTTCGAGAAAGCCGTAAACATTGGTTCTTGCGTATACCGCAAGTGAGTTAATCAGACCAATATTCGGGCCCTCAGGCGTTTCAATAGGGCATACTCGACCATAATGGGTCGGGTGTACGTCACGCACCTCAAAACCGGCTCGTTCACGAGTCAGCCCGCCAGGTCCCAGAGCAGAAACGCGACGTTTATGTGTCACTTCGGACAATGGATTATTCTGGTCCATAAACTGGGATAATTGACTGGATCCAAAAAATTCCTTGATAACCGCTGTGACAGGTTTTGCGTTAATCATTTCCTGCGGCATCAGACCCTCGGATTCAGCCAGGGTAAGACGCTCCTTGACTGCACGTTCAACCCTGACAAGTCCCACTCGAAACTGATTTTCGACCATTTCACCAACACTGCGTATGCGTCGATTACCCAGGTGATCGATATCATCCACAGTGCCTTTACCATTTCGAATATCAATCAACATTTTCAGCGCGTCGATAATATCCTGCTGTGACAGCGTACCCTCACCGGTAATCTCATCTCTGCCAACCCGGCGATTGAATTTCATGCGGCCCACGGCCGAAAGATCGTAGCGATCCGGATTAAAGAAAAGATTTTGAAATAACATTTCTGCCGCTTCCTTGGTCGGCGGCTCACCAGGGCGCATCATACGGTAAATCTCAACCAGTGCCTCGAGCTGAGTCCGTGTATGATCAATGCGTAAGGTGTCAGAAATATAAGGGCCACAGTCAAGGTCGTTAGTATATAATGTCTTGATTTCTTTTACATTAGCGGTAACCAACGACTCGATGAGTTCCGATGTGAGTTCAGTATTCGCCTCGGCCAGGACCTCACCGGTTTCAGTATCCACTATATCGTTAGCAATAGTCTTACCAACCAGATATTCTTCAGGTACAACAATTGCCTTCAATCCCTGACTTTCGAGTTCGCGAACATGCCGAGCGGTAATGCGACGACCTTCCTCGACTACGACCTTACCCCTTACACCTTTTAGATCAAACCCAAGCGTTTCACCACGTAAACGCTCTGCAACTAGCTCCAGTTTGATGCCATCTTTGGTAAAGTTAAACGTGTTTGTATGGAAAAACTCATCCAGCATCTGCTCACTTGACAGACCCAGCGCACGAAGAAGTATCGTGACGGGCAGTTTTCTGCGGCGGTCGATACGGACAAATACGCTGTCCATCGGATCAAATTCAAAATCAAGCCAGGAACCTCGGTACGGGATGACCCGGGCAGAAAACAGAATCTTTCCGGAAGAGTGGGTTTTACCTCTATCATGATCATAAAAAACACCTGGAGAACGATGTAACTGCGATACCACCACACGTTCCGTCCCATTGATCACGAACGTACCGTTTCCCGTCATCAAGGGTATTTCACCCATATAGACATCCTGTTCCTTGATGTCTTTGACGATCTTTTCATTACCTGGCGCATCTTTATCATAGACAATCAAACGCACCTTTACCTTCAGCGGCGCTGAATAGGTTACGCCACGGAGTTGGCACTCTTTTACATCGAAAACAGGTATTCCCAAATCATAGCTAACGAACTCCAACGCGGCATTACCAGAGTAACTGGCAATCGGGAAAACTGTGTTGAATGCAGCCTGTAAGCCTGTGTCATCGCGATTATCAACATCGACACCTGCCTGTAAAAAGGACTGATATGATTGAATTTGCGTAGCCAGAAGATACGGTACTTCCAATACGCTAGTACGCTTACCAAAATCCTTACGAATACATTTTTTCTCTGTAAATGAGTACGCCATGTTGGTTCCTCAGAACTGGTTGGTTAATTGTTTTACATCCACTCTCATCATTTCTGCACAAAAAATTGCCCAGATAATTGACGCTAGCAAAGCAGAAACAGGCCGGTAGCAAATGCCACCAGCCTTTCCCGCTGTTGTTAAAACGAATTGATTAACAATTCGTTTTATTTTATTTAAGCTCGACTTGTGCGCCTGCTTCTTCGAGCTGTTTCTTCAGGTCTTCAGCTTCAGCCTTTTCAACCCCTTCTTTCACAGTTGAAGGTGCACCCTCAACCATTTCCTTGGCTTCCTTAAGACCCAGGCCGGTAATACCACGAACGGCTTTGATTACCGCTACCTTGTTATCACCAAAACTTGCCAGAACCACATTAAATTCTGACTGCTCTTCAGCAGCCGCCGCTTCACCACCACCTGCAGCAGGTGCCGCAACCGCTACAGCCGCAGCAGCTGATACACCGAATTTTTCTTCCATTGCAGAGATCAGATCAACCACTTCCATCACTGACATATTTGATATCGTATCTAAAATTTCTTCTGTACTTACAGCCATGTTATTACTCCTAAAATTTGTTTGCCTATTTTATGAATGCCGAATGTAATCAAGCGGCCTGTTTCTGGTCACGCACTGCAGCCACGGTCCGGGCCAACTTGTTAGTTGGTTCCGCAAGCGTACGAGCGAGTTTCTCAACAGGTGCTTTCATTACTGCCATTAACTGACTAATCGCCTCCTCCTTCGTTGGCATTTTTGCTAACACCGGCGCATCAGCGGGTGATAGTAACTTGCCACGCAAAGCAACAACCTTGATGACCAACTTTTCATTTTCTTTGTTAAAGTCAGTCAACACACGGGCCGCAGCAGCAGGCTCATCTTGTGAAAATGCCAGCATAAGCGGACCAACCAAAGAGCCGCCAATACACGCAAACTCGGTATCTTCGACTGCGCGTTTGGCTAAAGTATTTTTAACCACACGCAGATGAACTCCCGCCTCGCGCGCCTTGACTCGCAGGTCAGTCATATCAGCAACAGACAGGCCGCTATATTCTGCAGCAAGCACGGATTGTGCTACTTGAGCAGTATTCGCAACATCGGCAACGATCGCTTTTTTCTCATCAAATGTTAACAAGCGCCTACCTCCTGTTCGCATAACGATAAATAATTTCAAATCGCATGCTGTTCCAAATCAGAGTGCTAGTCGCACTCCACCTCACGGCTACCGACCATCAGGCAAAACCTGTATCGGGTTACACCGCCTGCGTAGGCAGATGAACATGGTTCTTCTATTAAGTTAGTAACTAACGCCTACGGTTTTTGACGACACCTGATCTAAACTAAGCACCAGGCACCCAAAGCAACTCCGGAGTTTTACTCCGGTTCAAGGAACCTTAAAAAAACCAAAAGATTCCTGATATTTAACCAAACATCCAGGACGGTGAGAGCTTGATCACTGCCCTGCGATCAACTTACATCGTAATCGAGGACTGATCGACCACGACTCCCGGACCCATGGTACTGGATACGGTTACCTTTTTCAGATACACACCCTTGGCAGCATTGGGTTTTGCTTTAACCAGATCACCCAGTAGTATTTGCAGGTTCTCGCGCAATGCGTCTACGTTAAAACTGACTTTACCTATGGTGCAGTGAATAATACCGCCCTTATCAACGCGATACCTGACCTGTCCACCCTTGGCATTTTTGACTGCTGTCTCAACATCCGGTGTAACCGTGCCCACCTTGGGATTTGGCATAAGCCCGCGCGGACCGAGAATCTGCCCTAGCTGGCCTACTATTCTCATCGCGTCCGGGGTAGCAATGACCACATTGAAATCCATATTGCCTGCTTTTACGCTTTCCGCCAGATCCTCAAAACCTACAATATCCGCGCCGGCATCTTTCGCTTTTTGCGCATTGTCACCCTGGGCAAATACAGCAACACGCACTGTCTTACCAGTACCATTAGGTAATACGGTTGACCCGCGAACAACCTGATCGGATTTACGTGGATCCACGCCCAGGTTAACACTGACATCAACTGATTCATCAAACTTGACGGCGGAACATTCCTTGATCAAATCCAGCGCATCGTTTACCGCGTACAGTTTTCCCGGTTCGACCTTATCCTGAATTTTCACCATTCTTTTTGATACTGTTGCCATCATTACACTCCTTCTGTCTCGATGCCCATACTACGCGCAGTACCCGCGATCGTTCTTACTGCAGCATCCAGGTCAGCGGCGGTCAAATCCGGCTCTTTGGTCTTTGCAATCTCTTCCAGTTGCGCACGTGTAACCTTGCCTACCTTTTTTGTATTGGGCGTACCACTGCCACTCTTCAGCCCCGCAGTCTTTTTTAACAATACCGATGCAGGCGGAGTTTTTGTGACATAGGTAAAGCTACGGTCACTATAAACGGTAATCACTACAGGTATCGGAAGTCCTGCTTCCATATTCTGGGTTTTAGCATTAAATGCCTTGCAAAACTCCATGATATTAACACCATGCTGACCCAGGGCTGGGCCAACTGGAGGGCTAGGGTTAGCCTGTCCAGCTGCAACTTGCAGCTTGATATATGCTTCTACTTTTTTTGCCATTTTCAACTCCCGGGTTCAAACGCCCTGCTAACAAGGCTCCCCATTTATTTATATACAGCCAACTAACAACCAGACCAGATAAATCCTAACTCTTTTCTACCTGACCAAACTCCAGCTCAACCGGTGTTGAGCGACCAAAAATCAGAACAGATACACGCACCCTGTTTTTTTCATAATTAACCTCTTCTACTACACCATTAAAGTCGGCAAAGGGGCCTTCATTAACCCGCACAACCTCTCCAGGCTCGAACAGAATCTTCGGTTTCGGTTTTTCCACACCTTCCTGAATCCGGTCCATAATCTTCTTTGCTTCTTTCTCGGTAATAGGTGCTGGTCTATCTGAGGTGCCTCCGATAAAGCCCATTACCTTTGGTACTTCCTTAACCAGATGCCAGGTCTCATCATCCATTTCCATTTGCACCAAGACGTAACCTGGAAAGAATTTGCGGTCACTACGTCTCTTTTGACCACCGCGCATCTCTATTACTTCTTCAGTAGGCACCAGAATTTCGCCGAACTTATCTTCCATCGCGTTCAATTTGATCCGCTCATTTAACGAACGAACCGCCTGCTGTTCATAACCGGAGTATACATGTACAACATACCAACGCTTTGACATGCGCCTCTATCCTCCCTGACCAGTTAGCCAGCTAACTGCCCATGATAAAACCCAATCGAAAAACCATAGCATCACCGCTACAATTACCACCATCAACAACACAATTAACGTTGTTTGCAGCGTTTCCTGTCTCGTTGGCCATACAACCTTGCGGACCTCGGTCCTCGCCTCACCGAGATATTCCCATGCGCGCTGTCCGGCAGCAGTTTGTAACGCAATGGCACCCCCAATAAGCGTTGCCACAAGAACACCGACAACTCTTAATAACAGGGACTCGTCACCATAATAATAGAACCCACCGATGGCCCCACTCATTATCAATGCGACTAATATAAATTTGATACTATCTACCATGATCCAGTTAAAATTATATTTTCAAATTCAGCCACTTACTAAAATGGCAGGCCAGGAGGGAATCGAACCCCCAACCTGCGGTTTTGGAGACCGCCGCTCTGCCAATTGAGCTACTGGCCTAGAAACCCAGACACAAGATACAAGTTATCAAGCAACAAGATACAAGACTTGTATCTTTTCCCTTGTATCTTTCCTCTGCCTTTACTCGATAATCTTCGACACCACGCCGGCGCCCACGGTGCGGCCACCTTCGCGAATCGCGAAGCGCACGCCCTCTTCCATGGCAATGGGCGCAATCAGACTCACCGTCATCTTCACGTTGTCGCCAGGCATCACCATCTCCACGCCCTCCGGCAGATCCACCGCACCCGTCACGTCCGTGGTCCGGAAATAAAACTGCGGACGGTAACCATTGAAAAACGGCGTGTGGCGCCCACCCTCTTCCTTCGACAGAATATACACCTCCGCCTCAAACTTGGTGTGCGGCGTGATGGACCCCGGCGCCGCCAGTACCTGGCCACGCTCCACGTCCTCACGCTTGGTGCCCCGCAGCAGCACCCCCACGTTGTCACCCGCCTGTCCTTCGTCCAGCAGCTTGCGGAACATCTCCACACCCGTGCAGATGGTCTTCTGGGTCTCGCGGATACCCACAATCTCGATCTCTTCGCCCACCCGCACGATGCCGCGCTCGATGCGCCCCGTCACCACCGTGCCGCGACCGGAAATGGAAAATACATCTTCGATGGGCATCAGGAACGGCTTGTCCACCGGTCGCTCCGGCACCGGGATGTAGTTGTCCATCTCCTCCAGCAGCTTGAGAATCGAGGGCACCCCAATCTCGCTATCGTCCCCTTCCAGGGCCTTCAGCGCGGATCCCGTCACAATCGGCGTGTCGTCTCCAGGAAACTCATAGCTGTCCAGCAGCTCGCGAACCTCCATCTCCACCAGCTCCAGCAGCTCCGCGTCGTCCACCATGTCCGCCTTGTTCAGGTACACCACGATGTACGGCACCCCCACCTGGCGCGCCAGCAGGATGTGCTCCCGGGTCTGCGGCATGGGGCCGTCGGCCGCCGACACCACCAGAATGGCACCGTCCATCTGCGCTGCACCCGTGATCATGTTCTTCACATAGTCCGCGTGCCCCGGGCAGTCCACATGGGCATAGTGCCGGTTCGGCGTCTCATATTCCACGTGCGCCGTGGCAATGGTGATGCCGCGCGCACGCTCTTCCGGGGCATTGTCAATCTGATCGTATGCCTTCACCTCGGCGCCGCTGTATTTCTCCGCCGACACCTTGGTCAGGGCCGCCGTCAACGTGGTCTTGCCGTGATCCACGTGGCCGATGGTGCCTACATTAACGTGCGGCTTCGTACGCTCAAATTTTTCCTTGGACA
>JBHHVB010000058.1:0-16522 GCA_046754065.1 Gammaproteobacteria bacterium
ACCAGATACACCGCTATTTTTCAATTCCTTCAAACACCAGATTCAGTTATAACTCGTTTTGTCAACGAACAGGTTTTACTACCTGAACGTGTAGGCAAGGCAAAGCACCTTGAATGTATAGGAAACGATTCAAAATCCTGCTCACTTTATACTAGTATTTTGTCGGTAGTCAGACAGTAGCGAATGGGATGATGCATCGCTAAATATGTTTCCCGCCTGGATTCAATTTAATAGCCTTTGACTTATAAATTCAGTTAACGAATATAACCAAGTTAATGTTTGGAGGTATATTTTTCTTTGCTTGCTATAAAACGAAGGTGATATTGTTTTATTATGGTTTAAATCCGTATAATATGCGAATGCCCACATTGATAAATGGCCTGGCGTGAAAAATAAATGGATAACCTAATAGTAAGGGAAATAAATTATGTCGGATAACAAAGAAGTACTGGTTGTAGCCTCCAAATTGAAAAATTATATCCGTTCTACATCGGGTATGAATACATCGGCTAACGTAATGGATACCTTATCGGATAAGGTAAGAGAATTGTGCGATCAGGCAATTGAGAACGCAAAAAATGATCGTCGGAAAACTGTTAAAGACAGGGATTTCTCATAAGCAGTCTTGCTGTTAGGGTTGCCTGGTAGAATGGTTAATTAGCATAATTATCCATCTACTCAATATCCGGAGCTTAAATCAATATGCCGGTAGCATATTGATTTGATTAAAACTATAATAAACATAGCCGCCATGTGGTGTAAGAGACTCTGGTTTGGATTCTGCTAAATGATAACTCCTGAATGATGCCCCGCCCCAGGCGGGGCTTGTTCTATCTGCTGGATATCAATTAATCGGTTATAAGCCAGTCGATGCGATGGTAGAATGCTTTAGATAAACCTTGTATATTATTGATTGTAAAAGTTATTTTAGTTATATTGAGCAGCTGGATTTCGGGCCGGTTTAGATGCGATTTAAGGTGCTTCGCTTTTAAGGACCCAAGTGTGTAAACATGGATAAAAAGAATAGTTTTACAAGAGAAGAATTACTTGATTGCGGGCACGGCCGGTTATTTGGCCCTGGCAACGCTCAGCTGCCTTTGCCACCTATGTTGATGTTTGACCGCATTACCCATATATCTGAAGCAGGTGGCGCTCATGGAAAGGGGGAGATTATCGCGGAGCTCGATATCAAGCCGGATTTATGGTTTTTTGAATGTCATTTTGAGGGTGATCCAGTGATGCCTGGTTGCCTTGGGCTCGATGCAATGTGGCAGCTGATAGGATTTTATCTTGGATGGTTGGGAGGCCCCGGTCATGGCAGGGCATTGGGGTCAGGCGAAGTTAAATTTTCTGGTCAGGTAACGCCCGATGTGTCACTGGTTAAATACCGGATAGACCTAAAAAGGGTTATTATGCGAAAACTGGTCATGGGTATTGCTGACGCCGTTTTAGAGGCCGATGGTCGGGAAATATATAATGCGAAGGATTTAAGAGTGGGGCTCTTTACCTCTACATCAAATTTTTAAGAGGATTAACGTGCGAAGGGTAGTAATCACTGGATTGGGAATAGTTTCCAGTATTGGTAACAATAAAGAGGAAGTGCTTGACTCTCTACGAGAGACTCGTTCGGGTATTGTATACAATGAAGAATATGCGGAGTTGGGGCTTCGGTCGCATGTCCATGGGCCAATCAATATTGACCTGGCTGAGTTTATAGATAGAAAAAAACTCAGGTTTATGGGTGATGCAGCCGGATTTAGTTGTATTGCCATGCAACAGGCTATAGCCGATGCACAATTAGAACAGGACCTGGTATCCTCCCCAACCACTGGTGTCATAGTGGGTTCGGGAGGCGCATCGAATAAAAACTTTCTTGACGCCGCCGATACGCTTCGCAATCGCGGCGCAAAGCGTGTTGGTCCCTACATGGTCCCCCGAACAATGGGGAGTACCACCTCGGCCAATCTGGCCACTGCATTCAAAATAAAGGGCGTAAATTATTCTATCAGCTCTGCATGTTCAACCAGCGCACATTGCATTGGCAATGCTTATGAACAAATTCAGTTGAATAAACAGGATATCGTATTTGCAGGGGGTGGTGAAGAAGTTCACTGGACAATGACAATGTTGTTCGATGGTATGGCTGCGTTATCGTCAAAGTACAATGACCAGCCTGAAAAAGCTTCTCGTCCGTACGATATAAACCGGGATGGTTTTGTTATCTCTGGCGGCGGTGGCATGGTGGTCGTCGAAGAACTTGAGCATGCGTTAAACAGGAATGCAAAGATTTATGCTGAAATTGTCGGTTATGGCGCAACTTCAGATGGCTACGATATGGTGGCTCCCTCTGGCGAGGGCGCCGTCCGGTGCATGAGCCTCGCGTTACAAAACATTGATTGTCCTGTTGATTATATTAATGCCCATGGTACTAGCACTCCGGTAGGTGATATGACTGAATTAAAGGCAGTGCGCGAAGTTTTTGGAGATCATATACCTTACATATCTTCCACTAAATCGATAACAGGGCATGGCCTGGGTGCAGCAGGATGTAACGAGGCGATCTATAGTTTATTAATGTTGGAAAATGACTTTGTATCAGCATCGGCAAATGTAGAGGATATTGATCCTGAAGCTGAAGGAATGCCAATAGTGAGCAAACGACTGGACAATGCACGGCTACAAACAGTCATGTCTAACAGTTTTGGTTTTGGTGGAACCAATGCCTCGCTGGTTTTCAGGCGTTACGAGAATTAATAAGCGCCAACTGGTTTGATTCAGGTCGTATTACCTGGCTGGATTGGCTGGGCAGCAAGAACAGTGGATTGTTAGTAGCCTTTGCTGGACAGGAAGTTCGAATATATCTGAATATGTCTGCCCTAATGATCCGGAGATTCTGGTTGTAAAAGTAAGTATCAGTTCTCGGGTTTTCCCACTAAAATTATACGGTGCTGAATACTGCGCATTGATTCATTTATGGCATGATGTCGATTGCAGCGGCTTTTTGAAAAGAATAATGAATATAGCGTTTAATAGGCTGTTCTTCGCCAATTGCCCCCAGTTAGGCAGAAAATATATTTTTAATTTTCGTATGGGGAAATACTACTGAGCCACCGATCAGTAACTAATAGGGACAGGAAAATCGGTCTGTAAAATACTACTTGAAATGGAATACACTAAGCGATCCGTATTGCTGGCATTATTGATGTTTTCGTTTAACATCTGTTGTGCAGAAAATGTTACGCAGACCAACGCCACTGATCATAGCGTTGATCAAATACAGCTTGATGAACTGCATGATGATCTGTTTGCAGACATTGAAGATGATTTGGGTTTGGATGAGATTCAGGAGGTATATGATCCACTTGAACCGATGAATCGTGCGATTTTCTGGTTTAACGACAAGATTTATTTTCTGGTCATGCGGCCTGTTAAAAGAGCTTACCGGGTAGTCCCGGAGCCTGTGCGAATTTCTGTTGCCAATTTCTTTTCAAACCTTGCAAGCCCAATAAGATTTATCAATGCCGGGTTACAGCTTAAATTTGAAGATGCCGGGAATGAATTAATCAGGTTTGTAGTCAATACCACGGTTGGCATTGCTGGCTTATTTGATCCGGCGAACAAATACATGGGTATCCGGCAAAAGCAGGAGGATTTTGGTCAAACACTTGGATACTATGGTGCTGATTCTGGGTTCTATATTGTTCTACCCGTTTTAGGTCCTTCAAACGTTAGAGATACTCTAAGTCTGCCCGTAGATTATTTGCTGGATCCAGTATTGTATATTGTCGACGATGATTTTGACCGTATCGGTGTGTATAGCGTGGATATCATTAATGATCTCTCTATCGATAAAGATACCTATGAGACCATTAAACGCGAATCTTTAGATCCTTACACAACATTCAAGAATGCCTATGAACAAAGCCGAAAGGGAAAGATAGAGAAATAGGTATTTAATTTTCCCTTTGTTTCAGGAGTAGACGTAGTGAAAGAAAAAACGTTTAATTCTTTACTGTTATTACTGTTTCCGGTGTCAATCTTTTCCAGTCTCAGTTCTGCTACAGAAATCACATTCAATTATACGGGAAGCGAGCAATCCTGGATTGTACCTGCCGGGGTGAACAGTGTGACTATTTCTGCCAACGGGGCCGCAGCCTATAAGTCCGCGATCCCGGCTGAGGTGAGTGAAGGAGGCCATGCGCAGGCAACGTTTACGGTTTCCCCAGGAGAGACGTTGTATGTTTATGTTGGCGGTAAGGGGGGCAGGGCATCTGACCAGTCGAGTGGAAATGATGGTGGTGGCGGCTTCAATGGCGGAGGGCACGGAGGGTTAGAGTGTACATCCGGAGCTCCGGCGACCAATGGTTATGGTGGTGGCGGTGCATCTGATGTAAGGCAGGGAGGAAATGCTCTGGCTGACCGAATTATTGTGGCAGGAGGGGCCGGTGGTGGGGCTGGAATTATGCCGGTGGTCATGGAGGTGGAAACACTGGTAGCTCGGGAAATAACTGCTGGGGAGATGGTTCAAACTGTGGCGGGGCGGGCGCAGGTGGAGGTATGCAAAGCGGTGGTGGTACCAAACAGGGGAACGGCTCGACAAATGGCTCCCTGGGGCAGAGAGGGCAAGGTGGTTATCTGAACGGTCAGAACCGTTGTGGCGGTGGGGGCGGGTATGGCACCGTTTACACGGCCCGTGGTGGCGGGGGCGGTTCAGGATTCATCAATCCTACTGGTACTTCGCAGAGCATGACTATGGCAAACGGACGTGGCTACACGGATGGACAGGTTGTGATCAGCTGGATAACAACCGGTCCGTTAAAAGGCGCGGTAATCGTCGTCGAATAGAAAAACGGGTAGTTAGACTAGGTACACAAACACTTACGCTGCGCTATCACGCACGGCGCGTTTTCTCTCGTGCTCCTTAAGAAACTTCTTGCGAATTCTCAGGTGATTGGGCGTGACTTCAACCAACTCGTCATCATCAATAAACTCAAGTGACTGTTCAAGTGTCATCCGGATCGGTGGGCTGAGGATGATGTTTTCATCTGATCCGGATGCCCGAATATTGGTTAACTGTTTAGCCTTAAGCGGATTTACAACAAGATCATTATTTCTGGTGTGTATGCCGATCACCATGCCTTCATAAACGTCTTCACCCGCACCAACGAATAATCTGCCGCGATCCTGAAGATTAAATAATGCGTAGCCCAGTGTTGTACCCTGACCATTGGAGATCAGGACGCCGTTATTACGTCGGCCAAATTCACCTTTTTTCCTGGGGTTGTAACGATCGAAGATGTTGTAATAAAGGCCTGTTCCCTGGGTCATACTTAAAAACTCGGTGCGAAAGCCGATGAGGCCGCGTGATGGAATACTATAATCCAGCCTTACTCGTCCCTTCGTGTCGGGAACCATGTTGGTCAGTTCACCACCACACTCGCCAAGTTTTTCCATCACGTTGCCCTGATGAACTTCCTCGATGTCAACAGTCAGCTGTTCATAAGGCTCATTAACTTCGCCGTCGATTTCCTTGTAGATAACCTGGGGACGAGAGACTCCCAGTTCATAGCCTTCACGTCGCATGTTTTCTATCAGGATACCGAGATGTAACTCTCCGCGACCCGAAACCAGAAATTGGTCAGGGTTGTCCATTTGCTCTACACGCAAAGCAACGTTATGCAGTAGTTCCTTGTTGAGCCGTTCCTGGATTTGTCGGGAGGTGACGTATTTGCCATCTTTGCCGGCAAACGGAGAGTTGTTGACCTGGAAAGTCATGCTTACCGTTGGTTCGTCAACCGTCAACAGGGGCAACTGTTCCACATGGTTCGTATCACACAGGGTGTCCGAGATATTCAGGTTGTCAATACCCGTGAATGCGATAATATCTCCGGCTTCTGCCTCGTTGGTTTCAACACGGTCCAATCCCATAAAACTGAATACCTGAAGTATTCGAGCCTGTCTTTTCTCACCGCTACGATTTACCAATATGATCTGCGTATTGCTCTTGACCTTCCCTCGCTTAATACGTCCGATGCCAATGACACCCAGGTAGTTATTGTAATCGAGCGAGCTAACCTGCATCTGGAATGGGCCACCCGAATCCACGTCCGGTGGCGTAACCTGCTTTACAATGGTTTCAAACAGCGGTGTCATATCTCCCGACGAGACATCAGAGTCGAGGCTGGCGTAGCCTTCGATAGCCGATGCATAGACGACCGGAAAATCGAGCTGTTCGTCGGTCGCGCCGAGTCGGTCGAATAAATCAAAGGTCTGGTCGAGTACCCAGTCAGGGCGGGCACCCGGTCGGTCAATTTTATTGATGACGACAATGGGTTTTAGGCCCAGGTCGAAGGCCTTTTGGGTAACAAACCTGGTTTGAGGCATTGGCCCTTCCACTGCATCGACCAGAAGCAATACCGAGTCGACCATCGATAACACACGTTCAACTTCGCCGCCAAAGTCGGCATGTCCCGGCGTGTCGACGATATTAATATGATATTGCTGCCAGTTTATTGCAGTATTTTTGGCCAGAATCGTAATACCGCGCTCTTTCTCAAGATCGTTTGAGTCCATCACACGATCCGGGGCTGCACTTCGTTCACCGAGCGTGCCGGATTGTTGCAGCAGCTTGTCGACCAGGGTGGTTTTACCATGATCCACATGGGCAATAATCGCGATATTACGTAGATTTTCTCTCACAACATACTCCGGGGCGCAAAAAAGGGGGCATTATACATGAATTAGAGGGTCAATACCTTAATAAATATGTTAAGAATAGTTATATATAATTAATATATATAACATATGTTTACAATGTAATTGTAATAAGTTACTGAAGCTATGGTTCGGATTGGAGTTCGACTGATTAGATGCTGGTTATAGATGCGCGCTAATAAATTCCAATATCGAGATAGGATCTGGCTATTTTCTCGATTGCAATAACGAACGATGCCGTGCGTAAATCGTTAATTTTGCCATTGGTTTTGTAAATATTGCTTATCTCTTCATAAGCAAGACGCATGGTATCGTCTAGACCAGATCGTACCAGGTCTATTTCGCCAGCCCCCTGAATCATTTTTGCCCTCGCTTCATCAGAAAGTTTGATACCTGCAACTTCTTCCAGGAACAGTGCATATTGATTGTTGCGTGACTCGTCGTGACGCTTCTGCATCCGACCGAAACGAATATGAGAAAGGTTACGTATCCATTCAAAATATGAAACCGTCACACCACCTGCGTTAACATATGTATCGGGTAGAACGATTATACCTCGTTGATTTAATATTTCGTCTGCATCGAATGTAGTCGGACCGTTAGCTGCTTCTACAATGAGTTTTGCCTGGATGTTTCCAGCGTTTTCTGATGTGATTTGACCTTCAAGCGCCGCGGGGAGAAGAATGTCACAATCCATTTCAAGCGCTTTATGGCCATTTTCGTCAAACGTTGCATCAGGAAATCCCTTGATTGTTTTATGTTCGACAATATGTTGATATACGTTCTCTACATTCAGCCCATTTTCATTGATCAATACACCATCGCGTTCGATGATCGCTATTATTTTTGCGTCGTCTTCCTCAGAAAGAAACCTGGCCGCATGATAACCTACATTCCCCAGGCCTTGAACAACAAATCGTTTTCCTCCAATGCCGGGGGACAACTTCGCCTTTTTTACCAGTTCATCATCTCTGAAAAGCGACTGAACCGAATACTGAACACCTCGACCGGTGGCCTCTACGCGACCGCGTATTCCACCATGGTGGATTGGCTTGCCAGTCACGCAACCCAGGTAGTTGATATCATCAGGATTGAGATGTTTGTAGGTGTCCGCAATCCAAGCCATCTCGCGTTGACCCGTGCCGACATCCGGTGCCGGAACATTGGTTGCCGGACTTAAAAAGCCTTTTCGTACGAGTTCAATGGCGAAACGCCGGGTGATCAATTGCATCTCGTCCCGTTCATATTTTCTCGGATCAATTAACAGCGCTCCCTTGGATCCACCGAACGGCACGTCAACAAGTGCACATTTGTAGCTCATCAATGCTGCCAGTGCCTCAACCTCATCCTGGTCTGCATAGGGCGCGAAGCGAAGTCCCCCTTTTACAGGTAACCTGTGCGTGCTATGAACTGCCCTCCAGCCTGTGAAGACTTCAATCTTGCCTTTGATAGAGACGGGAAATTTGACCTGAATGACCGAGTTACAAGCCTTTATCGCATGTGCAGTACCAGCATCGAGTTCCAGGACGTCAATTGCCCGGTCGACCATGCGATTTACATTATCTCGAAATGAATTCTTACGTCCTTTTTTTGCCATAACGAAACCCTTTCCTGAGTACAATTCCATGGAGATCGATTTTCAACAATGAAAACTGTTCTAAATTAGAATAACGGCCTGATATTTAAGAACTTGATAAAATATTTTTGCCAATAACCAGAGATTTAAGGAAAATGCCTGGTTGATCCGGAATGATTAGCTGAGCTTGGAACTTAATTGTTACAAATTTGTGTCTTACAGAGAGTGTCTAATGAAAAGAATATATGCGGCAGCCGACTTACCGGAAGCCAGGCTCGTACTTGGGTTATTGCTTCAGCAAGGTATTGATGCCGAAATATTTAACGAGAATGCCCAGGGAGGTGTGGGTGAGATACCTTTCACCCATGCCTATCCCGAGATATGGCTGAAGAACGAGGCAGACAGTGACAAGGCTAAATTGATTATCAAAACCTACGAAATTTGCTCGCCAGATTTGAACCTGATTGTCTGCAAACATTGTGGCGCGGAGAGCCCGGAGAATTTTTCGATTTGCTGGCAATGCAACGAGGACATTGAGTGATTTACCTGGCAGGGATTTATCAGTAGTACTAAAAAACAGAGTTGACTTAAATGACAAATGCGATTGCGTTATCAGGTATTGTTAAATCTTTTGGCAACCTCGTTGCTGTAGACCATATCAATTTATACATCGAAGAAGGGGAGTTCTTTGGTTTGTTGGGGCCGAATGGTGCAGGCAAATCAACCCTTATCAATATAGTTGCAGGTTTGGTTCGTGCCAACTCAGGAGAAGTTTTGATTCACGGTTATGATGTAACAGCGGAGTACAGACAAGCGCGTCAATGTTTGGGAGTCGTGCCTCAGGAGCTGGTGTTCGATCCATTTTTTACGGTACGAGAGTTGTTACAAATTCAGTCTGGATATTTTGGTCTTGGAAAAGAAAATTCATCCTGGATCGACGAGTTGCTAGAAAAGCTGGACTTATCAGAAAAAGCAAACGTAAATATGCGTGCGTTGTCAGGTGGAATGAAACGTCGGGTATTGATAGCACAGGCGCTGGTGCACAAGCCAAGGGTTGTTGTGCTGGATGAACCAACAGCGGGTGTTGACATTGAGCTTAGAAAACAACTTTGGTTATTTGTAAAGAGCTTGCACCAGGAGGGACATACCATCGTGTTAACGACGCATTATCTGGAAGAAGCTGAAGCACTTTGTGACCGGATTGCCATTCTGAATCATGGTAAATTGATGGCCCTGGATAGCAAGCAGGCACTTTTGGATTGCGATATTGGCATGAAGCAACGACTTGGGGTGACGACCAGGCAGGCTGTCATATCTGTACCGGATTCCATCAATGCGATGGTGAAACATCAACACGAAAATTATCTCGAAGTTGAATTATCGAGAGATAAAGATTCAATCATCGATATACTGGATAAGCTAAGAGATGCGGGAGCTGACATTATGGATTTAAAGACCGAGCGAGCAGACCTTGAAGACGTATTTGTTGAGATCATAAACAGAAAACAGGATTAATGTTCCACTATGAAATATCAGGCAGTACTTACACTTTTTTATAAAGAAACATTAAGATTTTATAAAGTGTTGTTGCAGACTATCATCGCACCGATAGTGACAACATTGCTATTTTTTCTGGTATTTTCCCACGTAATGGAAAAAAATATTACTGTCTACGGTGGTGTTAGTTATTCGAGTTTTTTAATCCCCGGTTTGATTATGATGAGTGTGTTGCAAAACTCATTTGCAAATAGTTCCTCTAGCTTTATTCAGTCTAAAGTCAGTGGAAATATTGTGTTTGTTCTGTTGGCACCATTGGCCCATTTCGAATTGTTTCTGGCGTATGTCATGGCTGCGGTTTTACGTGGCATGGTTGTGGGCCTGGGTGTTTTTCTGGTTACGCTTTTGTTTGTACCGTTTCATATTCATAGCGTTGCCTATTTGCTTGTGTTTGCTTTGATAGGCAGCGCTATTTTGGGAACCATGGGTATCATCGCTGGTATTTGGGCAGATAAATTTGACCAACTGGCAGGGTTCCAGAATTTTATCATTTTACCCTTAACATTTCTTAGTGGCGTATTCTATTCAATTCATACCTTGCCAGCGTTTTGGCAAAAGCTTTCATTTTTAAATCCCTTTTTCTATCTGATTGACGGGTTTAGATACGCCTTTATCGGTCATTCTGACGTAGCGCCTGGATTATCTCTTCTGTTTGCATTTTTGACGCTGATCGTACTCTCGTTATTGACAATTATGTTGTTGAAAATTGGATATAAGTTACGTCATTGATTAATTCATATGAACGTCCGGAGGCTCAGCTTCCGCGGACTTCATCTACCTGACGGGAGATTTAGGGGGTTTGGTGCTATACTTCGGTGCCATGCTGAATGCCAAAAATAAAAGCAGCGAAGTAGACCATTGGCCTGCAGTTATTACCAGGGAAGACCTGATTTCAAGCTATCAAAAAATCCGCAATGATAGCGAGGAGTTATGTTTGCCGCTTGAGACTGAAGATTATGTGATTCAGTCAATGCCTGACGTTAGTCCACCAAAGTGGCATCTGGCGCATACGACCTGGTTTTTCGAAACGTTTATTCTCCGGCACTATCGCGATCATTATAAAAGTTTTAACGATGCTTATTTCTATCTGTTTAATTCCTATTATGAACAGGTAGGTGCATTTTTCCAGCGCGCACATCGGGGGCTGTTGTCCCGGCCGACGGTTTGTGAGATTTATCAATATCGGCAATATGTTGACGATATGATGCTTTGCCTTTTAGAAAAAACAGATGACAATCTTTGGCCGGCACTAGTAAAACTGGTGCTGCTGGGTCTCAACCATGAGCAGCAGCACCAGGAATTATTGTTGACGGATATTAAGTATAATTTTTCTATTAATCCATTAAAACCCGCCTATAATAGCCATAGGGCCTGTTTAAACGCCGGGTCTGTTTCACTGGACTGGGTTTGCTTCAAAGGAGGTATTCGCTCCATCGGGGCCACCCATCAAACATTTGCGTTTGATAACGAATTTCCCAGACACAAGGTGTATCTGGAAGATTTTAAAATCGCAACACGCCTGGTGACAAATGGTGAGTATCTGGAATTTATCGAATCGGGTGGTTACCAGCAACCCGAGTACTGGCTATCAGAGGCGTGGAAGACGCTCAACGACTCTAACTGGATGGCACCATTGTATTGGGAAAAAAAGGACGATGAGTGGTATTTGATGACATTGTCGGGGATACGCAAATTAGTTACCGATGAGCCTGTTTGTCATGTGAGTTATTTCGAGGCAGATGCGTATGCAAGGTGGTGCGGAAAGCGACTGTTAACTGAAGCGGAATGGGAATATGCGGCAGCAGAATTTCCGGTAACGGGCAATTTTCGAGAATCAGGGAATTTGCACCCGGTCCCTGGAGAACATAGTAAATACCCCATCCAGTTTTTCGGTGATGTCTGGGAATGGACACAAAGTCCCTATACGCCATACCCCGGTTATAAGGCAGCGTCAGGGGCTATCGGTGAATATAACGGCAAGTTTATGTGTAATCAGCTTGTGCTGAGAGGTGGTTCGTGTGTGACGCCTCAATCACATATCAGGCAGAGCTACAGGAATTTCTTTTATCCGGCAGATCGTTGGCAATTTTCAGGCATCAGGCTGGGTGATAGCGCGTGAGCAATCTCAAGCTTACTATCTGTGATACCTTGCCGTCCGCCAGTGAGATGTACGCAGAGATAGTAAAAGGTTTGGCTGGCGAACAAAAGTCAATATCCCCCAAATATTTTTATGACCGTTCCGGTTCCAGGCTTTTTGATCGCATTTGCGGCTTGCCGGAGTATTACGCCACACGAACAGAAATAAACATTCTTGAATCGTACGCAGATGAAATATCTACGCTGATTGCCGAAGACAGTTTATTAATTGAACTGGGTAGTGGAAGTAGTGAAAAAGTCAGATTGTTGCTCGACGCGCTTAAGCCCATTACCTACATGCCCGTCGATATCTCAAAAGATTATCTGGTGAGTAGTGCACAGGATTTGGCTGAGGACTATCCGTGGCTGTCAGTGCATGCCATGTGTCTGGACTATACCGCATCGATGGATATTCAACTGGAGCCGGAGATTGAAACCGCAAAAAAGGTTGTATTTTATCCTGGTTCGAGCATAGGAAATTTTACCCCCGAGCAAACGCACAGCTTATTGACAAACATAAATCAATTATTGGGTGATGGAGGTGTATTGCTCATAGGCGTTGACCTGAAAAAAGAGGAAAACACGTTGCTTGCGGCCTACAACGATTCCCAAGGCATCACTTCACAGTTTAATAAAAATGTTCTGGCCCGGATCAATCGAGAGCTCGGAGCAGATTTTGATATCGATAATTATTCCCACCAGGCTTTTTATAATAATGAGTTCGGTCGAATAGAAATGCACCTAGTCAGTGAGGCAGATCAGATTGTTAATATGGGTGATCAGAGATGGGCAATCAGTGAAGGAGAATCCATTCACACTGAAAATTCCTACAAATACACGATAGAAGAGTTTGATCGTATTGCCCGCAGGGCAGGTTTTAACAGATTACAGTCATGGCTGGATGATCAGCAGCTATTTAGCGTTCATTGTTTTACGGCCATTGATAATGGAGGATGCCAATAATGATATTACAGATATTTTATAGATAATTAACTTTAATAAAAATAATTAATTGATTGTTATTTATATAAATTCTTTGTAATATTAGGCTTTCCGTGGCTTTCAGCCGAGGTGCTGGGTTTGGACTCAATCCCAACTTGCTATCGGATATAATACATTCCATCAAATAATTATTATTATTCATGCGGGTTTGATTACATGAGGGGAAGGGCGATGAGGTTTTCAGTTTTATTCAGGAACCAGGCTTACCATTTAAAACCAGGCCTGTTTGTATCATGGGTTATTTTCTCTGTATCGCCACTTTTGATCAGTGGATGCGCTGATAAGCAGCCACTGACGATTAGCGATTTAAGTCAAAGCGGTAATATTTCTCAACAGACCGTTATTGAGGTTGAACAGGAAGCAGTATCCTCAACCCCGGTTGCAATTGATAAACCCATTACACTAACCCCGGAGGGCCAGCGCCTCGTACTGGCTGCGCGATTTAATCAGATTGAGGTTGTTAAGCACCTGATTAACCGTGGCGTTGATATCAACGTTCGTGACGAATTGGGGAATTCACCGTTAATCGTTGCCTCTGCGGAGGAGAACAAGCGCGTCATACAACTGTTGTTGGCAAATAATGCAGATGTGAACCTGAGCGCCTTTGATGGTACAACAGCATTAATGGCTGCTGCGAGGAAAGGGTCATACAATACCGTCAGGACATTGATTAATCACGGCGCAGAGATCAATGCTAGAAGAGGTAATGGCGAGACAGCACTCATTGATGCGATTAATTACGGGTACGGTAATATTGTCCAGTTGCTGCTGGATAAGGGTGCAAATCCAAATATCAGAAATACCGCATCATTTAGGAACCATGGCGGGTTTACACCACTAATGTATGCTGCTAACCACGGGTTAACCATTCACTCATCTGATTGGCTGGGCATTATCAATCGGTTGCTAAAGGCTGGTGCAGATCCGAATATTGCAAGAGCCAACGGTGAATCTGCATTGACGATCGCGGAAAAGTTAGGTGACGAGGCGATTGTTTCTGACCTGCGGTCAGCCGGTGCGCGTGATCAAACGCCTTATGCAGGGTTAGGCAGAGAGGATAGCCTGCTTAAAGCAACAAAAATTAATGATGAGTTCAAGGTAAGAGAGATCCTTGAGAGTGGGGGCGATCCAAACTACAGAGATGAAATAACTGGTATAACGCCGTTGTTAACTGCCGTGTATTACAATCACCAGCATCTTGCTCATCTGTTGATCGAGGCTGGAGCAGATATCAACAAGAAAACTTTGGGGCTTCGCCAAAACCGTATTGCTTCGTCCAGTGTTTCTGTTGAAGATCGAGAGTTAATGACCGTAGCAGCAAAGGAAGAGTCAGCGATTATAACTGCTGTGCGAAACAAATCCCTGCCGCTCGTTCGATTGTTACTTGAGAATAATGCTAATGCCAATGTCATTAACAAAGAATTTGATACGCCCACCCAGCTGGCAGTGGATCTGAACCAACCAGAGATATTAAGAATATTGTTATCGTCTGGCGCGGACGCTAATCGATCCTATGTGGATAGCGAAGCAAATGCTTTTATATTTAATCCACAGCAAGAAAGTAAAAATAGTTATCTCCTGCATTTAGCGTGTCGGAAGAATTATAACGATATTGTCGGGGTCTTATTAAACGCCGGAGCAAACCCATCACTGATTGATAGCGAAGGAACCTCGCCACTATTAATCGCATCTGAAAGTGGATCTGAGAAGATTGTGGATCAGCTGTTAAAGCAGGATGTAGACGTAAATTTTATGGACAAAAGTGGTCGAACGGCATTGATGCTTGCTGCGAAAAATGGCTATAAAAATATCGTTAACAGTTTACTTGAGCATCAGGCCGACACGAATATTGTTGCCGATCAACACGGAGAAACTGATGACGATGCCAAAACAGCGCTGATTTATGCCACTCGTGGGGGGCATACCAGTATTGTTCTATCGCTACTGAAATATGGTGCTGATGCCGGTTTGGGTGGTGATAGGGGTGAAACTGCGCTTGATATCGCCAGGGTAAACGGGCATGATGACCTGGTAAAAATATTTACTGACAAGTTCTAGTCAGCTCGCTGAGAATGAACCCAAAACATACAGTTTGCCAGTCATTGTGAGAGTCTTTGCTCATAAGACGACTCGGTTTCGCATAAATACATCACGCTTTTGTTCTTGTAGCATTGCTTTAATTGCGCTGCTATGCAATTTGCTTCTTTCTGCGTGTTCTATCGAAAATGGAGATGCCCTGCAACAGGAAAGCCCACTGATTACCCACCTTGAAGTTTGGGCGCATGATGATAATGGCGCTGGACGTGAGGCCATGCAAAAGCAGGTAGAGCGGTTTAATGAACAGCACCCCAGGCTCCAGATCAGTGCCAAATTTATCCCGTCAGCCGCATATCATGAAACAATAGAATCAGCGGCCAATTCCGGAAAGCTACCTGAGATACTGGAACTGGATGGTCCGTTTGTTTACCGGCAAGCCTGGTTGGGTCGCCTGGTACCATTGGATAAACATCTTACTGAAAATACCAGACGAGACCTTTTGCCGTCAGTCATTCAACAAGGCCTGTATCATGGCCGGTTATATTCCCTGGCGACCTGTAGCTCCGGTATTGTTCTTTTTGCCAGAAAAAGTGATCTTGTAAAACTGGGCGTCCGCATTCCGTCTACAATAGATGATGCATGGACGGTAGATGAATTTAATCAGATAATGCTGAAATCGAGGATGCACGACACCGATGGTGCGGTGATTGATTTAAAAATTGATGGTGGTGAATGGATTACGCGTGCCTTTTTGCCAGTGATTACCTCAGCCGGCGGTGATTTGATTGAGCGTGAAAATTATCAGCATGCAGAAGGGTATCTCAATCATGAAAATGTTATTGCCGCATTTAAACACATCCAGTCGTGGGTGAATAAGGGGCTGGTTGACTCGAATTCCGATAATCGAGCATTTTCCGAAGGACGTGTTGTATTTTCCTGGGCAGATTATCGAGATTATTTAAAATACAAGAAGCAATTCGGTGATGACCTGGTGATGCTTCCGCTACCCGATTTTGGTCAGGGTTCACGAAGTGCTGCAGGTGGCTGGGGCTGGAGTATAACGAGAAATAGTCAATTTGTGCAGGAGGCCATGCGTTTTATTGAATATTTATATGAGGAAAAGGAAATGCTTGTGCGGGCCAATGAGACTGGATCAGTCCCTGCGACATACTCCGCAGTTGGTCATTCTGATCCTTTTGCAGGCAAAACTCTATCTAACTTGTCCGTTAAACAGCTTGATGCTGTCTCAAGTGTCAGACCACAAACTGCAGCTTATCCTGTTATTACAGCGGCATTTCAGAACGCGTTTGACGAAATTATTCATCATTCCGATGTGAAAAAGTCACTTGATAAAGCGGTTAGAATTATTGAGCGAGATATATCAGATCACCAAGACTATAAATATTAATTAACTTTATTGTAACTTATAAAAAATATGGGGATGCTACCCTTTAGTTATGACAAGAGGGTTTTACACCGTTTTTCCGGACAGTTTAGTTA
>JBHHVB010000059.1:0-15983 GCA_046754065.1 Gammaproteobacteria bacterium
TCGCAAATGATCCCATGGAGAACTGCCGGGTTCCTGAGCACAGTGTTTGTCTAGTGCCTGGAGAAAGTGATTTCTTTCAATTTCTTCCGCACCCAAACTTCTGAGATGTGCCGACATGATTTGACAATCAATTAACCTGAAGCCACACTTTACCAGGTTCTGTACCAAATTGACGAAAGCAACTTTTGAGGCATCAGTGGCCGTGTGGAACATGGATTCTCCAAAAAATACCCGGCCAATTGCAACGCCGTATAAACCACCCACCAGTTCGTCATTTTGCCAGGTTTCAACCGAGTGTGCATAACCCAAATCAAAAAGTGTGCAATAAGCGTTAATCATATCGCTGGTTATCCAGGTGGTTTTCTCAGTTTGGCGTGGGCCCGCACACGCACAGATGACCTCTTTAAATACCGTATCGACGGTGATCCGGTAGTTACCCCTTTTAAGTGTTTTCATCAATGAGCGTGAAATCTTTAAGCGTTCAGGGAATAATACCGCTCGTGGATTGGGTGACCACCACAATACGGGTTGGTCATCGCTAAACCACGGAAAAATACCTTGTTTATAGGCCTGAACCAGATTGCCCGGTTCGAGGTTTCCGCCCATGGCTAAAAGGCCATTCGGTTCATCCAGCGCGTCATTGGCAGAAGGAAACTGAATAACTTCCATCTCCCCGTCAAGCCAAACCGGACTGTCCATGATCAACACCAGTGTTTTTAAAGGGTAAGTGCGCTGCCATCGATGTGATATAACGGTCAACATGTCCGGCTTCCTCCAGGAGATACCGGTTAATGGCGTCTTTGAACTGCGGGTCAGTAATCCAGTGGAGGGAATACGTTCTGGCGGGGCGGAATCCGCGTCCGATTTTATGTTCTCCCTGTGCGCCCGCTTCAAATTTCTCAAAATGATTGCTAATACAATATTCAAGCGCCTGGTAGTAACAAACCTCAAAATGCAGGCAGTGATATTCTTGCAGCGTGCCCCAGTGGCGACCATACAATGAGTTATCAGATTTCAGGAAAAATGCCCCGGCTATATATTTGAGATTATCTCGTGCCATTATTAGTAAGGTGTTATCTGGCATCGATTCGCCTATGGACAGGAAAAACTCAGGATTCAAGGGTACCTGATGGCCTCGTTTAATAAAGGTTGATGCGTAGAAATCATAATATTGTAACCACAGCGCCTCAGTCACATCCTGGCCTTCGATAACATCAATTCTAATATCGTAATTCCGAACTCTATTTCTCTCACATTTTATTTTTTTGCGATACCTTGATGAAAAGCTTTGCAGATACTGATTAAAGTTCTGATAATTATCATTATGCCAGTGAAACTGGTATCCGGTACGGACCAGATATCCTGCTCGTTGTAGTAAATCGGTATCCTTATCATTGGTGAATAACCAGTGTATAGACGAAACACCTAATTGATTTCCAAAATGTCTACATGCTGTGATGAGTTCCCTGGTGATTGTTTGAGTGCTATCGCTATCAGTGACCAGGATGCGAGGGCCGGTTATCGGTGAATAGGGAATACAGCAGACCAGTTTTGGGTAGTAATCAAGACCTGATTGTGCGTAGGCATTCGCCCAGGCCCAGTCAAAAACAAATTCACCCCACGAGTGCATCTTCACGTAGAGCGGGATGGCCCCAACCAGTTGATCAGCGATTCTGGCTACAATAAAATGCGGCTCCCAGCCGGTATGCGTACCGACTACACTGTGATTTTCAATAGCAAGCAAGAATTCGTGGCGGAGAAAGGGGTTGCCGGAACCCACCAACCCATTCCAGTCGTTTGCGGAGATTTCAGCCATGCTTTCAATAGAGTCTAGAAGTATACTCATGGGATGCAATACATCAATGTACGGGCGGTTTATCTTAGCAAGAATTGTTTGGAACAGAAAATGGAGCGGAGCGGGACTTATTCCCGGGGATTTTCCCCTGTGTTAATGGTTACAGGGCATGAAGAGCATTATTGAAATGATTTGATCAGGCCGCCTATTATGAATTGCCCTTCTGTCTCAGTGGGATCTGACCGGACGACCTCGATTATTGCATCAAGTGGAGGTGTTGCTTCTGTGCCGGCATCGACGTGAATATCCAATAAGGTACCAATTACAATAGGTTCATTCGCAACAAAGTTAATGCCATTACCACTTAAATCATTCACGATACCCGTACGTTTGTCAGATGATTGAACCTCGGAATAGGTTAGAGCACTATTAACCCTGAGTCTCGGAAAGTTCCTTTTTTCATTAACGTTGAACATCTCCTTTATCAGTTCTCTTCAATAAATCGTTCGGCATCCAGTGCGGCCATGCATCCCGCCCCGGCAGAGGTTACTGCCTGGCGATAAATGGGATCGGCAACATCTCCTGCTGCAAATACCCCAGGGATACTCGTTGCCGTCGCATTGCCATTTGCTGTTGGTTTTAACAAGATATACCCGTTTTCCATTTCCAGTTGATCTTCAAATATACCTGTATTCGGTTGGTGTCCAATGGCGATAAACACCCCTTGGACGTCAACGTCTTTTGTGCTGCCATCAATAACGTTCTTGATCCGCATGCCGGTGACACCTGCATCGTCACCGAGAACCTCATCCAGAACATGATTCCATTCCAGCGTTACATTACCGTTTTCTGCCTTTTCAAGTAGTCGATTGGACAGGATTTTTTCAGAGCGTAGCGCATCCCGACGATGAACGACGGTTACACTTGATGCAATATTGGACAAATACAGGGCTTCTTCAACTGCAGTATTTCCCCCGCCAATAACCGCGACCGACTGGTTTCTGTAGAAAAAACCATCGCAGGTAGCGCAGGCGGAAACACCACGTCCCTTGAAGTCTTCTTCCGACGGTAATCCGAGATATTTTGCCGATGCGCCCGTTGCAATGATTAGAGAATCACAGGTATAGGTTGCATTGTCACCCGTTAGAGTCAATGGCCGTTTGCTTAAGTCTGCCTTGTTAATATGATCAAAGACAACTTCTGTATCGAAGCGCTGTGCATGCTTGATCATTCTGTCCATTAACTCCGGGCCCTGGACGCCATCGGTATCTCCCGGCCAATTATCAACATCTGTCGTCGTTGTTAGCTGACCGCCCTGTTCAATTCCCGTGATCATCACGGGATTTAGATTGGCACGTGCAGCATAGACTGCTGCAGTGCAGCCGGCGGGGCCAGAGCCCAGAATCAGAAGACGACAATGTTTGGTTTCACTCATCTATAATGCTCCGAAATCACTTGTGAATTGGTATATAATATACTGATTAATATTTACGTTTTAGAAAATCGCGATGCACTGCATGTGTTGATAGAATGAATTATCTTCACGCGATCAATTAAATTCAGGGATTATAGTACGTGAAGCCAGGAGCGGGGTAAAGATGCGGATAGGAATACCGAAGGAGATCAAGACCCTTGAGGGTCGGGTTGCGCTGATTCCTGAAGCAGCGGCTGAGCTGGTGCGTCTGGGTCATGAGGTAATGATTGAAAAGTCGGCTGGGCTACTTGGCGGATATAGCGACGATCAGTATGCCGCTCGTGGAATAAAAATATTGCCTGATGCCAGCACATTGTATGGCAGTTCAGAGCTGATTGTTAAGGTCAAGGAACCGATCAATTCCGAGTTATCGTTCTTGCAAAAAGATCATTTATTGTTCTGTTTTTTACACCTGGCAGCGAATCAGGATCTTACCCGTCAGCTGCAAAACATTGGATTGACGGCTATTGCGTTCGAGACCGTTGAGGAGGCCGGTGGAATACTGCCCGTATTAGCGCCTATGAGTGATATTGCAGGCAGGTTGGCAACGCAAATTGGATCTAATTTGCTTCATCAACCGCATGGCGGCAAGGGTTTACTGCTGGGCGGCTTGCCAGCAGCTGAGCGGGGGAAGGTGGTTGTCATTGGTGCCGGCATGGCTGGTGGAAACGCCGCATTGGTGGCGTGTTCGCTCGGTGCAAATGTCGTTGTTTTCGATCAGAAACGTGAGAAACTCACTGAAATGCGGGCACTGGGTAACAGTGTTACCGGATTATATCCTTATCGCGACTTATTGGAGCGTGAAATCCAGGACGCGGATCTGTTGATTGGTGCAGTACTGATTCCGGGTGAAAAAGCACCATTTATCGTAACAGAGGAAATGGTAATGTCCATGAAGCCGGGCGGTGTCATTATCGATATTGCAATCGATCAGGGTGGATGTATAGAGACGACCCACGCAACTGATTATAGAAATCCTACCTATTTGCTTCATGACAAGGTGCATTTTGCAGTGACGAATATGCCCGGCGCTGTCCCGCGTAGTGCCTCTCAAGCGCTGTCTGCTGCGCTCCTGCCGTATCTGGTAGCGTTAACGAAGCCCAATTGGCATTCAAATGTGTCACTCAATGCGGGTCTCAATGTTCAGGCTGGTAAAATTATGCATCCCGGCGTGAAAAAGGCTTTTGAACCAGGTTAGCGGTATTAACCCATTTCCATAATTCAATCAGTTATTTGTGTTGTCATGCTCTTTACAATTAATCAGGGTTTGCTAATCTCGTTATCAAGAAAAAAATAGTGTAGGGAACCGGCTATTGGCACAGGCAACACGAAGTAGAACAAAGGAAAAAAAACTGCCACTAACTCCTCATATTAGTCGTGGGTTAAGAGAAGGGGCTTTGTTTATATTTGGAGCGATAGCTGTTTATCTGCTGCTTTCGCTGGTTTCGTATCAGTCTACTGATCCAGGCTGGTCTTACAGCACCGAAAAACAGCATGTTGATAATGCGGGTGGTATAGCTGGAGCGTGGATAGCGGATGTCTTTTTGTCACTTTTCGGGTATCTAGCCTACATCTTGCCGCCTATGGTTGGTTTTTGTGGGTGGATTATCTACAAGGAACGGCCAGTCGATAACGAAAAAAATGTTTATCACCTGGCGCTTCGTGGTCTTGGGTTTGTGCTTGTGATTGCATCAGCATGTGGCCTGGCCACCCTTCATTTTATCAGTACACCAGGTTCTTTACCCATGCATACCGGCGCCGGTGGTGTGCTGGGTGAAATCGTACAAAATTTGCTGAACACGCCATTCAGTTCGGTTGGAGCGACACTTTTTTTGCTGGCACTTTGTTTAACAGGCATATCACTTTTTACTGGCTTGTCCTGGCTAACGTTAATCGACCAGACCGGGCGAATTACACTTGATCTATTTGCAAAAATTGGATTACAGATAACAAAATTACGAGAAAATATTGCAATTCGTCGTGCGCGCAATGAGCGCCAGGACATTGTAAAAATAGAGAAAGAGAAAACCAGGCAACGCCAGAAACCACGGATTGAACCCGTACTAAAAAAAGTAGAGCCGAGTATTAGAGCGGTCAAGGAAAAGCAGGTTCCGCTGTTCAAATCTAATAGTGATAGCGATCTACCGGCATTAAATTTACTCGATGAACCTGAACCAACAAAAAATAATATCTCGACAGCTGCGCTAGAGGCGATGTCACGACAAGTGGAGCTGAAATTACAGGATTTTGGCATCGAGGTTCAGGTTACGGCGGTCCATCCTGGCCCGGTCGTCACTCGATATGAACTACAACCAGCACCGGGTGTCAAGGTAAGCCAGATTAGTAACTTATCAAAGGATCTGGCTCGCGCATTGTCTGCTATCAGTGTTCGTATTGTAGAAGTCATACCCGGTAAATCGGTCATCGGACTGGAAATACCCAATGAGCATCGTGAGATTGTCAGACTGCATGAGATCCTGCAGTCCGAACAGTATGACAAGGCAAGCTCAATGATGCCGCTCGGTCTGGGCAAGGATATCAGTGGTCATCCGGTTGTCGTAGATTTAGCCAAGATGCCGCATCTACTGGTAGCGGGCACAACCGGCTCAGGTAAATCGGTTGCGATTAATGCAATGATTTTGAGCATGTTATACAACAGCAAGCCGCACGATATGCGCATGATCATGATCGATCCCAAGATGCTTGAGCTGTCCATATATGAAGGCATTCCTCATCTGCTGGCACCAGTAGTCACAGATATGAAGGAAGCATCGAATGCGTTGCGCTGGTGTGTTGCTGAAATGGAGCGCCGTTACGCGTTGATGGCTGCATTAGGTGTTCGCAATATTGCGAACTTTAATCGCAAGGTAAAAGAAGCCGCAGATAACGGAAATCCAATTCCTGATCCGTTACATCCTGTGCAGGAGGATCAGGAAGTACCTACGCTGGATTCCCTGCCATACGTTGTTGTCATTATTGACGAACTTGCGGATATGATGATGATGGTGGGTAAGAAGGTCGAAGAATTGATTGCCAGACTAGCCCAGAAGGCTCGGGCGTCAGGTATCCATTTAATTCTCGCGACTCAACGTCCGTCAGTTGATGTGATTACCGGTCTTATCAAAGCCAATATTCCGACTCGAATAGCGTTTCAGGTTTCTTCAAAGGTCGACTCTCGAACCATTCTGGATCAAATGGGGGCAGAGCAGTTGCTGGGGCATGGTGATATGCTGTATCTGCCACCCGGCACCGGTGTGCCCGTACGTGTACACGGCGCGTTTGTTGATGACCACGAAGTACATAAGGTTGTTCAGCATCTGAAACAAACCGGAGAACCGGATTACCTGGAGGAGGTGCTGGAAGCGCCGGATGGCGATAGCAATGGTGGTCTTGCATCTATTTACGGTGAACAAAAATCTGATGTGGACCCGCTTTATGACCAGGCGGTACGAATCGTTACAGAAACCCGCAAGGCGTCAATCTCCGGCGTGCAACGCAGACTGAAGATTGGATATAACCGCGCTGCCCGGATGGTGGAAGAAATGGAAGAGTCAGGCATCGTTGGCCCACTGGAATCCAATGGTGTCAGGGAAGTGCTGGCACCACCGCCTCCACCTGATAACTGACCTGAATGTAGTGAATATCCATCGGTCTGTTAAACCATTGATTATATCAAGACACCGGATTGTCAATACTCTGGCAATCCTGTTGACACTTTTTTTTGTCTCAAGTGTCTATGCCGGTAATGGAAAAGACACGATGCATCGATTTTTTGACAAACTCGTTAGTCTTGAATCCGAGTTCACTCAAACGGTCATTGATGCAAATGCTAATCATGTGCAGGACGCGCGAGGAAAGTTCTTGTTATTACGTCCGAATCGATTCCGCTGGGAATATGAGGTGCCCTACCAGCAATACATCATTGCTGATGGTGACAAGATCTGGATTTATGATGTTGATCTCGAGCAGGTGACGGTTAAGGCGCTAGGTGAAACAATTGGCAATACACCTGCATTGTTGTTGAGTACAGAAGAACCCATCGAGAAGAATTTTGCCGTAACAGAGATTGACCAGCATGATGAACTTGAATGGCTGGAGCTCGTACCATTGGAGTCAGAACCCACATTTATCAATTTTCGCCTCGCTTTCGGTGATGGTCAATTAAAAATCATGGAATTGACTGATAGCTTCGATCAGATTACGCGCCTGGAATTTAGTCACATTACGCGCAATGGACAGATAAATCCTGAAGTTTTTACTTTTAAGCCACCGGCCGGCGTTGATGTCGTTGGAGATTCCGGGCACTAGACGATGCAACACCCTCAGGACGACTTGATGACCCAGAAGCGCGATGCCATGATTGGACATCCTTTGGCGGACCGGATGCGCCCCGAAACACTGGAGTATTTTGTTGGACAAAAACACCTGCTAACACCTGGGAAACCGCTTCGCCAGGCGATAGAAGCAGACACGCTTCATTCCATGGTATTTTGGGGTACTCCAGGTACCGGAAAAACGACACTCGCACGCCTGATTGCCAATTATGCGCAAGCTCATTTTATCAGTCTATCAGCGGTTCTGGCGGGCGTGAAGGAGGTTCGTGCAGCAGTTGCCGAAGCAAAACAGGAGCATTTGGCGACGGGAAGATCTACCGTGCTATTTATTGACGAAGTACATCGGTTCAACAAGTCCCAGCAAGATGCATTCTTGCCTTTTATTGAGGATGGTACCTTCATCTTTATTGGCGCAACAACTGAAAACCCGTCGTTTGAACTGAACAATGCGTTATTGTCGCGTGCCCGCGTCTATGTGCTTAAACCATTACGAACTGATGATATATGCCAGATTATCAGTCTAGCATTATTAGACAAGGAACGGGGTCTGGGGCAGCGTGAGGTGGTAATTTCCGACTATCAGAAAGAAAGACTCGCGCAGGCAGCAGATGGTGATGCGAGACGAGCACTGAATTTTCTGGAAATCATTGCCGACCTTGCAAATCAGCAAGGTGAAAGGTCAATCGTAACCGATGAATTGATCGACGATGTCATAACGGGTGGTTTAAGGCGATTTGATAAAGGCGGGGAGGCGTTTTACGATCAGATATCAGCGCTACACAAGTCTGTACGTGGTTCATCACCGGACGCATCTTTGTACTGGTTATGCCGCATGCTGGACGGTGGATGTGATCCGCTATACGTTGCACGGCGTGTAGTCAGAATGGCCAGCGAAGATATCGGCAATGCTGACCCGCGCGCGTTAACGCTGGCGTTGAATGGCTGGGATGTCGTGGAGCGACTGGGAAGTCCTGAAGGCGAGCTCGCTTTGGCACAAGCGATTGTTTATATGGCCTGTGCACCCAAAAGTAATGCTGTTTATAGCGCATATAAAAGTGCAATGAAAGACGCGAAGAATTCTGGTTCACTGGAGGTGCCGTTGCGATTACGTAATGCACCAACGAGGCTGATGAAAGACCTGGACTATGGTAAATCCTACCGTTATGCCCATGATGAACCAGAAGGGTATGCTGCTGGTGAATGCTATTTTCCAGATGACTTCAGCGAAAAGACTTACTACTCACCGGTGGCTAGAGGATTGGAAATGAAAATCACTGAAAAACTCGCTCACTTGCGTGAGTTGGACAAGCAACATAAAAAATAATCGGGCTTGATTTGTCTCAAATAATTGCAATAGCAGCTGGTGGTGCGATCGGGGCGCTAATGAGATTTTGGGTCTCTAGTGGTGTTGCGACGATTTTTGGTCGGACCTTTCCCTATGGTACGCTTACGGTAAATGTTTTTGGTTCATTATTAATGGGCTTTTTGTATGTCATGCTGGTTGACAGGGTGCAATGGAGTGTTGAATGGCGTGCAGCCTTGCTCATTGGCTTACTAGGCGCATTTACCACATTTTCAACGTTTTCTATTGAGACCCTGAATCTTTTTGAACAAGGTGAACAACTAAAAGCGTTCCTTAATATATTGTTTAGCGTTGTATTGTGTATCACAGCAACATGGCTGGGTGTTTTGGCCGGGAGACAAATATGAAACAGATTACTGTAACGATAGTCAGGATTTATCTTACCGAGGCGGATAAAAAACTCAATGCTGTGTTGAAACGCTTGCATGATTGGGAAAAGGTTAAAGGGGTTACCGTCTTTAGGGGGATATCCGGGTTTGGTAAATCGGGCGTCATGCATTCCTCATCTTTACTGGAAATGTCTCTGGATTTGCCCGTGGTGGTCGAATTTTTTGATGTGCCGGATAAAGTTGAATCCATCCTGGTTCATCTGGAGGAAATGATAGATCCTGGTCATATGGTTAGTTGGCAAGCATCATTAGTAGTAAACAAGGAGAATGGCGAAGAAGCATGATAGATCCACAGTTAATAAGAAATGAACTCGATACGGTTGCAATCGAGCTAAAAAAGCGCGGATATGAAATTGATCGTGCACGACTAAATAAACTGGAGAGCCAACGTAAATCTATACAGGTAAGGACGCAGGAACTTCAGCAAGAGCGCAATGCGCGTTCGAAGGTAATTGGGCAGGCGAAAGCCGCGGGCGAAGATATAACTCCTCTGAAAGCAGCTGTGGCCAGCCTGGGTGACGAATTAAAAAGTGCTGAAGAAGAATTGTCTGATATCCAGGGTCAATTACAAACAATTCTGCAAGGAATGCCTAACATTCCCCATGCTACAGTTCCGTTGGGAGCTGCTGAAGACGAAAATGTCGAACTCAGAAAATGGGGTAGGTTGCCAGCTTTTGATTTCTCCCCCAGGGATCATGTCGATCTCGGCTCGGGTTTAAATATGCTGGATGCTGAAACCGCTGCGAAAATAAGCGGCGCACGATTCAGCGTGCTACGAGGTCCTCTGGCAAAACTGCATCGCGCTCTGATTCAGTTTATGCTGGATACACATACCAAAGAGCATGGCTACGAAGAAGTCTATGTGCCTTACATCGTCAATACGGAAAGCTTGTTTGGTACGGGGCAGTTGCCAAAATTTGCCGAAGAGCTGTTTGCGATCAAGGACGATGAACGGGAATTTTATTTGATACCTACTGCAGAGGTGCCGGTCACCAATATCGCACGAGATGAAATTATTGAAGCAGAGAACATGCCTCGAAAATTTGTGGCCCACACGCCTTGTTTCAGAAGTGAGGCGGGTTCTTATGGAAAAGATACGAGGGGTATGATCAGGCAACACCAGTTCGAAAAAGTGGAATTGGTACAGATGGTCAAGGCGGGAGAGTCATATGAGGCGCTTGACGCGTTGACCCGTCATGCGGAAAAAATACTGCAAAAGCTTAATCTTCCCTACAGGGTAATCGTGTTATGCACAGGGGATATGGGTTTTTCAGCAGCAAAGACCTTTGATATCGAGGTCTGGCTTCCTGGGCAACAAACCTATCGGGAAATTTCCTCGTGCAGTAATTTCGAGGATTTTCAGGCGCGCCGGATGAAAGCGCGTTGGCGAAACCCTGAAACGGGTAAGCCGGAGTTGCTGCATACCTTGAACGGGTCTGGGCTCGCTGTCGGCAGAACATTAGTTGCGATCATGGAAAATTACCAGGATGAAAATGGCCGTATTCATATACCGGAAGCATTGCAATCCTATATGAACGGTCAGACTGTGATCGATTAACCGGTGTAATTATCGTTGGATTATTTACCAGCATTTCTGAATATTCGTAATACCTCGAGCCTTGTTATCGGGGGAGGAGATGTTGCTGCACGTAAAGTAGAGCTTTTACTTCGAGCGCAAGGTAATGTAACGGTTGTTGCGTCCGAGCTTAATGCAATGTTAATAACACTACTTGATGGCAAAAAAATTAGACATAAAGAAAAGATATTTTCGGATGAAGACCTCGATGGATGTGCACTGGTTATTGCTGCAACGGATGATAAGGATCTGAATAAACGGGTTTCTGAACTGGCAACGGCTCGCAGCTTACCTGTCAATGTCGTAGACCAGCCTGAATTATGCACTTTCATTTTCCCTTCGGTAATTGACCGCTCACCCATTGTAGTAGCCGTTTCATCAGGTGGTTCGTCGCCAATTCTTGCGCGCATGCTCAGAGCTAAATTGGAAACACGCATTCCTGCAACTTATGGTCGTTTGGCTGAAATGCTGGCTAGTTACCGGGGCCGAGTTAAACAACGATTTAATACAACGAAAGACAGGCGCCATTTCTGGGAAAAGATACTCTATGGGCCGGTGCCGGAGATGGTCTTTTCCGGTCGTGAAGAGAATGCATTAAAAGTTATTGAGCAGTCGCTCAATGAAAATCAAAATGAAACCGCTCAAAGCGGTGAAGTGGCACTGGTTGGAGCAGGGCCAGGAGACCCGGATTTGCTGACATTTCGGGCAATGCGCCTGATGCAACAGGCCGACGTTGTGCTATATGACCGGCTGGTGCCGGAAAAGATCGTGGATCTCACAAGGAGAGACGCCGAGCGTATTTATGTTGGAAAAAAACGCGCCTATCACTCGATGCGTCAGGAGGAAATAAACCAGACGTTGGTCACGTTGGCAAAACAGGGCAAGCGGGTTGTACGCTTAAAAGGCGGCGATCCATTTGTTTTTGGACGGGGAGGGGAAGAGATTGCAACGCTTGCCAGGGAGCATGTTCCTTTTCAGATCGTGCCTGGGATTACAGCAGCAAATGGTTGTGCCTGTTACGCGGGGATACCACTTACGCATAGAGATTACGCACAGTCAGTCAAATTTGTTACCGGTCAGCTTAAAGGTGGCAGTGTTGACCTGGACTGGCCATCCTTGGTCCAGTCTCAACAAACGGTCGTTATTTATATGGGCCTGGCGGGATTGAAGGACGTGTGTGAAGGTCTTATGAAGCAGGGTATGTCGGAGAATATGCCGGTTGCGTTGATACAACAGGGTACATTGCCCGACCAGCAAGTGCTCTGCGGAACCCTTGAATCGATGCCCGATATAGTTGCAAAACATGAAATACATGCACCGACCCTGTTGATTATCGGGGAGGTTGTTCGTTTACGAGACTCATTGTCGTGGTTTGAGAATCAGTAAATCCCGAAATCAGAATCTCGTTTTATCACGTTTTTTCCACATATCTAGTGAATTGACCAAGGCATCCTGCTGGTTTGTCGCTCTCCCCAGAAGCCTTAACGCGATGGCAGTCGTGCCAGTAACTGCCGCAGTACCATAGTCATCCTCTATTTTTCCTTGCCACAATTCAATTAGCTGACCAGTGTTCATTTCCATATTCTTTAGATGTCTTGCGTTAAACATTGCAGGCCATATCTCATCTTCCAACACACCATCGTGGCTTGAGAAAACGTGGCAGGTTGAATCAGGATTCCGTTCGATTTCCCCGCCTTCGCCTTTAAAGACAGCCATATGTGGTTGTTTTAGTAGCGCAGCCGCTTGTTGATGAATCTGAGTATACCCGGGGTGAAAAACCCCCTGCAGGAGATATTTTGCGCCCAACGGATTTAACATACGTAATAACGTGTTAATAGGAGAGCGTAAGCCAAAAAGTTTGCGCAGCGCCATGATTCTTTTTAGTTTAGGGCAGATATCTTCGAGCTGCATAAATGCAAAGTTATACCTTTCAATCTGAGTGGCGACGTCATCAAAATTTTTACATTGTTTAATACCCAGTAGATCGATGACACCAGGTGTGTAGGTGCGGTCATCCTTAAATCCTCGCGTACCGTGCATAAAGATTTTAATACCGTTTTCCGCCAGTAGTTGTGCGACCAAAACAAACCAGGGTAGATGGCGGCGCTTTCCCGCATAAGTTGACCAGTCAAGGTCTGCTCTGGGGAGTTTGCCAGGTAATATAAGTGACTCTCTTGCTGATCTCACGAAACCAGCGAGTTCCTCAGGTGATTCTTCCTTGATCCGAATCAGCATCAGAAAGGCCCCCAGTTGCTCAGGTTCAACCTGGTCGTTGAGGATCATGCGCATTGCCCCATACGCTTCATCCATCGATAGCGGTCTGGTGCCTTTTTTGCCCCGACCTAGTGTTTGAATGTATTGGGAGAACGGATGCTGGTAATCAGATTTTTTCATCTGACCATCTGAATTAGAAATAATACAAACAAAATTACAACTGCAATTGGAATTAGAAAACCCTGCCATTCACCAGTTTCAGCCTTCCGCGTGTTTTTCAGTATGTGTTTTGCCCGTGGAAAGAGAAAGATTACCATCAGTCCAAGCATCAACGCATAGCCGATTTTCATCCATTGGTCATCCATCCATTATTTCTCCCCAATAAACAAAACCCCGGAAGATCCGGGGTTTTGTTCGGTTAAGCGCAATATTGATATTAGTCATCTCCGCTAAAAGCACCCAGAATCTGGAGTAACGAAACAAAGATGTTGTAAATGCTTAAATAGAGACTGACAGTAGCCAGAACGTAGTTGGTTTCTCCTCCATTTACAATCCTGCTTGTATCAAACAGGATGAAACCACTCATAAGCAGAATAACGATCGCTGAAAGGGCTAAAGAAAATACTGGTATTGCCAGGAAAATATTGGCAATAGCACCAACTAGCACCATCAGGATACCGACAAATAACATACCGCCCAGGAAGCTAAAATCCTTTTTTGTGGTAACAGCATACGCCGATAGTCCCAGGAAGATAATGCCGGTACCTCCAAGCGCAGTCATGACGACTTCACTTCCGTTTGGAATAGCGAGATACATGTTTAATAGTGGGCCGAGACCAAGTCCCATAAGGCCGGTAATGGCAAAAACAACGCCAATTCCGGCAGCAGAATTCGCCACGCGTGGAAGAACCAGCCAAAGTAAAATAATGGATCCACCAAACGATAGCAGATGAACCATTGGACCCAGCTGCATCAACATCGAAACGCCCGCCATCAACCCACTGAACAGTAACGTGAGCGATAAAAGGGAGTAGGTGTTTCTTAATATTTTGTTAGACTCAAGAGCGGATATTGATCCCTGGTCAAATGAGCGAGTAGCGGCTCTAACATGATCATTTCTATTGCGAACAATTTTCATCTTGGATGATTGCCTCCAGTTTGTTTACTTATAAATAGGAATATATGGATTACTCTATAAGAAGACAAGTGATGCAAGTAAAAATTCCATAAAAAATCTTAAATCAGCGCGATATTAAGGGTTTGAAATGATAGTAATATTTTTCAGGAAGTGCTTGTTAAACCGTTGTTTTGATGTAGAATACTCCGCTTGAAAGTAAATTCCGGCATATCCTGAGTCGACGAAAAAAGACTTACATAACCACTGATACACAAGGGATATAGGGGGATTATTGATCAAATTTAACAACGATCAAGAAATAATTCGGAGAGGTGGCTGAGCGGTCGAAAGCGGCGGTCTTGAAAACCGTTGAGGGTTAGTAGCCCTCCCAGGGTTCGAATCCCTGCCTCTCCGCCATTTAACTTTCTAAGTTGCTGATAAACAAAGAAAAATAGTTTAGATGCAGCTTTTGCCCATACTCCTACCCATACGCACCAGATAATCAAAAATCTCACGCCGATTTTTGTCTCAACCGGCGATTATAGCGATTAGTAATTATCTCTGTCATTTCTGAAGGGTGTCATTGGCACCTGAAAAGCCAATTTTAATTGCGCTTCTCCATTGAGTTGTAGGTGTCTTCGGTTTACGAATTTAGCTAAAAGGCAGTTGCTGGAGGTCTGGTTAAGATGTCTGCGCCGTTAACTGACATCGGAGGTGGTATACGGACATCGCGACATAACTTGATTACTACCCCCGTGTTGACTAAAGGGTAAATGCTATCGGCTATTAAGTGGGGTTCAATTAGGGAAGTTGAGTTTGCCGCTTCTCAATGAGGGCTTTTACGACGGCTTGAAGCTCTTCCGTGGTTTTTCCTGCGGCGAATGCTTTTAGTATAGTGTCCACTTCGTGAGCTAGCCAACCAACCGAACGATTGCCCAGGGTTATTCCTGGGGGGAACAGTCCTTCACTGATAATACGTCGGTAAAGAGTTGCGTGGCTCATTCCAGTTCTGCTTAAAACAGCGGGTTTTCTTTCAATTCGAATAGGTTGATGTTCAGTCATGATTGCTCCAGGATGATGCGACGTGGTACGTATTGAGGAACATTCTACCGATAGCTAATCGATTTAACTTCCCGGCTAACTGTCCCCAAGAGGTGAGTTATAGCGTGTCTTTTTTCGTTATAGAAACTTCTTAAAGAACGACACTAGAAGCCGGGTCGCTATTCCGGCTATCAACAGGAAAGGCGGGAGAATGTATTTGGGGTCCATCGGTATGGGTGGAAGCAGGTATATAACCCATAGTCCTACAACTGACCAGGCTAATGCTCGCTTGGCTCGGTGGTAGATAAAGCCTGATTCTCGTTCACCGCCGGTACGGCGTAGATACCAGCCGAGGAACCCATCACTGGCAGAACTAAGAATAACACTTATAAAGAAGGGGAGTGTCAGAAGGAGAACGCCGAGGCGCAAGGCGAAGAGTTGTAGGCCGATCATGGAAGCTTCGATGGCTGGGCGTAGTGTTTCAACGAACTCAATCTCTGTTGAGTTTGTAGGTGAGGGGGTAGAACCCGACTCATCGGCTGGGTTTAAAAGTTTCAATGGAGATAGTCTGATGTTAAGTGTCATTAAACAGGTTATTGCATGTTTAGTTATCGCATTGATGGTTGCGACAGCTTGCTATTTTTTGCCTTTCGTAAATGGCCTGCTTGGTGATTACCTAA
>JBHHVB010000060.1:0-15051 GCA_046754065.1 Gammaproteobacteria bacterium
GACAATATGCATCCCTGCATATTGCCCTGCGGGTGCACTGCGTGCATCCAGATTAGCCATCCCTGGCAATCTGTCGAGTCTTGCCCGGGGAGCCATCTCCCCTTATTACGGTTTAAATTTCTTCCTGTATCTTTTGTATTTATGTATCAATATTTGGGCAGTCTACGGTTAATTCGTCATTCCCGCCTTGGCGGGAATGACCTTGGCAGATATAGTATGAGTATCCTTTAATAATCATTACCATTTGTCAGATGTAATCACAGTTTAGTTCGCTGCCATCGGGTCGGGTATCTGAAATCCTGATCTTTCCGGCGTTGGATAATATTGCCGCTTTTGGAGGGGTGCTCATGGTGTCTATTTCACAGAAAGTGAATGTCGCATTCGAACCGGGAGAATCACCAGTCGGTCGAAAAACAATCCGGGTTCGTTTGCCCGAGGTAAGGTTGGCCCTCTTTAATTCATTGTGATGTTTAAGTATTGTCTCGCTGGCGTCGTGCTGTCTGTTTTTATTTTCGTCGATAAAGATAATCCAGCCAACGTGCCAACCTGACTGATTTTCACAGGTTGATGAGTCCTTGCTGGGGCATAACACGATATTTTGGCCTAAACTGACCGCCGTACTTCGGCCAAGGTATAAGTCGTTAACAAACGAATTAAAAGCACTATTTTCTGATGCTTTGCTGGATTTGAATGTGCCAGATGGTGGATCTACTCCCAGCATCATTGTAAAAAACAGCAAGAATATTATGGAAGTTCCAGCAACAAATATGATAAGTTTCTTAGGCAAAACAAATAGTGCTGGTATTTCGCTATATCAATTCGAAAGCACTAGGGTAATACGTTTCAATCCTTCCTGTAAATTCTCCATGCTGGTAGCAAATGATAAACGCATGTAACCAGGTAATCCAAAAGCAGAGCCGGGCACAAGTGCAACACCGGCTTCGTTGATAAGGTATTCACCAAATTCGACGTCATTATTAACGTCTGGTATCGCATTAATGGCTTCATGCATGGCGGGAAATGCATAAAAAGCACCTTTAGAATACAGACATTCAACCCCTTTAATCCGATTAAGCGCGCTGACCACAAATTCATGACGATCCATAAAGGCTTTGTTCATTAACGGAATGCACGATTGATCACCTTCGAGAGCAGCCTGCGCCGCTACCTGAGAAATCGATGTTGGGTTCGACGTACTCTGCGACTGTATTTTTTTCATTGCGCTAATGAGTTTTTCGGGTCCAGCAGCATAACCTATACGCCAGCCCGTCATTGCGTAAGCCTTGGAAACACCATTCAGAATAATAGATTGGTCGTAGAGTGCCGGACAAGCGGTGAGGATATTATCGAACGGTTCATCGGTAAGCAAAATTGTTTCATATATATCGTCGGATGCGACGATGATGTCGGGATATTTGAGCAGTACTTCACCAAGTGCTGCCAGCTCGGTTTTGCTGTAGGCTGCGCCCGTCGGGTTTGAAGGACTATTGATAACAACCAGTCTGGTACGGTGGGTGATGGCAGCCTCTAATTGGTCAGGTGTCATTTTGAAACCATGCTCAATTCCACTTGAAACAATGACCGGTGTTGCGTCGGCCAATAGCACCATGTCAGGATAAGATACCCAGTAGGGGGCTGGAATAATGACCTCATCACCGCTATTCAACAAAGCCTGGGCCAGGTTGTAAAAACTTTGCTTGCCTCCCACTGAAACCAGTACCTGATCTGCGGTATACTGTAATCCATTGTCTCTGCTGAACTTGGCGGTGATCGCATTTCTCAGCTCAATGGTGCCATTAACTGCGGTATAACGAGTGAAGCCGTCATTGATTGCCTGGATGGCTGCCTGTCTAATGTGATTCGGTGTGTCGAAATCCGGTTCTCCTGCACCAAAGCCGATGATATCTTTACCTTCTGCCCGGAGTTGTGCTGCACGGGCCGTTATCGCCAAAGTAGGAGAGGGTTTGATACGCTGAACTCGATTTGATAATTCCACTGTTACCCCAATGTTGTTAGTAGGTAGAGAAGTAATTAATATACTTGATTGGAACCTAACAAAAAATCCCTAATGAGTAAAAAACTTTCAATAAATTCGGTATTTGAGCCAGCAGGGGATCAGCCCACGGCGATCAATGGGCTTGTTGAAGGATTGAATGACGGACTTGCTCACCAGACATTGCTCGGAGTTACCGGGTCAGGCAAGACGTTTTCGGTTGCAAATGTAATTCAGAGAGTTCAGCGGCCGACCCTGATACTAGCGCCTAACAAGACGCTCGCGGCACAGCTGTACGGGGAAATGAGAGAGTTTTTTCCGGAAAATGCAGTCGAGTATTTTGTTTCTTACTACGATTATTATCAACCTGAAGCCTATGTGCCCGGATCGGATACCTTTATTGAAAAAGATGCATCAATTAACGAGCATATAGAGCAAATGCGCCTGTCGGCGACCAAGGCTATTCTCGAGCGACAGGATACCATTATTGTAGCGTCTGTTTCTTCCATTTACGGGCTTGGTGATCCTCGTGCCTACCTGAGTATGGTGTTACATCTGGTTCAGGGTGATGAAGTGGATCAGCGTCAGATATTAAGGCGTCTGGCGGAACTACAGTATACGAGAAATGATGTAGAGCTACATCGTGCGACCTATCGTGTCAGGGGTGACGTTATCGATATTTTCCCTGCCGACTCGGATCGGGAGGCAATTCGAGTTGAATTGTTTGACGAGGAAATTGAATCGCTAAGTTATTTTGATCCATTGACGGGTGAGGTGCTACGACGTGTTCCAAGGCTTACCATTTACCCCAAGTCACATTACGTTACACCACGAGAGACATTAATTAACGCACTCGATCTTATTAAACAGGAATTACGTGAACGCCTTGATCAGCTCTACGAGGCTAACAAACTGGTAGAGGCTCAACGACTTGAACAACGAACCTTGTTTGACCTGGAAATGATTAACGAAATTGGCTATTGCTCAGGCATCGAAAATTATTCACGTTATCTGTCAGGCCGTGGCACAGGTGAACCGCCGCCGACACTGTTTGATTACCTGCCTGATAACGCTTTGCTGATTATCGATGAGAGCCATGTAACGATCCCTCAATTGGGTGGAATGTACCGGGGAGACCGGTCTCGAAAGGAAACACTGGTAGAGTACGGGTTCAGATTACCATCGGCACTGGACAATCGGCCGCTTCGATTTGATGAGTTTGAAAGCATTGCACCACAGTCTATATTTATCTCGGCAACCCCGGGTCCCTATGAAGCAGAACATTCGGATGCAGTGGTCGAGCAGGTGGTTAGACCAACCGGGCTAATTGACCCAACGATAGATATTCGCAAGGCATCTAACCAGGTTGACGATCTGCTATCAGAAATAAAAATCCGCGTCGAGCTCCAGGAGCGCGTACTGGTGACTACACTGACCAAGCGTATGGCAGAAAACCTGACGGAGTATCTTGAGGATCATGGGATACGTGTCCGATACCTCCACTCAGATATCGACACCGTTGAGCGTATGGAGATTATTCGAGACCTAAGACTAGGGGAGTTCGATGTGCTCGTCGGTATAAACCTGTTAAGAGAAGGGCTGGATATTCCGGAGGTGTCTCTGGTTGCGATCCTGGATGCGGACAAAGAAGGTTTTTTGAGATCTGAACGATCATTAATCCAGACGATAGGCAGGGCTGCTCGTAACCTGAATGGTAAAGCCATACTCTATGCCGACAATATGACTGGATCGATGGAGAGAGCGATTGATGAAACCAATCGACGCCGCGAGAAGCAGGTTGCCTATAACCTCAAACATGGTATTACACCAAAAGGTGTCCAAAAATCGATCACCGATGTGATGCAAACGATGACACCAGAAAGTAACCTGGTAGCGACTGATTACGCCCGAGTGGCTGAAGAGGTTATCGAGTACGCATCATTATCCCCTGAAAAGGCACAAAAAACGATCAAACAGCTCGAGAAAATGATGTATCAGCATGCTCAAGACCTGGAGTTTGAAGAAGCGGCAAAGCTGAGGGATCAAATTCAACGAATCCAAAATGGAGAACTGGGGCTTGTGGTAAATAAGGCCAGCTAGCAATCTGTCAATGTATTAAATGGTTTCGGATTTTGTCAGGCCAGAGTTGGGTCAGTTGCCCGGTGCGCGAACAAATGAACTAATTCATGATGTTTGATTGTAGAGTATGGCTTTTTTTGTCTATTTTTCGTATCCTTACCAGCTTTGAAAAAGGCGCGTAGCTCAGTGGTAGAGCACTACCTTGACATGGTAGTGGTCGGTGGTTCGATCCCACTCGCGCCTACCAACTTTATCGCAAGCGTGATGGCACTGTTGTAACGGTGCTTTTTTATTTAAGGAAATATATCAGGTAACCATGCCAACAGTTACACTTCCAGACGGTAGTCAGCGCAGCTATGACAACCCCGTTACAGTATTGGAAATTGCGGCTTCTATAGGATCAGGCCTTGCAAAGGCTACATTAGCAGGCAAGGTGGGTGGTCATCTGGTCGATGCTAGCTACAGTGTCGACAAAGATGCTTCAATTACCATCGTTACAGAAAAGGACCCGGAAGGCCTGGAAATTATTCGTCACTCGTGTGCTCACCTCATGGCGCAGGCCGTCAAGCAGTTATTCCCTAAAGCACAAGTCACGATAGGGCCGGTTATTGAGGATGGCTTCTATTACGATTTCGCTTTTGAGCGCGCTTTTACCCCGGACGACTTGCAAGCCATTGAAAAGAAAATGCGGGAGCTTGTGAAACAAAACGACAGTGTCACGAGATCTGTAATGAGCAGGGAGAATGCAATTGAGTTTTTCCGTAGCATAGGAGAAGAATACAAGGCGAAAATCATCGAGGATATTCCCGCAAATGAGGAACTTTCACTTTATAAGCAGGGTGACTTTATCGATCTTTGTCGAGGTCCTCATGTTCCGAACACCGGAAAGATTAAAGCCTTCAAATTGATGAAACTCGCGGGTGCCTACTGGCGGGGAGATTCAAGGAATGAAATGTTACAACGTATTTATGGTACGGCCTGGACTGACAAAAAGGCACTCAATACCTATTTGCATCGCCTGGAAGAGGCTGAAAAACGAGATCATCGTAAAATTGGTAAACATCTGGATCTCTATCATACCCAGGAGGAAGCACCAGGAATGGTCTTCTGGCACGACAATGGTTGGGTCATTTACCAACAGATCGAACAGTACATTCGTGAATTGTTGCGTGAGAATGACTATATCGAGGTTAGAACGCCTCAAGTCGTTGATCGCTCCCTGTGGGAAAAATCAGGTCACTGGGAAAAATTCAGTGAGGACATGTTTACTACACATTCCGAAAACCGGGATTATGCGATCAAGCCGATGAATTGTCCTTGTCACGTTCAAATCTATAATCAGGGGCTAAAAAGCTACCGTGATCTGCCATTGCGAATGGCCGAATTCGGATCCTGTTTACGCAATGAGGCATCTGGTACATTACATGGATTGATGCGGCTAAGAAATTTTGTTCAGGACGATGCACATATTTTTTGTACCGAAGAACAGATTCAGGACGAAGTTTCGACCTTTATTGACATGCTGTATGCGGTGTATGCCGATTTTGGGTTTACCGAGATCATTATCAAGCTTTCCACCAGGCCAGAGAGCCGGGTCGGTGAGGATGCACTCTGGGATAAAGCCGAGCATGCGCTGGAACAGGCCTTGAATGCCAAGCAGCTGGAGTGGGATTTGCAGCCGGGAGAAGGGGCGTTTTACGGTCCTAAAATCGAATTCTCCCTGAAAGATTGCCTAGGTAGGGTTTGGCAGTGCGGTACAATACAGGTCGATTTTTCAATGCCGGGCAGGCTCGATGCCCAATACATAGCCGAAGATGGTTCGAAACAGGTTCCTGTTATGCTTCATCGCGCCATCCTTGGGTCTATGGAGCGATTCATTGGGATATTAATCGAAGAATATGGCGGTGCGTTTCCGACCTGGTTGGCGCCCATTCAGCTAGTGGTGGTGAATATTACTGAAAGACAGGCTGATTATGTCGAAAAAGTGGCAGAATCCATGAAAAAACAAGGGATCAGGGCAAAAACAGACTTGAGAAATGAGAAAATAAGCTTTAAAATCCGCGAGCATACGCTACAACGTGTACCTTATATCCTTGTCGTAGGTGACCGGGAAGTAAGTGAAAATACCGTGGCCGTGCGCGCGCGAAAAGGAAAAGACCTGGGAGGTATGGCTGTAGATCGCTTTGCTGACCAGCTCTTGAAAGAGATCGCGAGCCGCGGTCGTTTTGTTTTGGAGGACTAGAGTATCGCTGCAGTAAAAGAGTTGCGACTGAATGAGGAGATCACGGCCTCAAATGTCCGTTTAATTGGTTCAAATGGTGAGCAGATTGGTGTGGTATCAATCAATGAGGCTCAAAACTTAGCCGTTGAATCAGAATTGGACCTGGTAGAAATTGTACCCAATGGAGACCCACCTGTATGCCGAGTAATGGATTACGGCAAGTATCTTTTTGAAGAAAACAAAAAGAAACATGCCGCCAAGAAAAAGCAAAAGCAGATTCAGGTAAAGGAAGTAAAATTTCGACCAGGAACCGAAGAAGGAGATTATCAGGTAAAGCTTCGCAACCTGATACGTTTCCTGACAGCCGGGGATAAAACCAAGGTGACTTTGCGTTTTAGAGGTAGAGAAATGGCCCACCAGGAACTGGGCGCAAATTTACTAAAACGTATTGAAGCTGACCTGGCTGATTATGGTGCGGTAGAACAGTATCCAAAGATGGAAGGTCGTCAAATGGTGATGGTTCTGGCGCCAGCAAAGAAAAAATAGTGGATCAGGTTATTAGCCTGGATAGATTAATTAAATTCAACGAATGCGGAGTTGAAAATGCCAAAAATTAAAACACATAGTGGTGCTGCAAAGCGCTTTCGAAAGACTGCCAATGGTGGTTTTAAGCGTAAGCAGTCTCATCGCAGTCACATCCTTACCAAGAAAACGACGAAACGCAAACGTCAGTTGCGTTTAGGCGTGGCCGTTCATGAAGCGGATACCGCTGCAGTCAACAAGATGCTGCCGTATAGCTAGTTGAAAATTCAAGGAGCAAATAAATGCCAAGAGTAAAACGTGGAGTGACTGCTCACGCCAAACATAAAAAAGTTATTGAGCAGGCAAAAGGTTACCGTGGAAGACGTAAAAACGTTTATCGTGTTGCAACACAAGCGGTTACCAAAGCAGGTCAATATGCCTACAGAGATCGTCGCCAGAAAAAGCGTCAATTCAGAAGTTTATGGATTGTGCGAATTAATGCCGAGGCGCGTGAAAACGGTTTATCATACAGTCGCATGATTAGTGGACTGAAAAAAGCTGAAATCGAGATCGATCGTAAAGTACTCGCTGATTTGGCGGTATTTGATAAGGCTGCTTTTGCAGCATTAGCCGAAAGAGCAAAGGCCAGCCTGTCTTAATATTAATGCGCTACCCACAGTAAGTGATTGTGGCTGTAGTCAGAAAGATGGGGAAAGGCCTTGGCCTTTCCCTTTTTTCGTTTAAGTAACCAGAGCAAACTAATTACCATGCTGAATCTTGATGAAGTTATAATACAAGCAGAGCGCGCGATAACACAGTCAAATTCTATTGCAGAGCTTGACCAGGTTCGAGTTCAGTTTCTGGGTAAGAAGGGACAGATCACTGAAAAACTCAAACAGTTAAAATCGCTTTCTGCTGAAGAGCGACCAATTGCTGGCGATGCTGTTAACCGGGCAAAAAAACAGGTCGGTACTGCATTAGAAAACAGGCGTAAAACGCTTGAGCGTGAAGCGCTCGATGAGCGTCTGGCAAATGAAAAAATCGACGTTACGTTGCCAGGGAGAGGCCAGATCTCTGGTGGATTTCATCCGGTTACCCGTACCTTACATAGAATTGAAAATATTTTTGCAAAAATCGGCTTTGAAGTTGCCGAAGGCCCCGAAATTGAAAACGAATATTATAATTTCGAGGCGTTGAATATTCCTTCTAGTCACCCCGCAAGGGCAATGCATGATACTTTCTATGTAAACGAAAATACCGTATTGCGTACTCACACCTCGCCGGTCCAGATACGGGTAATGAAAAACAAACAACCGCCATTAAGGGTTGTCGCGCCAGGCAGGGTGTACCGGTGTGATTCAGACGTCACCCACACGCCGATGTTCCATCAGGTCGAAGGATTTATGGTTGATGAATACATTAGTTTCTCTGACCTGAAGGGGATATTAAGCGAGTTTTTGCGGATCTTTTTTGAAAAAGATCTGAGTGTCCGTTTTAGACCCTCTTATTTTCCATTTACTGAGCCATCTGCAGAAGTAGATATTCAGTGTGTAATCTGTGGGGGAGAAGGTTGTCGTGTTTGTAGTAAAACAGGGTGGATTGAAGTAATGGGGTGCGGCATGATTCATCCAAAAATATTTGAAAATGTTGATATCGATAACGAGCAGTTTACCGGGTTTGCCTTCGGGCTTGGGGTCGAGCGTATGGCAATGTTGAGATATGGCGTCAATGACCTGCGGCTTTTTTTCGAGAATGATTTACGATTTTTAAAACAGTTCAATTGAATCCTGGGACCAGTAAGAAGAAATAATGATATTTAGCGAACAATGGTTGCGTGAGTGGGTAGCCCCTAAGATATCTACAGATCAGTTATCTGAACAGTTAACAATGGCAGGGCTGGAAGTTGATGCGGTAACGCCAGTTGCTCCAGCATTCACTGGTGTAGTGGTTGGACAGATAATATCTATTGATCCACATCCGCAGGCAGATAAATTACAGGTCTGTGAAGTTGATGTCGGGAAAGATAAGGTACTGAGTATAGTATGCGGTGCCAGTAACGTTGCTGAAGGTATGATTGTTCCCACCGCTTTAGTTGGAGCAACCTTGCCTGAAGGATACAAGATCAAGAAAGCAAAACTACGTGGTGTGGAGTCATTCGGCATGTTGTGCTCCGCCAAAGAACTGGGACTAGCGGATACCGCAGACGGGCTTATGGCGTTACCTGGAGATTCGGCCATTGGCAAAGATGTGCGTGAATTATTGCAACTCGACGACAATTCAATCGAAATAGGCCTGACGCCTAATCGAGGTGATTGCCTTGGACTTATTGGCATTGCTCGTGAAGTTGGTGTGTTGAATCGATACCCGGTGAATGGGCCTGAAATAACCGAAGTCAACGCGGCGATTGATGATCGGTTCAATGTCGAGATAATGGATTCCAGAGCCTGTCCAAGGTATACCGGGCGGGTCTTAAAAGATATTAATATAAACGTCGAATCACCACTATGGTTGAGGGAGAAACTAAGGCGCTCTGGATTGCGAAGCATAGACCCCGTTGTAGATGTAACGAATTATGTGATGCTTGAACTCGGCCAGCCCATGCATGCGTTTGATTTAAATAATCTGGAAGGAGGACTTCGGGTCAGGTATGCGGATCAATCCGAGTCTATAACACTTCTGGATGGCCAGGAGATTACCCTTAGTCATGATACGTTGATTGTTGCTGACCATAGGCGACCCTTGGCGCTAGCAGGTATTATGGGTGGATTGGATAGTGGCGTAGAAAAGAATACAAAAGATCTGTTTATTGAAAGTGCTTATTTTTCATCTGATGTCATCGCAGGTAAGGCCAGAAGCTACGGTTTACATACTGATTCCTCTCACAGGTTTGAGCGGGGTGTTGATCCAGAGTTGCCACGTAAGGCGCTAGAGCGTGCAACCAGACTCCTGTTGGATATAGTTGGCGGAAAGGCTGGCCCAATAGTAGAACAATATTCGTCTACTGATTTACCCTCCAGACAGACAGTTAAATTACGTCACTCAAGAGTGGAACGTATTCTGGGAATAAGCATAGACGGCGATGAAATTGTGGATATTTTAAGTCGACTGGATATGGATGTTAGTCGCGAGGATGATGAGTATCACGTAAAAGCGCCAAGCTTCAGGTTTGATATAGAGATAGAGGCAGACCTGATAGAGGAACTGGCTCGTATACATGGATATCACCATTTTCCTGACAAGCAACCAACTGGACATTTGCTGCTGGTGGAAGAATCGGAGTCGGTGGTAAGTGAGCTTAAAATTAGTCAGTTACTGGTAAATCGAGGTTACCAGGAGGCAATCACCTATAGTTTCATTGACGAAGGCTTACAGCGGATATTTGGGCAGGGTGAAAAGGCTGTTGAGCTCTCTAACCCGATTGCCTCCGATATGTCAGTAATGAGAACCAGTCTGTTACCAGGGCTTGTTCAGGCAGTGTTGTATAACCAGAATCGTCAGCAAAAAGACATCAAGTTATTCGAGCTTGGTATTAGATATATTTTTCAAGGCAATGAAATAAAAGAAGAAAAAATGTTCTCTGGTATTGCTGTTGGAAGAAATATGCCCGAGCAATGGGGTAGTTCATCGGCATTGATCGATTACTACGATATCAAGGCAGATGTCGAGGCTATTGTTGCGCTAACACAAAAATCAGAACAGTTTAGCTTCGCAGAAAACTGCTCTTTATCCTTTTTACATCCAGGTCAATCAGCAAATATTATCGAAGCCAATGGGGGTGTGATCGGATTTATAGGGGCGATTCACCCCGGTATTTCCAGTGAATTAGGCCTGGAAGGGCGTGTTTTTGTCTATGAGCTTGGTTATAATGCGCTCAGAGAGGCATTAACACCTGTATTTTGTGAGTTGTCAAAATTTCCGGCGATAAGACGGGATCTCGCGATCATCGTTGATGAAGACCTTCCGTCCAGATCAATCATCGATTGCATTAATCAGTGTTCTATAGAAACGTTATCAGAGTTACAGTTATTTGACGTATATCAGGGCAAAGGTGTTGATTCAGGTAGAAAAAGTATCGCTTTGGGCTTGACCTTTCAGGAATTTTCGCGCACTCTTAAGGATACAGAAATTGATGACCTTGTAGAGAGAGTCCTCGCAGCACTTAAAAGCAATTTCAATGCAACTCTGAGAGATTAGTTTATGGCATTAACGAAAGCTGATATGGCAGAAAAACTGTTTGAGGAATTTGGCCTTAATAAACGGGAGGCTAAAGACTTGGTGGAAATGTTTTTCGAGGAGATTCGTGGCGCGTTAGAAAATGGACGACAGGTAAAACTCTCTGGTTTTGGGAACTTTAATCTAAGATTAAAGAATCAGAGACCGGGTCGTAATCCAAAAACGGGTGAAGAGATTCCGATTACCGCTCGTCGTGTGGTAACATTCCATCCTGGTCAGAAGTTAAAAGCAAGAGTAGAGGCCCATGCTGGAACCCAGCAGCAATAACGAATTACCTCCAATCCCGGGGAAGCGCTATTTTACCATCGGAGAGGTCAGTGACCTGTGCGGGGTAAAGCCGCACGTATTGCGGTATTGGGAGCAGGAATTTCCACAGCTGAAACCAATTAAAAGGGCGGGGAATCGTCGCTATTATCAACGTCAAGATGTGATGATGGTTAGGCAGATCAGGGATCTGCTGTATGCGCAGGGTTTTACCATTGGCGGGGCAAGGCAGCAGTTGACCGGTGTCGTAGTCAAGAATGACAGTAGCCGAAGTCGCCAGGTCGTTAAAGAGATGCGCAAAGAAATTGAAGATGTGCTGAAGCTGTTGAAACAATAAAATTTCTCCTGAAAACGTTGAGCACAATATGGGTTCAACTTGCGTTGCTAATACCTTCTTGCTTGTTTCCATATTTTAACATCATCGGCGTGTAGCGCAGCCTGGTAGCGCACCACAATGGGGTTGTGGGGGTCGTTGGTTCAAATCCAATCACGCCGACCATTCTATAAAGGCCATATGATCGGTGCCAGGCAAACGCTAATGATCCCGATAATAAATGTTAATGGTAGCCCCATACGCATGTAGTCACTGAAACGATAACCACCGGGTCCAAATACCATTAAATTTGTTTGGTAACCTAGTGGCGTAGCAAAACTCGCGGAAGCCCCAATCATGATGATTATCGCAAAGGGCAAAACACTAACCCCAAGGCTCTGTGCGACAGCCAATGCAATAGGAAACATCAGAACCCCAGCGGCGTTATTGGTGATAATCGCAGAAAATAGTGCAGTGATAAAAAAAACCAGGCTTAAAGAAATCCAGGCATTATCATCACCTATCTGAATAATACTGGATGCGATGGCATTTGCTGCGCCACTGGTATTTAGAGCTTGCCCAATACCAATGGAAGCAGCGATAGTTATTAATACCTGCCAGTCTATTGTTTGTCTGGCGTTGTAGCCTTTTGTGCAACGGGTGATGATCATGAGACCTGCAGCAAGCAAAGCTGCCTTGAGCATGCTTAGTAAGCCCAATGCGACGACAACGACCATACCGATAAATATACTTATGGCAATCGGCGCCCGTTCATGATTAGCAAACTGGGCCCCAGACAGTTTACTAATTAATAGAAAGTCTTTGGAATTTCGCTGTTGTTCGATAAATCCGGGATGAGCCTCGACTAGAAGCGTATCACCAGATTTCAGAACGATATCGCCGATCTTGCGTTTGATATGTGCACCGTTTCTGGTTACCGCAATGATCGCCGCATTATAAATTGAGCGGAATCGACCGTCTCTGATTGATTTTCCGACCATTGGATTGGCATCAGCAACAACTGCCTCGATAAGGGTTCTTTCAGATCTTGGGGTATCGAGTTTGAATACCTGGTTTGTTGCAGGATTCAATCCCCGAATATTCTGCAGATCTACAATTGAATCGACTACCCCAGCAAAGATCAGGCGATCATTTGCCTTAAGTTTTTCAACAGGAGAGATTGCTGGCAATATTTGTCCATCACGTTCGACTTCAATCAGGTACATGCCTGACAGGTGGCGCAACCCTGCTTGTTCGACAGTTTTGTCAATCAATGGCCCTTCAGGATCAACGATCATTTCTATGGTGTATTGACGTACATCCTCCAGAAGGCTGATGGAGGATTTTCTTTCCGGAAGCCAGTACCGGCTCGCAATTAGAACATAAATGAAACCGACCAGCGCACAGGGGACACCCACCCAGGCAAGATCAAAGAGAGCAAATCCCTCGTAATCGGTGCTTTGTATTAGCATACCATTCACTATCAGGTTCGTACTTGAGCCGATGAGGCTGCATGTGCCGCCCAGGATTGCAGCATAGCTTAACGGTATCATCAGTTTGGACACAGAAAATCGAAGGCGTTTGGCCCAGTCGGCAATAGCTGGAATCATCATGGCTGCCACAGGGGTATTGTTGATAAAGGCGCTAAGTGCGATGACTGGAACCATCACTCGGGTTTGTGCTGCCGCCAGGCTTTTGGGTTTCCCAAGCAGCGTGTTGGAAAGCCAATGTATGGCGCCAGTCGATTTTAATCCGACAACCACCACATACAATACCGCTATAATGACCATGCCTTCATTTGATAGACCAGATAGCGCCTGTGCTGGTGTGATGACACCTGCAAGCAGGAGCAATGTTAACCCACCCATCATTACAACATCCGTCGCCTTGCGACCACGTACAAGAATGGCGATAACAAGCGTTATAACGAATAGCGTGAACCATGCCTCCCAGCTCATCGAAACTGTCCTTGATGTTTTTTTAGTTTAAAAAAGGGTCATTTTATTAAAATTTGCGCGCCATCGGCGCATACCTGTTTTAACGTCATAAATACAGATTACTTTGACTGTTTTGTTGTATTAATCCGTTTGGCGTGTGTGTAATCAATATAATTCAACAGAACGAAATTCATGAGCAATAATTAACATTAATTATAAAATATAACTTATTGTATTAAAATATAATATAGAAGTATTTGTTGAGCTTCTGTCCGGCGGTATTTTACGAATAAGTGTTAACATTTCAGTTAATCTCGCCGACATATATTGGAATACTAAACGATAGTGGACAGGTAAATAAATACAATCTTTGGATCCCAACGGTAAATAAATTGGCCAATGGCTATGGAAGGTACTAGATGTCTTTCAGGATAAAATCAATTATTTCGGTAATATCGCTTCAACTTCTGGTAGCGTCCGCGCTGATATGGGGGAGTTTATTCTATTTGGCTGAGGCTTACGAGAACGAGTTGGCCGAGCGGGCTAATTTTTTGGTTGCTCTGCTAGATCTAAATATTGAACAAGAAACCATACGCAGCAAGGCCTCCGCTGAGAACTTTATTGCGGGCCTTAAAAATGAAACTGATGTACTATATTTACGGATTATAGATAAACATGGCGAGGTATTAGCGCAAACGGACGGCAGCAGACGGCCTGGTCGCAAAACAGTTCCCCGGAAAGTGTCTTTTGTTCCCGATTCTGACGTATTGGATTTTAGAATTGCATTAAACCAAAATCCGCATCAGATGGATTTTCTGGAGTTGGGTTTATCGACAGTTGATAAGCGCGATGCATTATATGGTGCCGGTATAGTCCTGGTACTGATTTCGTTGCTTGGTGTGTTATTAACGGGGTTGGTCTCATTTCTGCTCCATAGATACTATACGAACCGACTAAATGACCTGCAGGTTGCGGCTGAACGAATCGCTTCCGGTGATTTTGGCCACCAAATAGAGCTCAAAGAGCATGACGATCTATCAAATACGGTGGATTCTTTCAATGATATGTCTGTCAAGTTGAAAACTTTGTATTCCGACCTGCAAACGACCCTGCATAATTCGTATAAAACCAGCGCTGAACTGGCTGGTAGTGAAGTCAGAATCAGGACTATTCTCAATAATGCTCTAGATGGCATTATTACCATTGATGAGTTAGGTAAAGTGCTTACGGTAAACCCGGCGGCTGAAAGAATATTTGATTCAGATGAGGATGGTGTAGTGGGTGAATCCATTAGTCGCTTTATTCCTGAATCATACGATCAAGTGAAAGGGACATACAGGATTGGTGTTAATCGTTCATATACCGACCGTGTAAACGTCAGGGATGAGTTATTTGCGGTATCCCGGCGTGGAAACCGGATCCCGATCGAGTTTGCCGTTAATGAAGTATTCTTGGGTAGCAAACGAATCTTTATTGGCCAGATAAGGGA
>JBHHVB010000061.1:0-13936 GCA_046754065.1 Gammaproteobacteria bacterium
AATGCAGGCCTGACCCCAACGGTTAAAAGGGTAATATCAGGGTCGGGTTAATCTTAAGCATTTCTCTCCTGAATATCTCCTGGATTCGACTCATTCCAGCCAGGTTATTGGCCTCAAAACGCATCACGAGCACCGGCGTTGTGTTGGATGCCCTAACCAATCCCCAGCCATCATCAAAGTCTGCTCGTAACCCGTCGATGGTTGTCACCTGGGCATCTTCAAAATTGGCAGTTTGCGATATCTGCTCCATGAACCGGTAATGTTCGCCCTCCGTCATGTGCACATGCAGCTCGGGGGTATTAATCGCATTCGGCAATTCACCACATACATCACCGGTTTTCCGAGGCGTTGCCGATAGAATTTCGAGTAAACGTGCAGCTGTATACAGCGCATCATCAAAACCAAACCAGCGCTCCTTGAAAAAGATGTGCCCGCTCATTTCACCAGCCAGCAGGTCACCGGTTTCCTTGAGCTTGGCCTTTACAAGCGAGTGTCCTGTTTTCCACATTAGCGGTTTTCCGCCGTTCTGTTCGATGACGTTATGCAAATGTCGTGAACACTTCACATCATAAATTATCTCTGCGCCAGGGTGCCTGGCCAGGATATCTGCAGCATACAACATCATTTGTCGATCCGGCCAAATGATCTGGCCATTTGAATCGATCACTCCAAGGCGGTCTCCGTCTCCATCAAATGCCAGCCCAAGATCTGCGCCCTGCTCTTCAACAGCAGCAATTAGATCCTTTAAATTATCTGGCTGACTGGGATCAGGATGATGATTAGGGAAATGACCATCAATTTCACAATATAACTCGGTTACATGACATCCAAGTGCCTTCAATAATCTTGGAGCAAGCTCGCCAGCAACACCATTGCCACAATCAACAATCACCTTCATCGGTTTTCTAACATCGATATCCCCGATGATTCTCTCTATGTAAGATTCACTGATATCCTGGGAAGTCAGTGCTCCCTGTCCACTATCAAAATTTCCCTGCTCAATCCGTTGACGCAATGACTGGATAGCCTCACCAGATAAGGTTTCTCCACCAATGACTATCTTGAATCCATTATACTCAGGAGGATTGTGACTCCCGGTCACCATCACGCCTGTATTGGTATCAAGAAAGTGGGTTGCGTAATACAAAAGCGGAGTAGGCACTCTACCCAGATCTATGACATCAACACCTGCGTCCCGCATCCCCATGCTTAGTGCTGCGACAAAACCGGGGCCTGACAATCGACCATCACGCGCTACAACAATTGAAGTTTCTTCCATGGTTTTTGCCTCACTGGCAATAGCGCGTCCAATATCATAGACAATTTCATCGGTCAGTGTCTCGTTAACAATACCTCTGATGTCGTAGGCCTTGAATATTGATGAGGGAATCGCAGGTTTACTTTCCATTTTTTATTAATCCTTCGCTCAGTATTTGTTGACTTAGTGCGTACCAGAATGCCCGAACCCACCGGCACCGCGACTGCTTTCTTCAAACTCGTCGACGATTTCGAAATCCGCCTGTACAACCGGCACGAAAACCATCTGTGCAATTCGCTCTCCGGCATTAATCGTAAATGGTAGCTGTCCACGGTTCCAGCAGGAGATGAACACCTGCCCCTGGTAGTCTGAATCAATCAGACCAACCAGGTTCCCCAAAACGATGCCATGCTTGTGCCCAAGCCCCGAACGCGGTAACAGAACAGCAGCTAATGAAGGATCTTCGACATGAATAGCCAACCCCGTTGGAATCAGGTGAGTCTCACCAGGTTTAACCTCCAGAGGCTCATCAATACAGGCACGCATATCCATGCCAGCAGAACCAGACGTTGCATGTTCAGGCAACGGGATGTCTTTACCTAATCTTTCATCAAGTACTTTTAGCTGTATTTTTTTCATAGCTCTCCACTATCAGTTTAATTAATTGTCCTGCTAACTCTGATTTGCTTGCACGAGACAACACTTTGCTGCTATCTCGCCAGTAAACAGTTAATTCATTCTCATCACTGTCAAACCCGATTTCTTTCTGACCAACAGAATTCGCGACTATCATATCAAGCGACTTGGACTGGAGCTTGGTCAACGCATTTTGTTCCATTGACCGGGTCTCCGCCGCAAACCCGACAACAAATGGCCCTCGATCAAGATTTGCAACACGGGTTACTACATCCGGGGTTTTCTCCAGCGAAAGCGTCATCGTAGTTTCATTTTTTTTAATTTTTTCCTCCACATAGTTCACAGGGCGGTAATCTGCGATCGCAGCCGCAGATATGTAAATATCATGTCGTGGTGCCTGCTCCATAACCCGATCATACATTTGATCTGCCGAACGTATTTCAATACGTTTTACGCGCTCAGGCCCTGGTAAGGAGACGGGGCCAGTCACCAGCGTCACACTAGCGCCCGACTTGGACGCTGCATCCGCAATGGCATAACCCATCTTGCCCGAACTTCTGTTGCTGATGAACCTGACTGGATCGATATCTTCTATAGTCGGCCCAGCACTGACCAGCACCTTTAATCCAGTCATTAACTGCTCGTCAAACATCATTGACGTCTGGTGTACGATTTCAGTCGGCTCCAACATACGTCCCGCTCCAGACTCACCGCAGGCCTGATCTCCTTCTCCTGGCCCTATTACCTGCACACCTCTTCGCCCCAGCGTATGGACATTCTCCTGCGTAGCCGCACTTAACCACATTTGCTGATTCATGGCAGGTGCAACGATCAATGGTACCTGACTCGCCAGACATATTGTCGATAACAAATCATCGGCAACACCGTGAGCAATTTTTGCGATCGTATTGGCGCTGGCAGGTGCTATTAAAACGGCATCTGCCCACCGCGATAAGACAATATGCCCCATCCCCGACTCTTCATCTGCATCCAGCACATGCGCTCGCACCGGCTTGCCGGACACAGCCTGCATCGTCAACTCGGTAATAAAGTGAGTAGCGGCCTGTGTCATGATCACCTGAACGTCGGCACCTGCTTCCCTCAAACGTCGAACCAGTTCAGCGCTCTTATAGGCGGCAATACTGCCAGTGACACCTAGCAAAATACGTTTATTTGACAGCGTTTTCATCGGCGTTAATATTATGGGTGCTAATAATCTGGCCCAAACTAAAACAACAATAATAAATAAGTTTCCATGAACCTTTCCAAACAGCAGTATAAGATAACATTTATTTCTGGCAAAAACCCATTACCTTCGTTGTTTTCAATAACATAGAGACACGAAGATGCCGATATCAGACTGGCCAGCCGGAGAACGTCCCCGCGAGAAACTGGAAAAAAATGGTCCGCAAACCCTGTCGGATGCAGAATTGCTGGCGATATTTTTACGCACTGGTGTCAAAGGTAAAACCGCTGTTGACCTTGCGCGAGAACTCCTGACGGAATATGGCAGCCTTCGAGACTTGTTAGGGGCAGATTTTCAACGTTTCACTAGCAGTAATGGGTTGGGAAAGGCCAAATATGCCCAGTTACAGGCCGCGCTGGAGTTGGGTAAGCGTCATCTAAGAGAAACCATTGACCGGGGAGATCCTTTTGCCAACCCGGCCGAAACCAGGCATTACCTATCCGCACAGATGCGAGACAAACCCTACGAGGTCTTCTGCTGTCTTTTCCTGGATAACCGTCATCGGTTAATCAGCTTTGACGAGTTATTCAGAGGCACTATTAACGGTGCCAGCGTACACCCCCGCGAGGTTGTCAAGCAGGCACTCACTCATAATGCAGCAGCCGTTATATTTGCCCACAATCATCCGTCGGGAATCGCTGAACCCAGTCAAGCGGATCGTAAACTGACCAAATGGCTAATGGATGCTTTATCATTGGTTGAAATCCGGGTTCTGGATCATTTTATTGTCGGCGATGGACAATTGTTTTCATTTTCTGAACACGGACTCATATAATACCTTAAATAACATATAGTTACAATTTCTTTATGTGTGCTTCCCCGCGCTATTCTAGCTTCAATATTATAGTGTTTTTGAAGGTTCTCTTGTCAATCAGGACCGATTTTGGTATAAAGCTCGGTCTTTATGTACAACAGTTTCAACGGAGGCGTTTGACAATGTCCAGGGTTTGCCAGGTAACGGGAAAAAGACCAATGGTTGGTAATAATGTTTCCCATGCCAACAACAAAACTAAAAGGCGGTTTCTACCGAACCTCCAAACACACCGCTTCTGGGTTGAAAGCGAAAACCGTTTTGTTCGCTTACGACTAAGCTCCAAAGGTATGCGTATTATCGACAAGCTGGGAATAGAGAAGGTGCTTGCTGATATCCGCGACCGTGGCGAGAAGGTTTAAGGAGAACTGACATGCGCGAAAAAATCAGACTCGTTTCAAGCGCCGGCACAGGGCATTTCTACACAACAGACAAGAACAAACGCAACATGCCGGAAAAGATGGAAATCAAAAAATATGATCCGGTTGTGCGCAAGCACGTGATCTACAAGGAAGCCAAGATTAAATAATCAGCTGGCTACCGACTAAAATACCCCCCCCGCAATGCGGGGGTTTTTATTGATGTGCGTTTTTAAATTACGCTGTACTCAATGAATAGGTTCTCAACCGTTTGGAAAACTCCTGGAGCGACTTGATCCCCGTCTCCTCGGCCTGCTTGCACCATTCCTGAAGTGACAGCAATAAATGTTCATTTGATGTTGCTGTACGCCTCCATATTTCCTGCAGGCGCTGCTTAAACTGGTAAACAGTTATTAACGAGTTATGATTCTTCAGCACGGAATTTAATCTTAAACGAGATCGTTCATCGATTAGCGACTCCTCTCTAATCAGCAAACGCCTGATCTTTTTGAGCCGCAGCCTCGTCTTTTGATCGGCCCTTTGCATTTCATCCTTATGCACTGACTTCACCACATCTCTAGCATAACGCGCCATCACCTGAAAGCGATTATTAATAATGGCTTTCACCGTATCCATATCCACGACCAGCTTATCAGGGTTGATGCGTGGTTTTGGCGGAATCTTTTTAACTTTTGCAAGCCTAAAAAATTGAAACAGGCGGATATACATCCACCCTATATCGAACTCCCACCACTTTGATGACAGCTTTGCCGAAGATGCAAACGTATGGTGGTTGTTGTGTAATTCTTCACCACCAATCAGAATTCCCAACGGCAGAATATTCGTTGACGCATCCTGGACTTCATAATTACGGTATCCCCACCAATGCCCGACTCCGTTTATGACACCAGCAGCGAAGAATGGTATCCATAGCATCTGGATTCCCCAAACAGATATTCCCGCCAAACCAAACAACACGAGATCCAGAACCAGCATGACCAACAACCCTTTACCGGACCAGGGTGAATACACATGATTCTCCAGCCAATCATTCGGCGTGCCATGCCCATATTTCTCCATCGTCTGCTGGTTTTTTGCTTCTTCGCGATAAATCTCTGCACCTTCTAACAATACTTTTTTAATACCCAGAATCTGTGGGCTATGTGGGTCATCAACTGTTTCACATTTCGCGTGGTGCTTGCGGTGTATCGCTACCCATGCCTTGGTGACCATGCCGGTTGTAATCCATAGCCAGAATCTGAAAAAATGACTCAATACCGGATGTAAATCGAGCGCTTTATGTGCCTGATGGCGATGCAAAAATACTGTTACGCCAACGATTGTGATATGGGTCATGATTAATGTCGCGACCACATAACCCCAAACAGATAAATTCAGTATTCCATCTACCATAAACCAATACCCCTGATCAATTTAACACGCAAAGCACCATACCAACCATCATGTGCGGTACTCTGCATTAATTTTCACATAATCATACGAAAAGTCACAGGTCCATACTGTTTGTTGCGCATGCCCCCGGCCCAGTACTATTTTAACCGTTATTTCATCTTGATCCATTACCCGCTGTCCATGCGCTTCCTGGTAATCCACGGCTGGCTCACCCTTGTTCACGATACAAATATCATCAAGGTAGATAGAAACACGTTCGATTTCGAACGTCTGCAAACCCGCACGACCGATAGCGGCAAGGATTCTTCCCCAGTTTGGGTCACTTGCAAAAAATGCGGTCTTAACCAGTGGTGAATGTGCGACCGTGTAGGCGACCTGCGCACATTCCTCTTCATCTTTACCTTCGACAACAGATACCGTGATAAATTTCGTTGCGCCTTCACCATCCCTGACTATCATTTGTGCCAGCGCGGTGCTAACGGCTTCAATTGCCTCGTTAAAATCGCGATACGCTCTACTTTCTGTCGTATCAATCCTGGTAATGCCAGCAACTCCCGTTGCGACCAACATACACGCATCATTGGTTGATGTATCACCGTCGACGGTTATTCGGTTAAATGACGCATCGCTAACCTGACCAAGGCAATGCTGTAAAACAGACGCCTCAACGCTGGCATCAGTAAAGATATACGCCAGCATTGTCGCCATATTTGGGCAAATCATACCCGAACCTTTCGCTATACCCGTTACGGTAATCAATACACCATCTATCTCAAGCTGCTTTGATACAACCTTAGATACAGTGTCTGTTGTCATGATCGCGTTGGCAGCATCCAACCAGGCATCGTCCCGCAGATTTTGAGACAGTACTTTGATCCCTGAATGGATCGCGGTCATTGGCATTACCTGTCCAATTACACCGGTAGAAAACGGAAGTACTTGTGATTTTTTACAATCCATCAATGATGCAACCAACTCGCAACTTTCCAGTGCATCGCGCATACCCTGTTCGCCGGTACCCGCATTGGCATTACCGGCATTGATTAGAAAATAACGCGGCGTAACGGATGCGAGATGCTGACGTGCAACCGTGACCGGTGCTGCACAAAATACATTCCGCGTAAAAACGCCGGCCACACTCGAGCCTTCAGCAATCTCAATAAGCACCATATCGGCACGCCCCTGGACCTTAATACCAGCCGCATGACTGGCCAGGCGCACGCCGTTAACAGGATAAATTTTGTTTAATTGTTCGGACGAACCATCATTCATGATATCTCGGTCACTTTTAATAACATGTAAAGTGACAAGATAATGCAAGATATGCGAATAAACAAGATCATGGGCCGGTAATTTGCTACCGGCCCATTCTGATTTAAGGGTTAGTTGATCTTTTTAATAGTGATTTTTGCGCCAACAGGTGCAAATGCATCCCTGACAGGCAACAGCTCAGCGATGCCGTACACACCGGGATGTGGATGAACAAATCCCTCTGCGGTTAGACTATCGACATGTGGACTGTTACAAGGTGGCGCTGGAATAAATCCGCATTGCTCATTATTTTCTTCTGCACCTGCATCATAAACAGTCAGAAGGATACTTTTAGAATCCTTATCTTCTATTTTTTTTAGCCTGATGTTGCGCGCCGCAATAAAGGCGTCATTGGTACGCGCAAGCATCGCGGCCAAAGAGACCTCCACATCATCATCACTCGTAAACTCGATAAAAGCGGTTTCCCCTGGCAAGATCAATCCGCCTCCAACGGCAGTGCCAACAACATCCTGGTCAGCATTTAACTCTGCCAGCAAGGTATTCGTCACTCCATCTTTAGCGAGCGCGCCCAATCCTGCTGAAGCAGGTTCGCCGAGCGAAAAAAGTTGAAATGTCTTTTTGTGTAATGCAATTACCGGTGGGGTAATAGGCTGACCCCTGGTCAGGTTAGTAACTTCTATCCTGTAGCCATCAGTATCACCCGCATAAACACCGCTTACTGATAAGCTTAATAAAGCAATGAATAAAATAATCAATTTTGTCCGCATTATTTTTCCTCCTGGTTTAATGTAATTTACCTCTACATATTCAGGATAAAAATTGATTTGTGACAAAATTTTTTATTTTTTTGATAGTTTAATTGTGAAACACAGACGACGAAAAAGCAGGCTACAGAACCACTCCATTAAGTGGTATAAATTACAGCGGTTTCCAAATCACTACAGGCAAAAACTACATACCTGTCTTCTTCGATACACTCAGGTTTATCCCACTGCTATCAAACTGACCGAGATATTCGCCATAGCCCATCTCATCCATATCTTCAACAGGAATAAATTTCAATGATGCCGAATTGATGCAATAGCGCATATGCGTGGGAGCAGGACCATCATTAAACAAATGTCCCAGGTGAGAGTCCGCAAACCTTGAACGAACCTCGGTCCGTCTCATAAAAAAACTGTTATCTTCTTTTTCAACAATGAATTGACCATCAATCGGCCTGGTAAAAGACGGCCAACCAGTACCGGAATCAAACTTGTCTATAGAGCTGAATAATGGCTCTCCTGAAACGATATCAACATAGATGCCCGGCTTTTTGTTATCCCAGTATTCGTTCTCAAACGCTCTTTCAGTGGCCTCATTTTGAGTGACATTATACTGGAGCCTGCTCAGGCTCGCTTCAATCGTTGCATTATCTGGCTTGAGATACTTCGTTGACATATTATTGCTCTCCACCACTTTTCTACTCCATACCTTTTCCAGATACTGGTCACGACCTGAGCGGTAGCGGTAGAATTTGTATCTTAACGGATTTTCTTTATAGTAATCCTGATGATAGTCTTCAGCCTCATAAAACTCGGTTGCTGCTGTAATTTCTGTCACAATCGGCTTGTCAAATCTACCCGATCGTTGTAGCTGATCTCTGGATTCAATTGCTTGTCGTTTTTGCTCTTCATTAAGATAAAATATCGCCGAACGGTATTGTTTTCCGCGGTCGACAAATTGCCCATTCGCGTCTGTAGGATTTATTTGCATCCAGAAGACATCCAGCAATTCCTTGTAGGTAATCACACGAGGATCATACTCGACACGAATCGATTCAGCATGCCCCGTTGTACCAGCAGAAACCTGCTTATATGTTGGATGAACTTTGTGACCACCGGAATAACCCGAGACCGTGGATCTAACGCCTTTGAGCGTATCAAATGGCTTTTCCATACACCAAAAGCAACCGCCGGCAAAAATTGCGATTGCTTTTGATTCCGTTGTCTTGGACATGTCATCTTTCATCATGCCGTCATCTTTCATCATGCCGTCATCTTTCATCATACCGTCATCTTCATTCTTATCCTTCATGCCACTCATCGCGACCTGCAAATTATTTTGTTGTGATAACGAATCATGACTGACCATCATAAATAATGATATCGAGAGCACCGTAACTAAAGATACAAACAATTGCATACCTCGATTTCTTTTTAAATTTCTGATCATCGTTCACCTCTTTTTTATATAGAATATCAGTTAAATGAAAGGTTCCGTAATATGCTACGACCAACCCTTCTGTTATATTGGAGAATCCGAAGAAGTATTCCTCGTTTTCTACCTATTCATTCGGTAATAAAAGCGATTTGTGACAAAAAATGAATCTGGAAGGTAAATGGGCATCGCTTGCTAAACAGGCGCAGCAAGGAGACAAAAACGCCTATCATCAGCTACTGACAGAAGTAAATCGTTATGCTGTTTCCATTATCAGGAAAAAGGTGGGATTTTACATTGCAGATACCGATGATATCGCTCAAGAGTGCCTGATGGGTATCCATCGATCTTTATCCACTTACCACCCATCACGCCAATTCAAACCCTGGGTAACTGCCATCATCCATCATAAACTTGCCGATTACTTCAGGAAAAACATAAAGATACGTGAAACAGAGGTTCACGAAGATGCTGAGTTGGTCACAAGTTCACCATTGTTAACGAATTATAGTAATGAGACAGAAGACATCGACAACTCTGTTGGAACGTCGGTAGAACAGCTACCCCGACCCTTGAAACAGGCAATATTACTAACCAAGGTCGATGGATTAAGTTATGCAGAAGCAGCCAAACAAGAGAACATTACAGAAGCCACGTTACGAAAAAGGATATCGCGCGCTTATAAACAAATTTTAGAATCATTGAGTCAAGAGACCGGATAATGCCTAAAGATCATAAAACACTGATTGAAAACCTGGTGAACGAGTTAACCCCCGTCAAACCCCAGCAATTACCCATGACAAGGGCCTTGATCTGGTACCCTATATTTTTTGTAGTTATAGCCTCTGTTGCGTATCTGGTACAAGAGTACCGGACCGGATTTATATCTCAAATCGCCGAATCCCCTCGTTTCCAGATAGAGCTTGTCTCCGCGATAGCAATAAGCTGTGTAGGCATTTATATATCGTTTGTGCAATTTGTCCCGGGAGAAAAGGTTCATACTGTATCTAAATTGATTTTCTATATATCGATCACTTTATTCCTCGCGAGCATAATCTGGAGCTTCTTTGATGCAACCCCTCATGCATCCGATGAGGGTGTGAGGTCATTTTGCGAGACTGAGGTTGTTGTTTATGGTTTGATTACACTTTATATATTTCTGTTTTTAAATCGAAAGGGGCTTTTGAATATATCATCATCAAAAAGAATGCAATTCGGACTGTCTATAGCGCTAATTCCAGCACTGATCATGCAAGTTGCCTGCATGTACGATCCTGCTCACGCATTAATGTTTCATTTCTCACCCGTGTTGATCGTTGCGTTCATTGGTATACGATTAAGTGACATATTTGTTAACAGGTCTGAGTAATTTTTATCAGTCAATTTATAAGGCGGCCTATGAAGCTCTATTATTCGAATACCTCACCCTATTCTAGAAAAGTCCGCCTGGTGATCATCGAAAAAGGATTAAATGAAAATATCGAGCAGATTCCTTGCAACCCTTTTTCAGATCCTGTCGATCTACACGAAGCAAATCCATTAGGGAAAATACCGACTCTCATTACTGATGAGGGAACAGCGCTATATGACAGCCCTGTCATTTGTGAATACCTCGACACGTTGTCATCCGAACCAAAACTGATACCCGCATCAGGCACGCTACGCTGGCAGGTACAAAAATGGCAGGCATTGACTGACGGGATTATCGATCTTGCATATAATATCGTGATGGAGCGGCGCCGTCCTCAAAACGAACAGTCTCCTGATAACTTGAAACGCTGGCAGACGGCCATTGGCAGGGCAATAGCCCAAACAGAAATCGATGTAAACCAGTTACCAGATACATTATCGATTGCCCAGCTCGGGCTCGGCGCTTGCCTTGGGTATCTAGACTTCAGATTGCCAGAGATTGACTGGAGAGAGGGCCGGGGTAATCTCGCTCGATGGTATGAAAACTTTTCCAAACGTGAATCAATGATAGATACGCGACCGGAATAACAGCATTGATGACAGCTTGCTATTGCTCTTCTAGCAACTCTTTGGCAAAAACTCCCTCCCGGCCATCAGGCGCAGTCTCAACTGTCAATTTCAAATAGCGGCGATATTCGCTATTATTTTCGTTACCGCGAGCAACAATTGCTGCAGTGAAGAATGCTGCGGCCTTGAAACCCGCCGCCATATCTTCAAAACCCTCATGATCCAGAATATCTCGTAACAGGTGTTTTCCCCTTTCATATCGATTAAAGAAAGACGGAATATACATAAACGAATTGGCCGCTACCAATTGCGTATCTAAACGCCTATGCACTGGTATTTGTTCGTTATCAGAGAGCAGTTTGAGCGCACGGTCTATCTTGCCCAGGCCATTAATCGTTAACCGCTGTTTTTCGCTTCCCTTCGATGCATCCCTTCCCTGTAAGGTCATACTCGCACCGAGATAAGCGAGATAAACAGGATCGCCAGGGTGACGATGACTTAATTCGGTAAACCGTTTGACCGCCTGTCTTACCGCCCGCTTATCACCATCCACACCCTGTAAAAATATCTCTCTCGCCTGGGTCAGTTCGATATCCTGCTCGGCTGCATAGACAGGAAAGATAACCAAGAAAAGCAATACCAGACAATAAATAATCGACAATCTTTTCGGAATCAGCATTTATTGGTCTACTTGTAAAATAATCGTATTACTCATTATCCATCATTCCATACTGGAATTTAAGGACAAATTCGCTGGGCACCTCGAGGCACATTATTTTGGGTCAGGCATTTGATTGAATATCAATATAGATAGGCACATGGCTCACTGTAAATTGTAAAAATACACCTTAAATTTCAACTGTTTTAAATAAGTTTTAAATTTTCTGTGCCATTGAACATATTCAAACGATTGCAGAAAACTGATGGCCCTGTGGAGCAGCCATGCCCGGAATATTGAGATTTATGCCTGAATACGATTATTCTTCTAATAGGCGCAACCGCGAAAGATGGACATCGCTGAACACAAAAACTTTTGGTAAGTTCTTTATTTTTCTTACTATCATTCTTTCTTTGAGCGGCTGCTTCAATAACGCATTTTACTATCCGGACAATTTTATTTACGACAAGCCAGAAAACCACGGATTGAAATTCGAAGACATATATTTTTCAAGTGGAGACAAAACAAGACTCCAGGGCTGGTTTTTTCCTGCGCAGGGCCAGCCCAAAGCAACCATCATCCATTTTCACGGCAATGCTCAAAACATTAGCTCACACTTCAGTGTTAGTCACGTGGTTACCCATCGAAGGTTACAATGTTTTCACATTCGACTACCGGGGTTACGGACAATCCGAAGGCACACCCGATCGTAAAGGTATTTTTCAAGACTCGACCGCCGCGATTAAATATATAAAATCACGCAAAGATATCGATACAGAAGACAGGGTTATTTCAATAAGCCATAGCCACATGCTCTATGAAATGGCTTCGGAACCGAAGGATATTCTGATCCTGAAAAATGGACGGCATCTGCAAGCATTTTCGAAATTTCTACCCAAGACTAAACCCATAGTTCTTAAGTTTCTTGAATCCAGTCTATCCAAATAGCCGACCATCCCATCGAATGATTTAAAAAACCTTATCTGCTATACCACTATGTAATGTAGCACTTTGGAAAAATCGTTAAATAGTTGACGATGACACTTGTTTAGATCATATAATAAATTCTAACTTAATCTGGAGAAGCTAGTAATGCCTAATTTCCGAACAAAATTATCAGTCTTTACTGCCATAATTGGTATTAGTTCATTGTCCTTTGCAAGCGGGACACCTTCAGCCAAAGACGCGATGGCGTACATTATTTCTCCAAAAGACGGGGAAACAGTATCGAGTCCATTCAAGGTCCAGTTTGGTTTAAGCGGCATGGGCGTAGCCCCGGCAGGCATCGACAAGAAAAATACCGGTCATCATCATTTACTCATCGATAGCAAGGATCTCCCGGAGATGAAATCACCGATGGGAAAAAACGTTAAGCATTTTGGTGGCGGCCAATCCGAAACTGTGCTTTCACTGGAACCTGGGGAGCACAGCTTACAATTAATATTAGGTGATAAGAACCATACGCCTCATACACCCCCGGTTGTTTCAAAAATAATAACTATCACCGTGAAATAATTTCAACGAAGCTATCAGGCGCATCCCTGATTTAGAGAGTAAAACAGATTTTTCACGTTGCGCTGCATTTTATCGTACCTGCGTTAGTAGCTTGGTTTGGATTTATACAACAATGGCGATTGGCCTTCTTCATTATGGCTGCAACAATTGTTGTCGACCTGGACCATCTGCTGGCTCAGCCAATTTATGACCCGAATCGATGTAGCATCGGTTTCCACCCACTGCATGGGTTTTTGCCTATCTCGACCTATCTCTTGGTGTGTTTTTTACCCAAACTCAGAATGATTGGAATAGGTTTAATTATCCATATGGGACTCGATTCAATCGACTGCTTTTATACCAACGGGGTGTTTTATACGTAAAGAAGCCGTTCTTATAACATGTTATTGTTGCAGCGTTTGCGGTCATACAAGTCTACGTTGTCGTTATACACTTCCCGGCCAATATCGGACGTTAATCTTATTATAGACCTATTATGAGAACCCCATCCTTGCACTGATGTAGGAACTGAAAAGTACAATACCATTTGCGACCAAATACCGATTGAAAAGTCCACGCGATTTATTTTTAGTATATTCCCAACGATAAACAG
>JBHHVB010000062.1:0-13784 GCA_046754065.1 Gammaproteobacteria bacterium
TGGCCTATATTCACCATCTCATTTAAAATTTACAGCAGTTTACGGGCTTAACCCCGTATATCGATTTCTTTCGATATTTCGGAACAAATACAACGTGATATTTGCAATAATGTCTAACGTGAGCTTGGCTTTGCCAGTCTCTCATAACGGTCTCCTTTTTTGCTTCGCGGTTGAAAAGGAGACCATTTTCCAACCGTACGGCGTCACGGCAGAGCCTTTTTGGGCCTCACCGCCAAAGGCGGTGGCTTACCTAAATTCAAATTAGGTGCTAATATACTCAAATGAGATCAGTCAGTTATAACAGCTGTGCAGCATGCGGCGGGGACGTCCCTAGTACCCCATAGAGTCTCTGGATTATCGGGGTAGACCCGATCAGACTCAAAACAGTGATGTATAACCGCTTAAATCACTAAACTACTACCGCACCTTTTCGGGCATTTGGGCGAAAATGACCATGCATCTTTTTGAAGGTCCAGGTTTTGGTCTTGGATTGATATGCGTCCGTAGCCAACCAGCATAGCAAAGAATCCCGTTGTTTGTGTTCCGTTACTTAACGTTGTTTTCTTTACCGCCCGATATTCGGTGGTTGCAAATAAATGTAGACTAGTTTTGTGGGTGAATCTCAACCCACTGAATGGGGTTGGGCGTATTACTACCACCACTATTCCCACTAGAGCTTGAGCTGGCACAACCAAAACAACCGTCTCCACTTCCACTATTCCCGCTATTCCCACTCTCCCCTGAAGTCACATTGGTGTTGTTCGAACTATTGTACGTAGTAAGGTTAGCAAATGTGGGGCTGGTAGCTTGAGAGACGTTACTTACACGAGCCGTAGAGTAGCTATCGGGATCGGAACTCATTACTGTAATTGTGTTATCTTTCGCCTCAATATAGAAGCTGTCGCGTACGACGATGGCGCCACTAACGTATTGTTGTGTTGGTGCATTCGAGTCTTTTGCTTCGAGTTCCATGCCTTGCGGTACGTAGATCAGACCGGAAATATTGACATGATGGTGCATGTCAATCAGACCTCCGCTATAAAGATAGGTGGGGATGTCCTCAAATTCTCCGGATCGTACATCATTTGCCGTCATAATCCCTGATGCCGTGTCAGGAACACTAAATTTATCACAGCTCCCTCCTGCTTCAGTAACGCAGGAGTTGGGTGGTAAAGTCTTCCATATTGCTGCAGTGATATTAAGTTTGGTAAATGCCTCAGCCCAACCATCAGCATAACCTGATGCCATTAATAAGTGGTATTGGTCCGGCTTGTTCAGCGTTGCAAATACTGTGGCATCAAGGTTTGTTCCAGTTGCAAACAGATAGGCATCTTTTGAGCTTTGCGATACTTTAGTAAAGTCGATGGTACCTATTGTATTGGTGATATCAATAGGATTGGTTCCTGTCTTCCCGGATGTCAGCCCTTTTATGTAGGGCATGTTGTCCATGGCTCCATCATCATTTAGGTCATGCGACCAGTCCACCATGATGGGCATTTCCACCTTGAAATACAGGTCACGTGGCGCCCAGGGTAATGCGTCGAGATCAACCGGATTGCCTGTTATATTGTCTACAAAATCCCATAGAAGTGATCCCTTTACCTTGATCTTGGAATTTGACGGTATATTATGCCCGCAAATCGTTACACCTGATTCAATTTTGGAAAAACTTATTCCCGGCGAGCATGAGCATAGTCCTGAACTTGAAGAGCAGAACGAATATATTGAGTTTGCATTGACAATATCTCCTAATGCATTTTTTGCGGTTCCTGTGGTAGTTGGATCCAATTCCAATGGCACTTTAACGCGCACCATACCGTACATCGTAGCGCCGCTGGCAATATTGGCAATAAATTGTGACATGCTGAGAGTGCCATATGTGCCATAGACTACACCTGCTGCAGGACTGATATTATCTGGTACATTATTGCTATCGCTGTCTTGTGATAGCCAGTCTGCCGTGGAACGTAGTCTGTTCAATTCAAAGAGATGTTTGCCTGATGAGAAGTAATCTAATTGATTTTCTGTTCCATAATTGTTGTCATCAACGACTGAAGAATCATCGCCGATAATAAGGTTGAGTGAGTCCGGCGATGTAGATATGTCACGTGTTACTGTCTGAAAATCAAGAATATTGATTGCATTTCCACCTATACCATCATCAATGGCTGTGCTGCCTTTGCTACCGCCCGCAAGAAAAACCAGGTTGGCCCCGATCGCAGGGGCATTCGGATGAGCGGTATTATCAAGAATTACGTCTCCAGTTGTAGTTGAGCAATTACAGGAACTGCCAGTTGACTCTGATCCACCACCTCCTGTACCCGCACTATCATCCTTGGGTTTAATCCATTTGTTGTCATTATCACCTGTCGTCGTACAGGTTATGTATGCCTTGAATTTATGAAGATTCTTGTTGCTTGAAAGGTAACCATTTGTACCATCATTAGAAAAAACAACCTGGTTTCCAATTAACGTGGCGCTTCCAACAGGCGGGGAATCTATACTATAAGTATAAGGGCCGGAACAAACGGTATTTTGATCGTATAAAGTCAGCGTAATCGCCTGTCCAGGAAGCAAATTCGGATCACCGCTGGGTGTATATTTCAATTTGATATCATTGCCACCAGCGATGGTTGTGGCACAAAATATACCTAAAACAAGTGTTAATAAGTATCTTACAATATGACTGCACATAATATTACTCCAAAAGTTATATTTGTACCTCGATATGAAATATTGATTTTTCATGTTAAGGCCCATTGCGGTTGATGTTGCTTGCTTCAGCCAAGACCGCAATTGTGCCAATGGTCGTTACCGGGAAGTATGATCCAACGTAGCGCTGGACATAACTTTTCGAGATTCCTACTTGAGCAACAGATTGCACATATATATCCAACGCATTGGCGACGTTTGGATTTTCAATTAACTCTATCCAACTAGCAGCTTTCGCAGTGCCTGACTCATTGGCCCAGTCTGCTGCAGTACTATCGATCAGTAGTCCATTGTTATTCTGTGTATATAGCTTGGGTTTAACAGTGTTACTGATAAATAAAGCATTAACACGAAGCAGATTCACGTTAGATGCTACTTGTTGCTGTGTCAGTTTTTCCACTGTGGCGCCCGACGCCTCACCATCAGCCACCTTCTGTAAAAGTGACGCAGCATTTTGATCAATACCTGCACCAGTTGTGACGTAATACATATAGGGCATTAAGAACGCGTTGGGATTCGTTAAATTTGATTGTATGTTGCCTGCTTCCTGGTTATCCGGTATTGCATCATTGTCACTATCTAATGTATTGGCGAATTTCCCCATCAGCATGTTCATTGCACTCTCAGCAAGCAGAAGGGATTCTGAATTATCGCTTACCATGCTTGACAATTTCGTTCCGTCAGAGACGCGGTTCATAAATTGTGCCGAGGTACCCATTAGAATAAAAAGAAACATCGTTACTAATAACAGTATGTAACCTGATTGTTTCTTGCAATGTGATAGTTTGTTTGTTTGCACTATTTTCATTTTACTAAACTGTAATAAGTTAATTTCTAGGTATAACAATGCCATCAAAGGTTGTGTTAACGGCGTTTGCAATATTACCTGAAGCGCTACTGACAGATAACAGGTAACCACCTGCAGACTGATTCAAGCTAAGAGCGGTAATCCATGTATTGTCTCCGGTTTTGTTACCAACCAGTGTTGTTAATTGTGCAGCTCCGAGATTTGCGATTGAGCTGCCTGTTGCAATACGAATCTGGTAGGCGTTATCTCCAGTATTTGTCCAGGCTAATCGAACAGCGTTATTGGTAAATGGGAAGGTAGTATTTGGCCAAACCGGATACCCACTTGGTAACGTGAGATCAATAGTTGTACTTGCCGCATCGCTTGAGACAACTATGGAGGAGGATTCTGCCTGACGCAATAATCTGCTTATCACGATATATACATCACGGCCATCTGTTCTCGCCTGAGTTGAGTGTGATTCATTTACGAAAACTGATGATTGGGATGCATAAAGTGATACAACACCTATTGAAATTAGACTAGCCACTGTTACAGAGATCATTAGCTCCACAAGTGTCAGACCTGAATTTCTGTGAATATTAATCATGGCGTAATGAATGTGAGTGAAGTATTTACTGTGGATGTACCATTGCGTCCTGTATATGAAATGGAAATGCCAAGTGTAAGTGGTGATACCCATGTTGTTGGGTTATTATCTGTTAACAAATTAATTGGTGTAGGACTACTATCTATAGCTTGATTAATGGAAATTGTATAAATGTCCCTGGCGTCGTTCCCGCTTACTTCGAGGCCACCAGTGAATGTGCTGAGTGAAGTCTTGAACGTTGCTGCACTTGTTGCTGCCGCAAGATATAGTGGCTCAATCTGCTGCGTCGCAATGTTAAGCGCCATTGCACGGGCATTATTATCTGAAGCCAGCGTAAGAGTATTCCCTGTGTATTTACTAACACTAATCATGCCTATAGCAAAAATTACAACAGCAACTAAAATTTCAACTAATGTAAACCCCTTATTTTTATACCGGTTCAAAAAGTAAAAATTTGATGACAGCATCTGCGTATACCTCAAGTAACTGTTATCTGACCTAACAGGGTTACTATGTTTATTTTCCTGGCTTGTGTTCCATCTCTAGCTGATTTAAGCGTGATCGTCCCCGTGTTATTTACCAGGCCAAATGGATTAAACTGAAAGCTGACTGTACTTAGTGAAAATACTGATGTTGGCATATCTATGGTCTGGGAAAAGCTGCTGTCTGCAGATAGCAGAATTATTTGGTTACTGTTCTCTGTCACACTCAAGGTTACTGATGAATTTGTACTGCGAGCAATGTTCTTTGCCTTTTGTATTGACAGCGTTATATTATTTTGTGCGCTGTCAAGAGCAGCATTGACTATAAAAGAAGACACCCCGGGTGTCGATACAGTAGAAATGACGGCCACAACAAGGAGTGTTACTAATAGCTCGACAAGTGTAAATCCAGCTACTTTTTTCACATGAGATATATGCTGTAGTGATATGACCATTAATCAAAGACCTTAAAACTATATGCATTGGCCTTGGTCTAATTCCCAACATGTGCTGTTCGAACTTGAACCATTAAACTTTAATGTTGCCATGGCGCCATCTTGATCAATGCTATATACAAATGTTCCTGCACTACCCAATCCCTGGTTTCCAAGACTCGATGCAGTCCAGGTGAAGGTGATAGGTGAGGTTGTAGTGCAAGTATAAGAAAAGTAGGTTCCATTACCATCTGGGATGCCGCATGTATTAGGTGCGGAATGGTAAGTGCGGTTATCTTGATAGTACCGTTCTAGTTGTACTCTTAGTTCGCTCAACTTAGCTGTACCTTCTGCGAGTTTTCCTTTCCTGGTGAAATTAGAATAGGTTGGATATGCGATACTAGCTATAATTGCAATGATAACTATCACTATCACTAGCTCAAGGAGTGTAAATCCATTATTTTTATATGCTAAAGTCATATTTATATCTCAGAGTTATTGAGGTCAATATTCCACAAGTATTTATAATGAGGTTGATTACGTTAACGCGGCCATTTACTCCATCTATACCTTGGTCATCGTCCGTTTTATTGAAAACTTTAATAATCACCAATACAATTAGCGCAAATCATGCGCCTGCGTATTTTTTACTTAGTCATATTGGGATTTTGTGTGAAACACGTCCAAAAGTACCAGTAACGGTTTTAATGGTGTTTGGGAACTTGAATAGTTCCATCAGAAATGCCCTGTCCCATTAGTTCAAGCAATATTTTAAAGGATTATCATCGGCTAGCCGATATGACTATCAAATAAAATACGAATAATATCTATGCATATTTGGGTGCGCTGACAATCCTAGTACCCCATTAAAGCCGAGAAAACTATATAAGTGTTTTCTTGTATACCCTGCTCGTTCAGCGTAAGCGCAAAATAGACGACATCATTGCTTACTCAATGCAGAGTTGATCTTTATCGATGTTGTCCGGCAACAGTTTTTCAATGGCCTCAACGGTATTCGCCATTGGTAATGTTGTGAAGACCTAGCGAAGATACGCATAGGGCCGCCGTTCGGATACATTGACCACAACTGCACGCATATTGCTTACGAAGATGGCGAATCACCCGGATTTTTGCCGGGATGATATCGAGTTGTTCCGAACTGATCTCCCCGATTTCGGTGAGTTGGTTACCATCATGCGGACAAACCCGCTCATCGTCACTGAGCTCATAGGTCACTTCTATGCGGGGCAATGAGCATGCACAGCATTATACCGGAATAGACGCTAACACCCTATAAAACACCGCTGAAATGTAATCTTTCATGTGGCTTCATGCGCATCACATCATATCCATCAAGTAGCCAGTTCAGTTGTTGGCCGCTCCAGCTAATCACTTCTCTGCTTTCCTTGCGCGGCCATTTGAAACGTTTGCGTTCCAGTCGCTTTTGCCATAGACAGAATCCACTACGTTCCCAATACAGCAATTTCACCCTGTCGCGTTTGCGATTACAAAATACAAACAGCTGTTCTGAAAACGGATCGTGTTGCAGCACTTCTTCGACTAGGACCACCAGCCCATTGATGCCTTTGCGGAAATCAACAATATCTCGGCATAGATACACCGCAGGCAGTTCACTGGATGGTCTCATCATCTCACAGCGGCGGCAGCAGTGAGCACGATCGTTAATGTCTCTATATCAACGCCATCTATGATATCAATCGATATGCCGTTGGCTAACCGCACCTGACAGTGGTTGCCTATGGATGTACCTGACACCCGTACTCGTTGAAATCGCTCTGTTTGGCTGCGTGGCAGTACGCCCTTTCTAACCAGCATCTGTTTGCCTGCATATAAGCTCTTTAGTGCAAGGCCCTGTTCTACCGCATAACTTGCAAGACTCTTGCCTGATACTTCGCTTGCTCGAATATGCTGAAACCAGTATTGTTGACGATCCGTTAACCCGGACTCTACTGATTGATCCTTTATCTTTCTCCACTAGGGTGACAAACCTTTTGGACAGATTAGAGTCTGATTTAAGAGCCACTTCAGCTCATCAATTTTAAGTTCCTTGTCTGATTATCGTCATGCATTTTACGCCTCATAGCCCTGGGTGACAGTTCCGGTTGATCCAGCGCCTGTTTTAATATCGCATCGTAATGTTCATCGGGTATTTTATTCCAGGCAGTATTTGGACTTGGCTTTCTATCCTCCAGACCATCAATACCATTATCATAGAAACGTTTGAGCCAGTTATAAAATGTAGAGTTGTGAATATCCAGTTGCCTGAGTGTTTGCTTAACGGATAAACTCGATTGCTCAACCAGTTGAATGATTTCGTACTTTTCGGAGGCTGAACATCTCATATACCGTCCTCCCCATCCCCGATGACGCTTTTTTAAAGTAGGCGATTTTCCATCAGTAACTCGGCTAATGTCTCTTTCAATACAGTGGCTTCTGACCGTAGGGGTTTTGCTTCATCTGAGGTGGCTTCACGGACTGTATCGCCTGGCAGATGTTTCTTGCCGGCTTCCATGAAGTCCTTCTAATACAATACGGATCTTTTCTTCTGGTGAATATCATATTCGGGTGGCTCGACGTATATCCCGTATGGGCTTTTCTGTGCTGTCTTTTCTTTTCGTCGTCTTTCCCACTTTGGGTTAACGATGAGCTAAAACTGTCTCTTATGCAATCAGGCTTTTATGTCCATCTGGTGCTGACGGGGCACAATTTCTACCCATGTCATTCCCACGCAGGTGGGAATCTAGAAACATTGAAAACATTAATTCCCGCCTTCGCAGGATTGACAATTCGATTAGAGTTTCCCTAGATTGGCTTATCGTCATCGACATCAATCTGCACCAGATCAGGGAATATACCGTCATCAATTAGCGTTTGCATCGACGTAATCAAATCCTCGAACTCATCTTGGAATTCGTCAGGAGAATCTGGAAATAGCACACCATCCGTTTTTAATCCCTTTAGCAATTCGCAGACTCCGTTAACATGTATGACGACACCTACCAGATTGGCAAAACATTCTTCCAGTCTCCCTTGTGAGATCAGCTTCTCCAAAGTAGCCTGAATATCTACCTGCTTACCATAGTTTTCCTCTGCAGAATCTTCCATCATCTTCTCCATAAACGCGTTTTGTCATAATTATCAGCTATCACTTAATCACTGGCAATAACAGTACAAATTATTTTTCTCTCTGGCCTGGGTCCATCGAATTCGCAGAAAAAAATATTTTGCCAGCGCGACAGGGCCAACTGCCCCAATACAATCGGAACAGTTTCTGAAGGGCCAACAACACCTGCTTTCAAATGTGCATCTCCATTGCCGTCTTGCCTATCGTGCAACCAAACACCTCTGGGGATCAACTTTCTTAACAAATTGACCACATCGGTTTGCACCGAATCATCCCAGTTTTCCTGGATCATCATCGCAGCAGTTGCCCCCTGCGCATAGATGCCAACAATTCCGTTTTCAACTCGACTTTCTGAAATAACCTCCTCAACCTGTGAGGTAATATCAACCAACTCCTCTCTGTTATGAGTTCTTATCAAGATAGTTTTTTGCATAGGTTGGTAAACGACTGAAATTGGGGCCAATCGCCCATTTACGATTATAATGGGTAGTCCCGGAAGAGTTAATATGAAACAGATGGAAAAACGTAGCAATAAAATAGGTTTCGTCAGTCTCGGTTGTCCCAAAGCATTAGTCGACTCAGAAAACATGATTACTCACCTGAAATCTGAAGGATACGAGACGAGCAATAGCTATCAGGAGGCTGGTATCGTTGTCATTAACACCTGCGGATTTGTCAATCAGGCCATTGAAGAGTCACTGGATGCCATAGGTGAAGCAATGGCAGAAAATGGCAAGGTAATCGTCACGGGTTGTTTAGGCACAAACAGGGAAATCATTAAAAACAGATATCCGAATGTGCTGTCAATTTCCGGTCCCAATCAAATCAGCGAGGTCGTGCAACAAATACACCGGCACCTGCCACCGGAAGAGAACACATTGCGGGACTACATGCCTCCGCAGAGAATCAAGTTAACACCACGTCACTACGCATACCTGAAAATCTCAGAAGGCTGTAATCACAGCTGCACGTTTTGTATCATTCCTTCATTAAGAGGCAGACTTGTTAGCCGGAATATTGGTGATGTACTTAGCGATGCAGCAACTATGGTAAAAGGCGGAGTCAAGGAACTACTGGTCATCGCTCAGGATACCAGTGCCTACGGCCTCGATATTGGTTATCAAACCGGATTTTGGTCAGGGAAACCCGTCAGGTCTCGTTTTAAGGAATTGGTTGAACAATTAGGTGGTCTGGGGGCATGGCTCAGGCTACATTATATTTATCCCTACCCCCATATTGACGAGATTATCCCGTTGATGTCTGAAGGTATGATACTGCCCTATCTCGATATTCCGTTTCAACATTCTGAGCCCGCACTACTCAAGGCGATGAAACGACCCGCCCGTAGTGATAATACACTGTCCAGAATAAAATGCTGGCGAGAAATTTGTCCGGATATTGGAATCCGCAGTACCTTTATTGTCGGGTTTCCCGGAAAGAGTGATTCGGCTTTCGAGCATCTACTTGAATTTATTGAGGAAGCTCAACTGGATAGAATTGGCTGTTTTACCTATTCACCGGTCGCTGGTGCCAGGGCAAATGATCTACCCGATCCGGTTCCTGAGGAAATTAAACAGGAGCGAATGGAACGATTAATGACCCAGCAGGCAGAAATCAGCAAAAACAAACTTAAAAATCGCATAGGCAGCCAGATCCAGGTCGTCATTGATGAGATTACTGAGGATCAGGCTATTGCGAGGAGCAAATATGATGCGCCGGACATTGACGGACAGGTCTATGTTGACAGTTCTGCTGAATTGTCTACTGGCGATAAGATAAATGTGATCGTCACTGACAGTGACGATCATGACTTGTATGCACGTATTGGTGAAAATTATTAAAGTATGGGATAAATCGAGAGAAAAACGATTTAGAAATACACAAAATCACTATATACAGCATCGGAACATGTACATTTATGATGAAGAAAACAACCGCTGGATCAAACTGAATACCAAACCGGGATTCAAAAAAAAGAAGCGATTCATTCGTGATATCTGGATATTTATCGCTTCCATTATGCTATTCCTGCCGCTACTAGCGGTTATTGTATTAGCAATACTTACCACCTTTGTATCATTTTCTTATCTTGACGAATCTGACTACTCTGCAATTAACAGTTGAGCGGCACAATACCGATTATTCGGGAATCGGAAGCCTCACAATTTAACAATCCGTTATCACATTAATCTTTAACCCTTCCTCGCTGGAAACAAGCGCAGGTTTGAAATGCAGTAGTTCGGGTCTGACAGCTGAATAGAACAGATGCGCGTGTCCGGGATCGTCAGATGCACCGAAACCCTTGAATGGAATCGAGACATCAGGGTGATCGCTCAACGCCTCACACCAGTCCCGCTCCAATCGTTGCGGGTAGTCTGTGTACCAACATTCAATGAGTGCCAGGTGCTGCCTCAAATAATCGATATGCCAGTGGAATTTAGCCACTACACGGCTATGATGCCCTAATCGCGCCTTAATACCGCCGGGCCCAAATGCACTGCCAACATAAAGATAATAGCCTGACCGCGTCTTAAGTTGCCCGAGTCGACCGACTGTGACTACCTGTTCTTTTCGCGAATATAGCAGAAGAATATAGCTGCCGGGATCCGGACCAAGCCTGTTAATCATGTCACGATCTATCCGGGTTGTTTCAGACAACGATTCAGGCAGCACTAAGGCCTCAATACTACCTGTATCGCACATGATAAATCTTGCTTATTTATAGCTGTACACCAACGTCACAGCGGTTTCAGTATCCGTTTCCTCAATGCCGACTGGCACATCAGATGTATTTTTTATGGTTAACGATATTTTCGTCGCAAGATTGCCTGCAATCTGTGACTTAAGACCAGTCACCGATTTCGAGATCGTAGCATCCTCACCAGCGTCTATCGATATTTCCTCAGACAATTTTGTTGTTTCACTGATGACCCATGAAATATCGCTAGCTACTCTAAGCACAGACTCCTCATCTTTGGCACCACTGCCATCTAGCTTACTCTGCCTGATACCAGCACCAGCCTCAAGATCGATGGATAGCGCTTTACCAGACACCACCTGTCTACCCATACCGACTGTGCCGTTCGTTCGGTACTCGTAACCGCTGAAGCGATCATTTTCGTAGGTAAGATTGCCAAACACGTAGGATTTCTCACTAAACCGGTAGTCACTTTTACCCGATAAAAAATACTTTTCAGCAGTGGTAGCCCCACTATCTGAGCTGTTCAGTCCCTCAAATTTCCCTGTATGCCGCCATTGGCCGTTTTTATTAATGAGCTTAGCCTTTCCATTAACATTCTGTGTCTCGGTATTACCGCTGGTTAACACCACCCCAAGTTCTACTTCACCCTCGGTGGTAGAACCTTCTTCAGCCAGAACCTGGCCACCCCACAAACACAACAAAGACAGACTAACTAGTGATCTTTTAACCATCAAAGCTTCTCCCAATTCAGTAAATTTAAAAACCCGGTATTTTACCCTAAGCACTATTTAATATAGAATTAACTATTCACCGCACCCGGAATACATACTGCAATTATCAAAACTCGGCTGGCTCGCGATTGATTACACCCAGATATTTTCTTAATTATCATTTAATTACAATATATTATAATTGTTTTTTAAACTATAATGTACGCCTTAGAAAGTCAAAAAAACGGTACCGAAATGACCGATAGTGCAAACAAAATCGAAGAGCTAAATGCCAGATACCGCGAACTCAGTATCGAAAAGCGTATCACTGAACTATATAAGGATTTTCCTGCAGACAAGATCATGTTAACCTCTTCGTTCGCCGCCACCTCAGCCCTGTTGCTGTATCTGTTTTCAAAATACGCACCTTCGCAAAAAGTGCTCTTTATTGACACGGGTTACCATTTTCCGGAAACACTGGCCTACAAAAAAAAGCTGACCGAATTATTTAACCTCAATGTAGAAGATATAAAAGCAGAATCCTGGAAACACGAATTCACCCAGAAAGACCAGACCTATAAAACCGATCCGGATTTCTGCTGCTCCATTAACAAGGTTGAACCTTTATATGAGGTCAAAAAAGGTTACGATGTATGGGCCTCCGGCCTGATGAGCTGGCAAAGTGATCATCGTTCAACACTGGATATCTTTGAAGAGCGAAACGGCATAATAAAATTTTATCCCCTGCTTGATTTTTCCAAAGAAAATCGAGATGCATTTATCAAAGAACACGATCTCCCGTTTCATCCGCTAGTCGCTCAAGGCTATTCATCAATAGGATGCAAACATTGCACGGTACCGGGAAATGACAGGACAGGTCGCTGGAATAACAGCCCTAAAACGGAGTGCGGGTTGCACCTATAGTCTAATTTATAAAGCCCAATATACTGCTTTATAATTCCAAGCTATCAACTTCGGCTATAGGCTGGTGCAGCTGTATTATATATTATCCAGTTAAGCCACCAGACCCTTAGCGCGCATGCTCTAGGCATCAACGATAGAGATCTTCTCTAACAAAAAAGATTTAACCGCATTCGAGGTAAAACATCGAGCAGAAACCTTGCCATTCTTAAGACTTATTGGCGCTATCTCGCGAAGCGATCCTGGTTGGCTGCCGCCTTGGTATATAACTTTCAATTGTTCACCGTCATCGATTGCTTCTTGTAGCCGTTTCTCGTTAGCCATTGTTTCCCCATATCCGGTGCGGTGCAAAGCTCGCGCAACATTTTTCTTTGCAGCGGTTAATCGCTTTTTTGCTTTTTCATGCTCATATTCGGCTTCCGCCAATTCCATTAAGGCTTCTTCAAGATCCGAGCCGGCTAACCAAGACTTCACAATTACCACCTTGTCTTTATTTGAACTGACAACTGCTTTTCCATCTCCAGCCATGATGGCAAAACGATGTTTGCAATATTGGCCGTTTTCACCGGCAAGGCATGTGCAAAAAGCATTGATATTATTTTTGTTCTTTGTAAATGTAACTTTATATGGTTCTGGTGAAGAGCCTTTAACCATAAAAACCAATTCTTCCATTAATTCAGCTCCGTTCCTTTAGAATATTAGTCCGTGAGCAGCAATGCGGAACATATCTTTTTTTGAATCTTTTGATGGGATATATAAGGCATCTTTTATTAAATCATGCAACTCTTCTTCACTTGCTCTATTCATTGGGAAGAATGCAACTTCGACAGTCGGAGCAATCAATTCAAACTTACTCATACCAGCCTTTTCAGGTGCCAATATGATTGGAGCATTGTGTAGGTGTTTTTTTTAGTTTTGTGAATATTTTTGAATATTTATCTCTTGATACAGGATTCGAGAGATCGCGAGCCATAACGTAGACGGGAAAGCCAACCGATAACTCTTTTGCTTTTTTAGATGCCTGTTCTAGGTTTCTAGTGACATCCTGCACTGTTAACGGTATTGGTGGTTCTTGATATTCCTTTTCGAGAACTTCAAGATTACCCTTCCAGAGCGCTGTATATAAACGACCTTGGGTGGTCTGGATTTGACCTACTCCAACTCTCTCAAGATTCTTATATAGGTCAATCCGTACCTCAGAACACCAATTGCTATTAAATACACCGCTTGCGTATTCTGGCCCATCATGAACACTGATTCTGGCTGATCGTGAACACCTATT
>JBHHVB010000063.1:0-13483 GCA_046754065.1 Gammaproteobacteria bacterium
TCGCGCTAGCGGTATCCAGGCTGGAGATAAATTCGGGACTTGCGTAGACATCAGCGATCCATTGTTTTGTATCTGCGACATTGCGTAGCGCTTGTATACCACCGGATGTCGCGCAGGCACCAATCGAAACGAGCGTATTACAATTGTCGCGGATCATTTTGATTCGCTCTTGTTCATCAGGTGTGGAAACACTCCCCTCGACAAATGCAATATCCACTTTTGCATGGGCGTCGATGAAACCTGCCTCGGCAAAATGTACAATCTCGACATTTTCCGCCAACGTTAATAACGCTTCACCCATATTTAAAAATGCTAACTGGCACCCGTCGCAGGACGTGAATTTATGGACAGCGATCCTTGGTTTCTGTGAGCGGTTATTTGCAGCCATGACTCAAAATCCCGAGACCGATAAAAATGATTTAATCTTTGGATATTGAAATACCGGGCCATCCTTACAAACAAAAAGGCCGCCCATTTGACAGTGCCCACATTGGCCGATACCACACTGCATGTTTCGCTCCATACTCAACCAGATAGAATCTTCCTTAACTGAACGCCTGGTAAGCTCATTGACTGAAGCACGCATCATGCCTTCAGGTCCGCACATCATTACGGTTGTTTTTGCACCACTGATTTCTGCCTTGTCAAACAACACCATCACTGAACCGACATGAAACGGCCAAATAGGTGCGCCGACATCAGATGCCAGGAGTACCTGGGTGTCAGGCTGCTTTGCCCATTGCTGATAGCGCTCCCGCCACAACAAATCATGATAGTGCTTCACCCCCTGCATGATCGTAAGTTTTCCATACTGGTCCCTGCGTTGCATGATGTAGTTGATAACAGAAACCGCAGGTACACAACCCAAGCCGCCGGTAATTATCACTATGTCATTACCGAGCGCCTCTTTCATCGGCCAGCCGGTACCATACGGACCCCGTAACCCGATCCTGTCGCCAGGCCTTAAGGCCGCCAATCCATTGGTTACCCTGCCTACCGCCCTTATCGTGTGAATCAGCACGTCCTGTTCTTTTAGATCAGAGACAATCGATATTGCGACTTCGCCAACACCATACAAGTACAACATATTAAACTGGCCGGGTTTAATCTGATAAGCAGTCTGAATCTCAGGATCGGTAAATTTTAACGATAGGGTAAAAACTGTTTCTGTTTCTGCAACACGATCAACAATCTCCACCTCATGTTGAAGATGATGGTTATTCACCGGCTTCACTCATCAGGGAAACTTCACGGGTAATGTCTATCCCGACCGGACACCAGGTAATACAACGTCCACAGCCAACACAACCGGAACGTCCATATTGGTCATGCCAACTGCCAAGCTTATGCGTCAGCCACTGCCGATATCTAGTCTTGGTATCAGCCCGCACGGTTTTACCATGGATATAACTATGTCCCTGGGTAAAACAGGAATCCCATTCGCGGTAATGGATTGATGAACTGCCTTCAAGAGCAGGCTGTTCATCCTCTTTGTAACAAAAACAAGTGGGGCAAACTGACGTACAATTACCACAAGACAAGCACCGCTCTGCTATATTGTCCCAGCGCGGGTGATCGAGATTTGAAAACAGGAATTCACGTAAATTATGGCTGGGCAAACTACGTTGTTGTTCTTCAGCCTTGGTCAAACGTTGTTTCTCCTGGTCCAGGTGTAACACCGTTATTTTAGTTGCGGGCAGATTGTTAGCAATTGCCTCTCCGCTATCACTCCCGGCGCGTACTACAAAGCCGTCGTCAAGCTCAGTCAATGCAAGGTCATAGCCATCCTGGACCTGCGGCCCATCACCCGTGGAAACACAAAAGCAGGTATCAGCAGACCGTGAGCAGTTAACCGCAACAAGGAACAGGTTCTCTCTTCTTAAGTGATAAAATCTGTCCGGATACTCCGAATCCAGAAAGTGGGCATCCTGAAGTTTAAGTGCAGCAATATCACAGGCATGAACACCGATCACAGCCAGTGGCACGGCCTCTGAATGCTGATCAGTAAAAGAAATACTTCCATCTGCTTCGCGCTTTGCTTGCCATAGCGTTTCGCTGGAAGTAAATAGCAGTGGTTTTAGCGCTGATGGCCCGGTAGTATAGGAAAAATTATCTGACGTACTCTTGTGCTCAATCTGATATTGCCCCGGGGCCTGTATATCGTATGCGCCCTTCGGTAATGTATCTACCGTTTTCAACTCGTCGAAAACGATCGTGCCATCTCTTTCCTTCGGGCCGATACAATGGTAACCACGCTGATGCAAGGCTTCGAGTAAAACGCAAAAGTCTTTTCTTGCCAAAAAAGAAGCTTTTAACTGATCCATGAGAAATTCTATAAATTTATCCCTACAGTACAGGATTAGTATAAACTATCCGAAGAACAAATGGATCAAGGATTTTTTTCATGTGTTTAGGGTTGCCAATGCGAGTTGTAACAATCGACGGAGTCAATGCGGAATGTGAGGCCCAGGGTATCCAGCGCACTGTCAGTCTGTTTATGATGCAGAAACATTCAGTGGAAGTTGGGGATTATGTCATCGTTCACGTCGGCTATGCGATACAGAAAATCGATCCTGTTGAAGCCCAATCCCGCTGGGAACTCATCGAAAACGTTTACCAAAGCCAATAAAATATTGGACAAAACAAATGCATGAATATTCGCTATGTCAACGATTACTGGATCAAACGCTCAGTATTGCCGAAAATAATCACGCAACGAAGATAAAACATATATCCCTGCAAATCGGCCCACTGACCGGTATGGAACCGGAACTTATTAAATCGGGTTTCACACATGTTGCGGAAAACACCATCGCTTCCGCCGCAACGCTTTCGATTGTCAAAGAACCATTCAAGATCCTTTGTAAAACCTGTCATCGACACAGTAACCTGGACAGTCTGGTTCGAACATGCCCAGTCTGTGACAGTGACAACACGCAGTTGCTTAACGGTGATGCACTTACAATAACAAATCTGGAAATTGTCACTTGAACCAGCCTTCCGAAGAAACCAGGGGCAGCAAAATACTAAAAAAAATCAATGCGCTACCGATCAAACCAACTTTTCGCATATTAAATGTTTGTGGTGGTCATGAGCGCACCATTACGATGTCAGGACTAAGGAATATCCTGCCAGATTCAATAGAACTCATTCCAGGTCCAGGCTGCCCTGTTTGTGTATGCCCCGAAGAAGACATTTATCTGGCGATACAACTGGCACTTAACGAAGACATTACGCTGCTGGCATTCGGTGACATGTTGCGTGTACCGGTCAATGTCAAAAAACACCAATGTAAAACCCTGATCCAGGCAAAATCAGCCGGCGCTAATATACAAGCTATTGCCAGCCCACTTGATGCACTCAAAGTTGCCGAACAAAATCCTCAAAAAAAGCATGTATTTTTTTCAACGGGATTTGAAACAACAACTGCACCCGTTGCAGCAATGCTCAAACAAGGCATCCCGGAAAACCTTTCGATCCTGTTGTCTGGAAGGCGAACATGGCCCGCTGTTGAAGCGCTATTAAACGAAGATCAAAACGCTTATGATGGATTAATTGCTCCCGGTCATGTTGCAACTGTAATGGGTGCTGAAGAATGGCAGTTTGTGGTAACTAATTATAAGCACCCGACGGCTGTGGCCGGTTTTACTGCAGAATCCCTACTCACTGCATTATATTCGCTAATCAGGCAGCATATCGAGGACCAATGTTTCCTGGATAATTGTTACCCGGATGTCGTTAAGCCCGACGGCAATAACGTTGCCAGAACCTGTTTAAATGAGGTCATGGACATCGTTGACGCAAACTGGCGCGGTATTGGTATTATCCGGGAATCCGGCTTCCAATTAAATGAAACCTACCAACATTATGATGCCAGAATGCAGTTTGACTGGATTAATCGTAATAATCGGCAAACAATGGATATGCCCCATGGCTGTGACTGCGCAAAAGTGTTATTAGGGAAAATATATCCAAACCAGTGTCGCCTGTATGATACCGCTTGTAAGCCACAATCACCGATTGGCCCATGCATGGTCTCCGACGAGGGCGCCTGTCATATATGGTGGCAAGGAGGTATAGAAAGGACTGATAAGGCCGTATAAGTTGGGCTGAAGGGTATTGACAGACATTTCCACATATAGATAATTATACCCCGATTTTGGACCTAGGCTCCTATGATCGATCGAAAAATCCGGTATAAAGCATTCGGAGTATCTGCCGATGCAGATACTCATCGGATTTTTTCTTTAGGGAGTCTCTGATTAATTCGTCATTCCCGCCAGAGCGTATACCCCGGCGGGTGCGGGAATGGCATGTGTAGAATTAATATGAGTTTCCTTAGTAATTCTTTTGTGACAAATATAGTTAGCTACAATCAACTATGACAACTATGATTGAAGTAAAAAGTCTATGCAAACAGTTTGGCATTCAAACTGCTGTCGATGATATATCATTTTCGGTAAATAAAGGTGATGTGCTCGGCTTTCTCGGACCTAATGGCGCTGGCAAATCCACCACGATGAAAATGCTGGCTGGTTTTTTGACGCCTACATCTGGCACAGCGGTAATCAACGGCTTTGATATCACGCAAGAATCTCTACAGGTCAAAAGTATCATTGGTTATCTGCCTGAAGGCGCCCCTGCCTATGGCGATATGACGCCATTGTCGTTTCTGGATTTTGTCGCGCGAATCAGAGGCTATAAAAAAGCTGAACGAGAGCAACGAATTAATGATGTCATTGAAAAAATCAATTTACAAAGCGTGATATACAAACCTATCGATACCTTATCCAAGGGATTCAAGCGCCGCGTCGGACTTGCCCAGGCAATCATACATGACCCCCCTGTCCTGATCATGGATGAACCGACTGATGGTCTTGATCCAAACCAGAAACACGAAGTGCGTGAACTGATCAAGACCATGGCCGAAGACAAGGCGATTATTGTTTCAACACATATCCTCGAAGAGGTTCAGGCTGTCTGCACCCGCGCAACCATCATTGCACAGGGGAAATTGCTGTTTGACGGGACACCCGATGAATTGACAGCCCAATCTGATCAACACAATGCGGTCACTGTTGTACTCCCCGCTTCATGCGACACTGTGCCAATCGAGAAAAAGATTAAATCGATTGACACCGTCAGAAGAATAAAACGACAAATTGTGAATAATGATACGACCCGATTAACTGTTATTCCTCAGGCAGGAAAAAACATTATTAACCGGATTAGCGAACTTGGACGTTCGGAAAACTGGCCATTCGAACAGATCGTACTGGAAACTGGCCAGCTCGATGAAGTATTCCGGGACATCACAACGCAGTCTGACGTTATTGAGAAAGGGTCACTGTCATGAATCATGTCATGGCCATCTTTACGCGAGAGTTAAAGAACTACTTTGCAACACCGGTTGCTGCGGTTTTCATCGTCATATTCCTGATGCTTTCCGGTGTATTTACTTTTTATCTCGGTGGCTTTTACGAGCGTGGACAGGCTGACCTGCAACCCTTCTTTGTTTTTCATCCCTGGTTGTATCTTTTTCTGATCCCTGCGTTATCGATGCGCTTATGGGCCGAGGAACGAAAAACCGGCACGATAGAATTGTTAATGAGCCTGCCGGTTTCGATTAATCAGGCAGTGCTGGGGAAATTTCTTGCCGCCTGGTGTTTTACCGGCATTGCGCTGGCATTGACTTTTCCGGTATGGATTACAGTTAATTATCTTGGCAGCCCGGACAACGCGGTTATCTTTGCGGGATATACAGGAAGTTTTCTGCTTGCTGGTGCTTATTTGGCAATTGGCTCCTGTATTTCGGCGGTGACCAAAAACCAGGTCATTTCGTTTGTCATTGCGATCGTAATCAGTCTCGGATTTGTACTGAGTGGTTTCCCTATGGTTTTAGACTTTTTCAGTAGCTGGGCACCCCAGGTATTGATCAATGCTGTAAGTTACATGAGCTTCCTGACGCACTTCAATGCCATTGAAAAAGGCGTAATAGATTTCCGTGATATTGTCTATTTTTTATCTTTTATAGGTTGTTGGTTATTTGCGAACATCATCATAGTTGAACTAAAAAAGGCTGAATAATTAAACGATGCTTTTAAACCGACGCACATTATTTTCCTCTACAGGGCTATTTGCAATCGCGGCATTGTTAATAGCTATTAATATAGTGGCCGGACTTGTTTTTAAATCCGCACGCTTGGACCTGACAGAAAACAAGTTATACACATTGTCTCAAGGGACAAAGAACATACTCGCAAGCATTGATGAGCCGATTACGCTCAGGTTTTATTTCTCCGAGAAACTTCTGGTTGGTGCGCCGCAAATTTTGAATTATGGACAACGTGTCGGCGAACTACTGGAAGAATACGCGACTTTGGCCCGTGGAAAGATCAATTTGATTGTTGCGGATCCGGAACCCTTTTCAGACCATGAAGATCAGGCAGTGCAATATGGCCTGCAGGGCGTTCCTGTCGATACTTCGGGAAGTCTCGCATATTTCGGACTGATCGGTAGTAACGCAACGGACAACGAGGAAATCATAGCTTTTTTCCAACCAAACCAGGAAGAGTCATTGGAATACGAATTGACCAAACTGGTATACAAGCTGGACCATCCTGAGAAAAAGACGCTTGGGCTGATGAGCACTTTACCAATCAGCGCAGGACCTGGAAATCCGATGATGCCAGCCCAGGATCAGGCGCAGGACTGGTTTATACTCTCGCAGTTAAAACAAGTGTTTGATGTTCAGCAGCTGGAAGCCAGCATCGACAGTGTGCCCGATAATATTGACATACTGATGCTGGTACACCCTAAAGGACTTGAGGACAAAACGCTATATGCCATTGATCAGTTCATATTAAACGGTGGACGTGCGATGATCTTCGTTGACCCGTTCGCCGAAGCAGATATTCCGAAAATGGATCAGCAGAACCCGATGGCCTCATTTCAGGCACCGAAGAATTCTGATTTACGTAGGTTATTTGATGTCTGGGGCATAGAACTATTGGACAAGAAAATTGCAACAGACCGAGACGCGGCAACACGTGTTACTGCCAACCAGGGCGGCCGGGCCCAACAGGTCGACTATATTGCCTGGCTTAGCCTGAATGAAAAAAACTTTAACTCAGACGACTTCGTCACCAGAGAGTTGAAAAACATCGGTCTTGCTACCGCAGGAATCTTGAAGAAAAAAGAAGATGCGAGCATTGAATTCACGCCGCTTATTGAGACCGGTAAACGCACGATGCTGGCCGATGTTAACCAGTTTCAATTCGGACCAAACCCGATGAACCTGCTTCGCAATTTCAAATCCGATAATGAAACCCTGACATTAGCAGCCCGTATCAGTGGCACGGTCAAAACAGCGTTTCCAAATGGTTTGGAAGCCGATGGTGATGCCGCCGACAGACAGATAATGGAATCAAAAAACCCGATCAACGTGATTGTTGTTGCGGATACGGATATCCTGCGTGATCAATTTTGGGTCAATCTGCAAAACTTTTTTGGCAGGACAATCGCATTACCCAGGGCCAACAATGACGCTTTCCTGATTAACGCTATCGAAAACTTAAGCGGTAGTAATGATCTGATCAGCCTTCGTACACGTGGCAAATCTGTCAGACCATTTGACAAGGTTGCAGAAATCAAGCTCGAGGCCGAGCAACAATTCCGTAATAAGGAAAAAGAACTGCAAGCAAAACTCGCTGAAACAGAACGCAAGTTGAATGAACTTCAGCAGCAAAAACAAGATGGGGAAAGCCTGATACTAAGTGCTGAGCAACAGCGTGAACTTGAAAAATTCAGAGCTGAACAAGTGCAAACCAGAAAAGCACTGCGTAACGTACAGCACGAACTCAGCAAGAACATCGAACTGCTCGGATCTCAACTGAAGTTTATCAATATTGGTTTGATTCCAATTATCGTCATACTACTTGCGACTGTTCTGGGCATTTACCGCAACAAACGTTTAAAGACATCGCTATTAGCCAATAACTGATTGAATCAACCAAATGAACAAAAACCATTTAATTATTCTCATCACAGTAACGCTGATATTAGCAGCACTGGCCACCACATTTGTGGGCCAGAAAGAAGAGAAAAAACAATCAAGCACACCCAGCTCTTACCATCTGCCGGAACTTAGAAGTAACATTAACAATATTACCCATATCACTGTACAAGATAATTCTGCCAGTACTTCACTCGAACTCAAGGACGGGGTTTGGGTTACCAAAAACAAACATGACTACCCTGCTGACTTCAGTAAAATCAGGCGTTTATTGATTGATTTGTCGGAACTGAAGACCATTGAGTCAAAAACAGCAAAAAAGGAAAAATACCACTTGCTAGGTGTACAGGCACCCGAAGATCAAGGTACGACGTCAAAGCTCGTCAAGTTGGGTAACCAGGATAATAGTTATGAGTTGAGCTTGATTATTGGCAATTCGAAGTTTAGCGGCAAACCCGGTCTCTATGTCAGAAAACTTGAAGAGGAATTGAGCTGGTTGGTCGAAGGCCGCGTCAATATTACAACACAAACGAAAGACTGGTTATCAAAACAGGTTCTGGATATCAGTGCTGATAGAATTGATCACATCACCATCACGCAACCCAATGATGACGTTGTTTCTATTTCAAAAGATAGTGAGGATTCAGTAAAGTTCGTGCTGGCAAACAAGCCCGATGGTAAAGAACTGTCTAACGAATCGAATCTGGCAACCATCGCCGGTTCGTTAAGCAACCTGATGCTGGATGATGTGATACCCCTATCCGACTTTGATTTCGGAACCAATGAAACAACCCATACACGCTTTGAGCTGACTGATGGCCTTGCAATTAACATTAAACTGGCCAAAAAAGAAAATAACACCTATGCTCATATTAGTGCAGAAGCAATTTCTGATACAAATACAGCAACTGATGACAAATCCTCTCAAGAGAAAACCCCGACGTCAATCGCAGCCAGTGCCGACAGTGAGGTCAATGCAATCAACGCGAAACATCAGAACTGGGTCTATGTCATTCCTTCATTTAAAGCATCAAATTTGATAAAAAAGATGGAAGAGCTGGTCCAGTATCCACAAGATGAGGGGAATATTGAATAGTTCCACAGATCTCATTCCCGCGCCCGTCCGGGCATAAGTTCTGACGGAAATCTATGTATTTGATATTCCTGGATTCCCGCCTTCGCGGGAATGACGAGTTAATTAGAGTTTCCCTGGTTATCATAATCAACACTTATTCTACCAACTGCCGGTATAATAGATCATCAGCATAGATGAAACATAACCGGTTTGAATAACAAAAAGCAAGCCTATATCTGGCACCTCAGCGGGCATATACAAGGCATTGGATTTCGGCCTTATGTCTATCACCTTGCCAACTACTATCATCTTCAAGGTTGGGTAAAAAATACCGGCGGTAGTGTTGAATTATTTACCCAGGGTCCTTCTGCTTTGATAAATAGTTTCAAGGATGACCTCATCAATCGCCCACCACCATTGGCAAAACTTCAAATCGTAAGCGTCGAAAAAACCACAATAAGAGAAATAAGCACGTTTAGTATTATTGATAGCGATGCCAATTCTACGCAACAATATTCTATTCAGGCTGATCTGGCATTATGTGAAGACTGTGCAACAGAACTGATCGACAAACAAAATCACCGCGATGCCTATCCGTTTATAAACTGTACGCAATGTGGGCCTCGCTACAGTATTTTGAAAGCATTGCCTTTTGATCGAAATAATACCTCAATGAAGGTTTTTGAATTATGTAACGCTTGTCTATCAGAATTCCGAGATCCGGATGACCGTCGGTTCCATGCTCAGGCAATTTCATGTGCGGCTTGCGGGCCTGCAATATCTTTTACCGATAAAAATGGAGAATTAATTGGCAATACTGAACAGGCTATCGATGCCTGCGTAAACACGATCCGTGCAGGAAATATTGTTGCGGTTAAGGGCGTTGGCGGTTACCACCTGATCTGTGATGCACGAAACGATGATGCTGTAATTCGTTTACGGCGTTTGAAAAATCGGCCTGATAAACCACTAGCTGTTATGATCCCCGCGGTGAATAAAGATAGCGGGGCCGTTTTCACACAAAAACTATCGGCTCACTATTTGGAACGCATCAACAGCAAAGAGGCGCCGATCGTATTAGCCCCCACAGAATTAATACCGCCACTATCGGCCCAGGTAGCACCAGGACTGGACGAAATTGGCGTTATAACCCCATATAGTCCATTACATTATTTATTACTAGAAAAGCTCTCAGCGCCCGTTATCGCAACATCAGCCAATATATCAGGTGAACCGGTACTCACTGAGAAATCAGAGGTTGAAGTTCGTCTGGCCCGCATCGCTGATGCATACCTGCATCACAATCGAAAAATAGAACGTGCGGCTGATGATTCGGTGTATCGCATTGTAAACAACAGGCCCCAACCAGTCAGAATTGGCCGAGGCATTGCGCCACTGGAACTTTCGACAAAATACAAACTACCCTGTCCTGTTCTTGCGACTGGCCCACAAATGAAAAATACAGTAGCGCTCGGTTGGGACAACCGCGTCGTCATATCCCAGCACATTGGTGATCTCGAATCTAGCAAAAGTCTCGATTTGTTCGAACAAACCATCGAAGAGCTTCAAACGCTTTATTGTATTAGGGCTGAGAGTATCGTCTGTGACTTTCATCCACATTATGCTTCAAGCCGATGGGCAGAGAATAACAAGCTGCCGACGCACAAAATATACCACCACCATGCGCATGCATCAGCCCTCGTGGGTGAACATGCAGTCCTGGATAAGTGTATTATTTTTACCTGGGACGGCGTTGGTTTGGGATGTGATGGCACATTATGGGGTGGTGAAACTTTCATAGGATCACCCTCTGATTGGCGGCGAGTCGGGACGATGAAACCTTTCAGATTACCGGGCGGAGATGCCGTAATCCGCGAACCTTGGCGTTGTGCTGCATCATTATGCTGGGAGAGCGGACATCCTTTTGATGATGAAAATGATAATATCTCGATGTTGCATCAAGCCTGGCAACAACAATTACATTGCCCTGTGACCAGCTCCGTAGGCAGGCTATTTGATGGCGCTGCAGCGTTAACTGGATTATGTATCGAAACCACTTATGACGGTCAGGCTGCGATGCAGCTGGAGGCCTCTGCAAAGTATGATGTGCCAACTATAGAATTACCAATCGTAAACAATGACCAGGGTGTTGCTGAGATCGACTGGTTTCCTCTTGTGCCAATGCTTCAAGATGAGTCAATAAGTGCTGAACTACGCGCCTCACAATTCCATGCCTCGCTCAGCAATGCCTTGCTCAGGCTTTCGATAAAAATAAGGGATGAATTCGGTGTAAATACCGTGGGTTTAACTGGGGGTGTATTTCAAAATAAAACACTGACAGAGTCTTGCACAAGGCTTTTACAGCAACAAGGATTTGATATTCTCCTGCCTCAACAAGTACCATGCAATGATGCGGGTATCGCGTTTGGCCAGATTATTGAAGTCGCCTCACAGCTTTATAAAAACTGTTAAATAAATTAGCGAACCTCTGATTAATACTACAAACGTCATTCCCGCGAAAGCGGGAATCCAGAAATATCAGAAACATAGATTTCCGCCTACGCGGGAATGACGAATTAATAAGAGTACCCTTAGATTATATTTTACGCTTAAAATTATAGTACGCTATGAAAAATTCTGACGATCAATTCATCACTCTCGCACATGGCAATGGTGGCCGTTTAACACGCGATATGATCAAGGAAGTTTTTTATGATCAACTCAAAAATCCGTTTTTGGATATTGATCGGGACGCGATAACTGTTCCAGTCTTAGAAAATGAAATCGTCACAACTACGGACACGTTTACCGTGCAGCCACTGGAATTTCCCGGCGGTAATATCGGCTCACTCTCAGTCCATGGCACCGTAAACGACCTGGCAGTTTGTGGTGCAAAACCACTATACCTTACTTTAAACGCGATTATCGAGGAAGGACTGTCATTCGATCAACTCAGGCGAGTTGTTCATAGTCTCGCAGAAGCGGCGAGACAGGCGAGTGTATCGGTTGTGGCTGGTGACACGAAGGTTGTTAGTCGTGATGAATGCGGTGGCATATATCTGGCTACTACAGGCATAGGTATAAAAACCTCGCCTCAAGACCTTTGCATGAGTAATATCAAACCGGGTGATTCAGTTCTGGTTAGCGGGCCTGTTGGTGACCATGGCACTGCCGTTATGCTGGCGCGTGAAGAATTTGGACTCAGAGGCGACCTCAAATCCGACTCACGCAGTGTCTTTCCTTTGACTGAAGCAATACAACACCTATCCGGATTACGTTTTATGCGTGATCCAACGCGTGGCGGGCTTGCAACAATCGCGCATGAAATCAATGCATCAACCGGTCTGGGTATAACGCTACGGGAACAAAAGATTCCCGTTAATGATCAAGTCAGATCTGTATGCAATATTCTAGGTTATGATCCCTATTACCTGGCTTCAGAAGGCCAAGTTGTCGCTATACTTGATCCCGGCCAGGCCACAGTAGCGCTTGATCAATGGCAATCGCTTCCTGACGGCAGACAGGCAGCTATCATTGGCACCATCACCAGCCCTCACACCAGAGTTGTTCTGGAAACAGAGTTGGGCGGCGAAAGATTACTGCCAGAACTCCTCGACGACCCTCTGCCGCGAATTTGTTAAAAGCTTCGAAAATATCGAAACCGTCAATCTTCGATCTTTATCTTGCTTCGCTTTGATGTCTCCAGTTTCGGGATTGTCATCTCAAGCAATCCATTTTTAAATGTTGCCTTGGCTTTTTTGTCATCAACCTCTGCGGGTAATAGCACGGTGCGCACATACTCTCCGCTGCTAATTTCCCGATGAAAATAATCGCCTTTCTCTTCTTCCTGCTTTTTCTCTGTCTTACCTCTAATCGTCAGCTGGTTGTCACTTAACGTAACATCCAGATTATCTTTTTCTACACCCGGTAATTCAGCTTTAACAAGGATATTTTTCTCCTGATTGATAACATCGACCCGAGGTTGTTTACCTTCAAATGCACTCAACTTTTCTGAGGTAAACGGCCAGGATGTTCTTAACGGAAATAACCAGTTACCGCGAGAGAAGTCGTCAAACGCCCGCTCTATCTCATCGAACGGGCTGATATTGCCTCTGCTCCTGGATTGAATTTCCTGACCGGAAGATTTCTGTGGAGTGTTTCCACTGCTGCTTTGTTCTCGTTCAGCCATGATAAGACCCTCCTTTAGTTAACTCGCTAGATGACTAAACAATGCCTTACCTATACATCTACTATTTATATCTACACCCAAATTGAAATAATGTAAACAGGAAAATAATCTTTAGCTTGCCGGTTTGCAGCGAAAAATATAAGTAAATTACTAAGGAAATGGTATGGACTCCCCCCTCCCAATTCGGCATCGGATGTGCCAGATT
>JBHHVB010000064.1:0-13011 GCA_046754065.1 Gammaproteobacteria bacterium
ATTGCATAGCGGGTTAGACCGCTATGCAATAATGCAGGCCTGACCCCCCCCGATAGGAAAAGAAATGACATTAACGAAATCATCAGCAATGAACGTCGCCGAGGTATTAACTGAGGCGCTACCTTATATAAAAAGGTTTGTCGGTAAGACTATCGTAATTAAATATGGTGGTAACGCGATGGTTGATGACGCTTTGAAGAGCGGATTTGCTCGTGATGTCGTGCTAATGAAACTGGTTGGTATGAATCCCGTTGTCGTGCACGGCGGAGGACCACAAATTGGCAATCTGTTAGAGCGCATTGGTAAAGAGAGTCGGTTTGTTGAGGGTATGCGCGTTACCGATAGTGAAACCATGGATATTGTCGAAATGGTCCTTGGCGGACTGGTGAATAAAGAGATTGTTAACCTGATAAATCGTCACGGTGGTATGGCGGTAGGATTAACAGGAAAGGACGGTGATCTGATTCGTGCAAAGAAATTGACGTTCACGCGCAATGCCCCGGAAATGAATGCCCCCGAGATCATCGATATAGGTCATGTAGGAGAGGTGGAGAGTATTGATGCATCGGTTGTCGATACAATGGTTGGTGGCAATTTTATTCCGGTAATAGCGCCTATCGGCGTTGGCGGTGATGGGCAGTCTTATAACATCAATGCTGATCTCGTTGCAGGTAAGGTGGCAGAAGTCCTTGGTGCAGAAAAACTAATATTACTGACAAATACGGGCGGTGTCCTGGATAAAGAAGGCGCGATACTCACTGGACTGAGTGCCAGTGATGTTCAAAGTTTAATTGATGATGGTACGATTGCTGGTGGTATGTTACCGAAGATAAAGTGTGCGCTTGATGCAGTGCAAGGCGGTGTGAAGAGTTCACATATCATTGATGGACGGGTTGAACACGCAGTACTTTTGGAAATATTTACTGATGAAGGTGTTGGTACGCTAATTCGCAATTAAGAGGGGGCAGGCCTGATCCCCAGTGTATCAATGAATGACCGCGATAGTATTCGCGGCTTTTCCCGCCGTGTTACAGTGGCTACCGTAACGCAATTCTGATTCATTGACGGGTAATTCAGTAAGATCTGAATAGCCTATTGAATAAAAGTTGTCTGTTAAACTTTTCGCCTGTTTGAATTTGCCCATCTCTCCTAATATTGTCGTGTATTGCTCAGTAATTTGCCGTAGTAATGCCTTGATATCCTGACTGTTCGGTGTTGTTGAAAGCCGATTAAACAAGCTGGCGTAGTAAGGCTCGGCATCCTCAAACAGATTGTTTTCAAAATAGAATTTGGCGAGTTCAAGGTTGTATTTAATTTTTTCATTTTCACTGTGGCCGGGGCCATTGTTGACCAGGTCGTAGGCGGTCACCAGGTACCTTTCGGCTTCTTCGTTTTTGCACAAATATCCCTTAACTCTGCCCAGATTATATAGTGCGGTTGGAATCCTTTTCGCCGACGCATGACCCATTCGGGAATGAACCAGCTCCATGAAGTAGAGTTTTTCCGCCTTTAGAAGATCTCCATGTTTTTCTTGCATCGAGCCATAAGAATGATGCTTGCCAATGAGCATTGTTGTATAGGTTGGCATGGTAGTTTTTGAACATCCAGCGGCTAGCAGAAAAAAAATAATTAAAAGAGAAGCTTTGAAAGTTTTCATATCATTAAGGTGTTTTGCGATTTATTAATAGAATCGGCACTAACGGAAACTTCTATAGAAGTATTTTTGACAGGAATCGATATTAAAATTTCTCGTGTGATGAAGATATGTCAGTTTAAATCGAGCGACCCACATTTATTTATTTCTTCAGGTCAGCATCTTTAGCACAGCGAAAACCGAAGCTATCATTTTTCGTTCTCATGGAGAAAAAAGAGCGATTGTATACCGGCGCAGAAAGTCCGCATTTATAGAAAGAACAATCGAACCAGGAGCCGCCTTTTAGTGTTTTATAACGATGACCATAATTCTCGGAAGGGCTGGTGTTCCCCGGGTAGGCCTCGTACCAGGACGATGTCCATTCCCAGACATTGCCCGTCATATCATAGATACCATAAGGGCTGATGCCGCCGGTAAAAGAACCAACGGGTGTAGTATCGCCTTTTCTGTTCAAGGCTTCCCATCTTACCGGTGTATTGGCGTTGTTTATTTCGAAGACATCACCCCATGGAAACTGGCGTCCATCCGTCCCTCGCGCTGCTTTCTCCCATTCAATATCGGTGGGTAGCCTTTTGCCCGCCCACTCACAGTAGCTTTTCGCATTTTTCCAGGAAACATAGGTTACCGGATGATCGGCTTTCCCTTGCGGATAGGATCTGTTTTTAAAATGGGTGGGTGCGCGACGCCCGGTATCATCGAGATATTTTTTATACTGGGCGTTAGTTACCTCATAGATGTCAATAAAAAATGCACCGACATCAACGTTATGTTGTGGCCCTTCATCAAATAATCTTGAGTCCGTCCCTCTTATGAACGGTCCGGCCGGGATTAATTTCATTTCGTTTGGCGCATCCCCCAGTCTGGTTTTATCAGGATATAGTTCAAAACGCATCCCGTCATTTAACGAAATTTTCTTGTCAGGTATAAAGGCCTTTAATTCTGATTCACCAGCGAAGGTTTTCTTCTGCGTGGTTTCGCTGAGTGCCTTGATTAGTCTATCGTCTGTGTGGCAACGCAGGCAGTCATTTCTGGATTTTTCAAGTAACTTGATAACATCAAAGTCATCGGTATGACATTTGTTACACTTTTTCTCAGTATGGGAGTGGTCAGATGGTTTCTCAGTCTTCATCGGTTCTGCAAACGAAGTCGAAACGCCAAAGCAGAGCAATAAGATGCTAGCTAAGAGTTTTGATATACGGTAATGACCTGAATTGTACATATTATCGGTAGACTAACGGCTGTATGTTGCAGCTATTCAGCAAGAAAATCCATGTAGTCAAGAATGTATGTAACAGATATCCGTAATTCCTCGGATCGTAACAACATGTTATTGCAGCGTTCATCACAAGACAGTTCACCCTGCTCAATTTTATTCACGATATCCAGTATTTCTAATTGCAACGCTTCTCTGCTAGGCCATTGTTCATAAAAACTCTTTTTGTATGAGGCGCACTCTTCAGATTCCAGCGCAGCTTTTCCAAAAGGTAACAACTTTTGCTCGCAGCGATCAGCCATCACGCTCATGTTAGCCATTTGTGAAATGAGGGTGATGAGTGGTGGATAATAGTCATCTTCTGCGTGGCTTAGTGATGCGAACAGCGTTGCAGTCATGAACAGAATTGAAGAAATCATTTTCATTAATATTTACCGACTTTGATGACAGGACGCGGATAATAACATATATCAGCCTATTATCTGAATTTGTGCAAAGTTATTGTTTGTAACTAATGCCCGATAGTACCAGTTATTCGCGGGTTAAAATTTTTGTAAGTCCCAGATATCAACGAGTTAGGAATCATTATCGGGATGCTGGCTTGATTTCCTTTCACCGAGAATCAGCCCACCCCATTGGAAAAACAACAATCCCGACAATATCATCGCCGCGCCGTAAACAATTTGCTGGTCAATCATTTCTCCATTCAGCCTCTGACCGATGACCAGGGCAATGACCGGAGATACTAATGGAACAAGCGCAATCTTGCTGGCTTCTATATTTTTCAACACATAATAATACAGAATGAAACCGAGCGCAGACCCTACAAACCCCAGGTAAACAATAGATGCCATCGTCTTGTCGGGTATGGTCACAGGCACGGTTCCATCAAATATGAGCCAGGTGGCCAAATATGCTGGTACGGCAATAAGCAGTCCGCCGGTGGTTGTAACCAGTCCCGGGAGTTGAGCATTAATTTTCTTTACCGCAACAGTGCTGCCAGAGTGAAGGGCGACAGAGATCAATACTGCAGTGATTCCTGCAATGGCGTCACCACCCACGTCGGTGTCGGTATTAAAAATAACCAGTAAACCACCAAGGCCAGCCAGCATCCCTAGCACTTTGTGAAAGCTTAAACAAGATTCGTTTAACCATATTGATGCCAGTATGCCTGTCATGACAGGGGTAAGCCCGAAAAGTATCGCAATTAGCCCTGAAGGGATAAATTGGGATCCCCAGTATACACACAGCATAGCACCATAAATACCTAATCCTGAGGAGATATAGGTTAATTTGGCGCTCCGCTGCCAAGGTAGTTTGATTCGAAATAACGATATGATTGCCAGGCATAATAAAACACCTAGTGTCATACGTGCAGATACGCCGAATAGAAATCCTGATCCCTCGCCACTCCATTTTATGGCCAGAGGCGTTGTAGACCAGATAATGATGATGCCAATAAATGCTGTGGGTACTGACATTTTTCTTCCTCAATAAAAAAGGCCGCAAATCTTTTGATCCGCGGCCCCTTTGGAGTGGTTAATGAGTATTGGTTAAATCGCTAAATCACAAAACGCTTCGAGCACGCAGATATCATCCTCCACAGGATGCGCACCCATGCCTTCAAAAAAATATCGGGAGTTGTTGTAATTGGGTTCATGGAGTTAAGTCTGCCATTGCATCACAGGCAATGTCAACCACTGAGTAATAATGCGAAAATAGAAAATACCGTGGCCAGAATACCTATAACAAAAATCATCCAGTCTCCCTTTGCCATTCCGGGTTCGATAGTCGCATTGTCCGGAGAACTCGGGTCATAGTAGACATCGATATCCATGCCTTCCGGGAATTTTGCAAGATAGTTATTGGCGAATTCCGGGGTGAGTGATGTGCTGCTTTGAAATTGCAGTTCGTGGCTATATTGCTGGTCTCCGGCTACATAACTATAGACGATATGAGGCATCATATCGCCTGCATCGGTCTTCATACGACTTTCAGTGATTTTCCCCTGGACTTTGGGCCATTGCCTCGTTTTTCGAGCCTTTGAGATAATATGCCATCCCCACAATAACGTGGCGATGCCGGCAATCGAAAACAGAACAAGTACAATGATATAAGGGTTGAACATTTAGTATTCCTTAAAATTAACGTAAGCAATAAAAAGACTATCGTTTAGTCTATAATTGATTATGGCACGTTATAAATTGATAAGTAAGTTAATCAAATGAATCTGGAAACGCTGAATAAACAGTTTGAGTTACCCGGTAAATTGCAATTGACCGTTAGTGACAGTGGAATACCTGTTGTCGAGATTAATACGCCTGTTTCCAGTGCAGCGATTTCCATTCAGGGGGCTCAGCTGGTTTCATGGACTCCTGTGGACGAGGAGCCTGTCATTTGGTTGTCTCCGTCAGCAATATTGGGGCCGAATAAGGCCATTCGGGGTGGTATACCGATTTGCTGGCCCTGGTTCGGGCCCCACGAATCGGATGGTAGATTACCCAGCCACGGTTATGCGAGAACCGCGCTATGGGATGTTGTCGAAATAGTCGAGCTTGAGGACGAGCAGGTTAGGGTAAGTTTTCGTCTGGACAAAAGAAGCGTTCCTACGGAAATCATGACATTTGATTGCGAGGTTGAATTATCTATTAGCGTGGGATCAATATTGACATTAGATTTACGCACAACGAATTCAAATAGCAATCCAATAACTATATCTGAGGCACTACATAGTTATTTTAATGTTGGAGATGTGCGCAATGTGGAAGTATCGGGACTGGACGGGTGTTCATATCTTGATAAGGTCGATGCGGGACGGATAAAGGAACAGTTGGGCGCAGTTTTGTTTAGCCAGGAAACAGATCGCGTTTATATTGATACCGTTTCAGAATGCATAATCAGTGACCCCGTATTACAGAGGAAAATTCATATAAATAAACAGGGTAGTTTGTCGACGGTTGTCTGGAACCCGTGGTCCGAAAAAGCCGCGCAGATGGCCGATATGGGTGAAAACGATTATTTGCATATGCTTTGTGTAGAAACGGCCAATGTCGCCAATAACAGCCTTACCCTTAATCCCGGAGAGAGTCATGAAATGTCGGTTAGTTATTCTGTATCTCGAGTCGCATAATCCAGAATAATCTGATTCGCTGGAGAATTTGAAATTGGATATCGATAAAGATGACAAGTTTATTGAACCCGCGCGTGGTAGGCCTAACAAGTCTCAATTAAAAAGAGAAACGCAGGCGATCAGGAAGCTAGTGCGGCAATTGGTTAGTTTGCCAAATGGTACGCTGGATGGTTTAACGCTAGACGAAAAAATTCGAGAGGCAGTGACCGACGCAAGGAAAATGGAAAAATCCGCCTTACGAAGGCAATTGATTTATATTACGGGACTAATACGTCATATTGATACCGATGAACTGGAGAAGAAGCTGAATGAGCTTGATAATGCACACAAGGCAAAAGTGAATACCTTTCACGAGATTGAGCAATGGCGAGATGGGTTGATTAGTGGAGATGAAGCGCTGTTGAATCAGTTGGTCGAACGATATTCTGTAAACAGACAGTATTTGCGCCAATTGGTGCGCAATGCGCGCAAGGAGAAAAAACTGGATAAACCACCCAAATCCGCGCGGATCCTGTTTAAGGTTTTAAAGGAATTGGCTCAAAATGAATAATGCAATTAGGGTTTCTGGCGTTTTTTCCGGGGTGTCTTTTTCGGAGTATGTTTAAACCAGTCCTCTTTGGTTATCTCGTGGAAATAGTCTGCGGCATCGGTGAGATGTCGTGAGGTGGTTTTGGCAATAGCGGCGATCTCCACCCTTACCCCCTCGGCCTTTAAATGCATAACCAGGTCAACATAATCTGAATCACCCGACATTATGATTATGGTGTCAACCTTGCTGGCCAGCTGCGTTGCCTTTATTGTGAGTGGTATGTCCGCGCTTTTGTGGCAGGGCTGGACCGAACCGTGGTAATGACTGTGTAGCCTTTCCTCCAGTTTATTGGATATCTGTTTCCCTTCACGAAAATACACAAGCCTGTTTAGGCCCCTGTTGTCGAGAAGTCTGGGTATGAGTGTGTCGAAGTTGATCATCGTATGCGGGCTGCCGGCTAACTCATGAATACTGCGTTCAATGTTATTGCCGTCAACCAGGACCGCAACGGACTGATTTATGGAGACTGTATTGTTTGGGTTGTCGATCATATATTCCCCGGTCTGGATGTTAGATCTATGGTGAATGATTTTTTCGACTGAGTCCAGTTTATTCTGTGTCCCGGGGTGTCGGGTTCGATATTTGACTAAAGTTGCCAGTATTCATGTAGATCATGTACTGCTAAAATCTGGTCTGTCGGAGCATGTATAAATATGGATTAATGACACCGCTAGAAAAATATCAGTTAGATTTGGGGCGAGAAGATTTTCACTCCGAAGATGCACAGCGTGAAACGGCGATGAAACTAAATCAATTACATGCAGATTTTTCAAAGGTACAAAATCAAACTGGAATCCTGAGTAAATTATTCCCCAAACGGCATAAACTCAAGGGATTGTATCTTTGGGGGACTACAGGCAGGGGTAAAACCTACCTGATGGACAGTTTCTACGAGTGTGTAACGGCTGAAAAAAAATATCGGACCCATTTTCATCGCTATATGCGGGATATTCATGGCCAATTAGCCAGTCTTAAGCATGTCCCGGATCCGCTGGATGTTCTAGGAAACCAGTTAGCCGCGGAATACCAGCTACTATGTCTGGATGAATTTCAGATCTATGATATTGGTGATGCAATGATCCTGGGTGGATTGTTAAAAGCATTGTTTGATAATGGTGTTACGCTGGTAACCACGTCAAATACGCCTATCAAACAACTTTACAAAAACGGCTTGCAGCGCGATCGATTTTTGTTTGCCATTGATCTGTTACAAGGACATACCGAGGAAGTATATCTCGGAGATGGTGTAGATTATCGCGCATTAATGCTGGAGAAAAATGGCATATATTCTATCAGTGAAGATGGTAATGAGGGTTTTCTGGAGAATTATCTGGCGGCCATAGCGCCTTGCAGACCAAAGCGCAATCGCAAGCTGGAGATTAATGACCGTATCGTCCACTATAAAGCACTTGCAGATGATGTCATCTGGTTTGATTTTTATGAACTATGCAAGACCCACCGCTCGGCTCATGACTATATTGAGGTAGCCCAGGTGTATAATACCGTATTGATCAGTAACGTAGCTGTGATGAATGAAGATAATGATGATGTGGCAAAGCGTTTTATAGATCTGGTCGATACGTTATATGACTATAAGGTGAAGCTGGTGCTGACTGCGCAAAAAGAACCAGAGGAGTTGTACCAGGGGAGAAATTATGCATTTGCATTTGAAAGAACGGTTAGTCGACTTCATGAGATGAGGAGTAAGGAATATTTATGTGCAATGCGAGCCTCATCGTTGCCGGCTTGAGTTGTGAGAGCGTCCGTGGAAATTGAGCCAATCAATCAGAATCAGCAGCAACAGATCGTTGATTGCACTCTGGGCTGGATTGATCGTGCTGGACAATTAATGGCTAAACCATTTACTCCTGTAACGGTTGCGTTTGATTTGAAGGGGCGTTCTGCCGGCATGTATAAGGTCCGGAATGGAAGTAGGGTTATACGCTATAACCCTTATCTGTTTGCCAAATATTATCAGGATAATTTATCCAATACCGTGCCGCATGAAGTCGCACATTATGTGACAGATTGTCTGTATGGTATCAGGAATATCCAGCCGCATGGTGCAGAATGGGTAGGGGTAATGAACGCCTTTGGTGTTGAGGCCAACGTAACAGGAATCTATGATCTTGATGGTGTACCAGTAAGGCGATTTAAACAGTTTGAATACCATTGCGGGTGCAAAATACATCAGCTCACCAGTCGGCGTCACAATAAACTGATTCGTGGTGCCGTAAGATATTTCTGTCGCGAATGCGGGAATGAGCTTTTGTTAGCTTCAGTATCGAGTTAATTCCTGGTATGTCGCTGTTAACCTTACGATCAGTTTATGTGAGCTTCGGTGGTCCGCTCATTCTAGACCACGTGGATTTGCAGATTGATCCGGGCGAACGAGTCTGCCTCATCGGCAGAAATGGCGAAGGTAAATCGACCTTGTTAAAGCTTATCGCAAACCAGATTCATGCGGATGATGGTGAGATGCAGAAACAACAGGGTTTGAAAGTCGCTTGTCTGGAACAGGAGGTCCCTGATGATGCTAACGGGACTATATATGACGTGGTCGCAACCGGACTAGGTGAGCAGGGCGATCTTCTGTCTCGATATCATCGGCTGACACAGGAAATTGCCAAGGGTTCGCCGGGGAGCAACGAGAAAAAGTTGAATGAACTGGAACAAACCCAGCGGGCATTGGAGTCGGCTGGCGGGTGGCGAGTCGGACAACGTGTGGAGAAGATTTTATCCCGCTTGAAATTGCCGGCTGATGATTTGTTTGAAAGTCTTTCCGGTGGATTCAAACGACGAGTCTTGTTGGCAAAGGCACTGGTTGCAGAGCCAGAACTGTTATTGCTTGATGAGCCGACCAATCATCTGGATATGGATGCCATCCTCTGGATGGAGGAGTTTTTAACTGGTTTCAAGGGTGCTATATTGTTTATCACCCATGACCGAATGCTATTACAACGATTAGCGACAAGAATTATTGAGCTGGACAGAGGGCTGCTCACCAGTTGGCCGGGTGACTACCAAAACTACTTGAGACGAAAACAGGCAGCACTGGATGCGGAAGCGACCAAAAACGCGCTTTTTGATAAAAAGCTGGCTGAGGAAGAGCGCTGGATTCGCCAGGGTATAAAGGCCCGTCGAACCAGAAATGAGGGACGAGTGCGCGCATTGAAACAGATGCGTGAAAAACGGGGAGAACGTCGAAACCGGGTTGGTAAGGCAAGAATGGATATCAATGATTCCATTCTTTCCGGAAAGCTGGTCATTGAAGCAAATGACGTAAGCTACGCGTATAACAGTCATCCTGTGATTAAAGGATTTTCCACGCTCATTTTACGCGGAGACAAGATAGGCATTATTGGTCCCAATGGTGTCGGGAAAACGACCCTGCTTAACCTGTTGTTAGGTAAGCTCGATCCGCAGTCTGGTGAAATCAGGCAAGGTACGAAACTTGAAATAACCTATTTTGATCAGTTGCGTGCCCAACTCGATGAAGAAAAATCGGTGCTTGATAACGTAGCGGATGGTAGTGACAAAGTAACTATTAATGGTAATACGCGCCATGTGATCAGTTATCTGCAGGATTTTCTTTTTTCTCCACAGCGGGTCCGCACCCCGGTGAAAGCACTTTCCGGCGGTGAAAGAAACCGCCTGCTGCTGGCGAGGCTTTTCACCAGACCAGCCAACCTGATGGTAATGGATGAGCCAACCAACGATCTTGACATGGAAACGCTCGAATTACTTGAGGAACTGCTGGTTGAATTCAAGGGTACATTGATACTCGTGAGCCATGACCGGGCATTTATCAATAACGTCGTGACCAGCACGCTGGTCTTTGAAGGCAAAGGCAAGGTTGGCGAATATGTCGGAGGTTATGATGATTGGCTGCGTCAACGGAAAATGGAACCAACATCGTTAGAAAAAGAACCAAAAGAAAAAGCTAACAAGGTTCGTAAAGGTTCGCGGGAAAATACGTCAAAAAAGCTGAGTTACAAGGACCAACGAGAGCTGAATGAACTACCCGCGACTATAGAAGCGCTCGAATCTGAACAACAACAACTGCATGATGTAATGGCTTCCCCTTCATTCTATCAACGGGATAGCCAACTCATTACAGCTGACAAATCCAGGCTTGAAAATCTGGAACAAGAGCTGGAAAAGGCCTATCGGAGATGGGAGCAACTGGAAGATGGATAGTTGGTATGTTTATATGCTGCGCTGTGCAGATAGCACCCTGTACACCGGTATTACAACTGACCTGGAAAGACGGTTGGCAGAACACAATGAAAATAACCTGCTTGGCGCCCGTTATACGAGGGCAAGGCGTCCCGTGTCGCTTGTTTATCATGAATTATGCGAAAATCGATCAGCGGCCAGCAAAAGAGAGAGCAAAATCAAAAATATGAGCAAACCGGCAAAAGAATTGCTGATTGTCGAACAGTAAGTGCGCGAGTGGGGAACAATAATGCTTCGTTACATGAGGATGAATGTACAATGAAAATATGGATCGGGTTGATATTTGCGTTGCTTGCAGGATGTGGTCATTCTCTGGATTCACTGGATGGCCCGGACTCAGGTAAAGTGTCGGGTATCATTTGTGAATCGCTGGAGTTGCTGGCAGCGTCGAAAGACGCTAGTGTCCATAAAGTACTGATAGATCAAGGCGGATGCGTAAAGATTAATTCGTCTGACGAACAAACCGTGAAGGTCATCAAAACAACGATGTTACCGGGAGATCAGAAGTATTCACAGATTGAATACAAGGGCGAGGAGTCAGATAGAAAGATGTGGATTGCGACATCTAAAATCAAGTGATATGTTTGCATTACAGCAAGACGGTATTCGACCCCAATTGCGCCACATCGATTGAATCGCTGAATAGTGTGATCCGCAAGGCCATCAAAAAAACGCAAAGCGTTTCCATCAGATGACTCGGCCAAAAAAGTTGTCGACTTTGCAATACAGGAAGCGTCCGGTAAATGGACGATGCCGAGTGTGCCGCCTTAAATCGTTTTATGATCGAGTTCGAAGACCGCTTGATTGACTATGTCTAAAATTGCACCTACACAGAATTATTTCCAGGGTCTTTTTAACGGTTTCTAGCGTCTTCTACGAGACTTCCCACGCGTCGTATCTTCAAAACTGACCTTGATGGGGCGGTCTCCGATGAGTTTTCCATTGATGCCATCAATTGCAGCCCTGGCTTCATGGCCTTCCATCTCAATGAACGCAAATCCCCGACATTTTCCTGAAAATACGTCAGTAGCCAGTTTGATGGAGCGCACTTTGCCATATTCGGAGAATAGTTCTGTTACTGATGCTTCAGATGCATCGGTGGGTAAGTTTCCTACGTACATTTTTTTCAAGGTTAGTCTCCGGTTGAGGTTGTGCGTGGTCAATGTTTCTTTCGGCTTATAAAAAACCCCGCGGTATGGTGCGGGGTCTTTTACCTGCAATTTTAGGCCAGTTATTACTGAGCAGCGACCTGCACAGCCTGAGGACCTTTCTGGGCCATTTCAACTTCGAAGGTGACTGACTGCCCTTCTTGTAGGGTTTTAAAGCCGCTACCCAAGATTGAGCTATGATGAACAAATACGTCTTTACTACCATCTTCTGGTGTAATAAAGCCATAACCCTTGGATTCATTGAACCATTTTACTGTGCCTGTTGCCATGAAAAAAAACCTCTAAATGTTGTAGAAAAAATTTATGATTACAGATAATTGATCAGGAAAAATACAGGAAGGAACTTCGTGATTCGGCCATTCAAATTCGTGCAATCGGTCGAATCATAACTGATTGAAAGATAAAAAGCTACCGATTCATGGGGGGGTATTTAACGGTGAAATAATCCGGTACCGGATCCCGGTGTTAGGTCTACTTTACAGGCTAGGTTAAACTGCCTGTGATTCGTGCCAATTTGCCTGATAGGGTTGATGATTTGAGCTGGTTTGACCAGATACTTCTGTTTTTTGTATCGTTTCTTGCCAACATATTTTCTGCGTTTGCCGGTGGAGGTGCGGGGCTGATTCAGTTGCCGGCATTAATCTTCCTGGGACTTTCGTTTAGTATTGCGCTGGCTACTCATAAGGTAGCATCAGTAGCGTTGGGTGTTGGCGCAACCTTGCGCCATCTTAGTGAAGAGTCACTGGAGAGAAGGTTTGCGGTATTTATCCTGATAGCCGGCGTACCGGGTGTTTTGCTTGGCGCAAACATTATTCTAAATGTGCCAGACCGGATAGCTCAAATAGCGCTCGGATTCTTGACGATGGGGTTGGGATTGTATTCCTGGTTCAAACCCGATCTTGGTCAGATTCACCAAGTATTGCACCGCAATTTCAATGGCTACCTGTTGGGTGGCATCGTGCTATTTTTAATTGGCGTACTTAACGGCTCTCTAACTTCCGGAACAGGGCTATTTGT
>JBHHVB010000065.1:0-12950 GCA_046754065.1 Gammaproteobacteria bacterium
GTGGTTTTTTTGTTTGGTGGAGGCGGCGGGAATCGAACCCGCGTCCGCAAATCCTCTGCCCTTGGCTCTACATGCTTGTCTCACCTATTTATTTAACTATTTGCTACCCGGTGAGCAGGGAAGACAGATAGCGAGTTTAGTAAAAAGTTTAACGAATCCACCCCAAACATGCTTCATCGCGAGCTTGTATGAGTCGACCCCGGTAGACCAAGCGTACAAGCACACATTGGGCCGAGGGCACTAAGACTGGTTTTTAAGCAGCTAGTGCGTAGTTGTCTTCGTTGGCAACTATAAGTTTTGCAGCTGGATTAGCGAGGTCATCTGCGCCTCGGCATGCACCTCAGGTTTCGCAACCCACGTCGAAGCCAGGTCGCCCCCAAAGTTTTGTATATAATGAGACATTCTATACGATTCAATAGTTCAATACTATAACTGGAAAAAACAATAGAAAAGAATTTTAACTATTTGTAAATACTATCTTATTTTAAGTATTCTGGCCTTTTCCCGCTGCCAGTCACGATCTCGTTCTGCGGCTCGTTTATCATACTGCTTCTTACCCTTGGCAAGTCCTATTTTGAGTTTTGCCAGGCCATGAGCCCAGTACAAGGCAAGGGCTACAAGGGTATAGCCTTTTCGTTCCACTGCTCCAATGAGTTTATCGAGCTCTCGCCTGTGTAAAAGCAGTTTCCGGGTCCGTGTAGGATCAGGATTTATGTGGGTTGATGCAGTTGTTAACGGCGAGATATGCGCACCAAATAACCATGCTTCACCATCCTTAATAAGCACATAGCTTTCTGTTAATTGCGCGCGACCAGCGCGCAGGCTTTTGACCTCCCAGCCCTGTAGTCCAATACCGGCTTCAAACTCTTCTTCAATGAAAAAATCATGGCGAGCCTTCTTGTTAAGCGCGATAGTGTTATTTTTGCTGGAGGGTTTTTTTTTATTTTTAGACATTTTACCGGACTGTAAATATAAAATGACGGATTAACGATTGTCGCAAACCAAATAATATTCATTTCCCAGATAATAAAACCGATACATTATACACAGTCATTGCCATCTGGTTGAGATAATAGCAGAAATCGCCCACAATACGGGCTGTTCGAAGGTTTCAGGTTTTTTAACCACTGAAAACCCGTATTCAGGAGAAGTTATGTCGGAACAAAAACGAAAAAGTATTCACGGAGAGTGGTCAAACAGATGGATTTTCATCCTGGCTGCAACGGGTTCAGCTGTTGGATTGGGGAATATCTGGAAATTCCCCTATATCACTGGTGAAAATGGGGGAGGTGCCTTCGTTCTAGTCTATCTCGCTTGTATTGCAACCATTGGTATTCCTATCATGATGGCAGAGGTACTGATCGGCAGGAGAGGTCGGCAAAGTCCGGTTAATACGATGCTGACGCTATGCAAGGAAGCAAAAAAGAGTAAAGTCTGGTCATTGTTAGGATGGTCGGGCGTGCTCTCTGGCTTTTTAATTTTATCTTATTACAGCGTTATCGCAGGTTGGGCGCTAGCTTATGTTTTTCGAGCGGGAACGGGTATGTTTACCGGTGTTTCTGCCGAGGTTGTTGAGACGATTTTTACAGATCTGATTTCCGACCCTGAAAAATTACTGGCCTGGCATACGATATTTATAGTGATGACGATGATCATCGTTGCGAGAGGCGTAAAAAGCGGTATTGAGAAGGCGGTCCGTTTTTTGATGCCCTCGCTATTTGTTTTACTTGTCATACTCGTCGGCTACGCAATGAATACGGGTGCGTTTATGGACGGGGTTTCGTTTCTGTTTTCCCCAGATTTTAGCAAGATCTCCCAGGATGGTGTTTTAATTGCGATGGGGCATGCGTTTTTCACGCTAAGCCTCGGTATGGGCGCGATCATGATCTATGGTTCATATATGCCAGATCATATCTCAATAGCTAAAGCCTCAATGTTAATCGCGTTGGCTGATACAGTTGTTGCGCTGATGGCTGGGTTGGCTATTTTTCCTATTGTTTTTGCTAACGGTCTGGAGCCTGGCGCTGGGCCTGGCCTGGTTTTTCAGACCTTGCCATTAGCCTTTGGTCAGATGCCAGCAGGTGCCTTTTTCGGATTTTTGTTTTTTGTGCTACTGGTTTTTGCAGCATGGAGCTCGTCAATTTCGTTAATAGAACCAGCCGTTACATGGCTGGTTGAAAATCATGGTTTCACTCGTGTTGCCGCTGTTGGGTGGAGCGGAATTATTACCTGGTTGCTGGGTATTGGAACTATCTTTTCTTTTAACGAATGGAAAGATCTGAATTTCTTCGGCAAGACCTTTTTTGATCTGCTCGATTACCTGACCGCTAACATCATGCTGCCGCTTGGTGGACTGTTTATCGCTATCTTTGCCGGCTGGGTGATGTCCCGAAATTCAACTCGTGACGAGTTAAGTATCGCATACCCTGGAGGTTACACTATTTGGCTATTTTTGGTGAGATTTGTAACACCGGTTGCCGTTATAGTTGTGTTTCTTCATTCTATGGGTTGGATATAATCTACCGGTCCTTATGACGAATATAAATCGCAGTGCGCTGGTTCCCTACACGACCCATGAGATGTTTACGCTCGTTGATGACGTGGAGTCATATCCCGATTTTCTACCGTGGTGTAAATCCTCGACTGTATGGAGTAGAGATGATGATGAGGTAAAAGCATCGGTTGAGCTTTCCAAGGGAAGACTGAATAAGACCTTCACGACCCGGAATCGATTACAGAAAGATAAAATAATTGAAATGCGACTGGTCGAAGGACCTTTTAATGTGCTTGAGGGCTTTTGGCGTTTTGATTCGATGGGCGAACTAGGCAGCAAGGTTACACTAGATCTTGAGTATGATTTTTCAAGTAAGATATTGAAATTAACTGTTGGGCCGGTTTTTAACCAAATTGCGAATACCCTGGTTGACGCGTTCTGTGAAAGGGCAGTAGTAATTTATGGAAAAAGATAACAAAATAGAAGTCGAGGTGTCTTTTGCGCGGCCTGAAAAGCAACTTATCATCAAGACCCAGGTCGATGCTGATTCAACAATTGAGGAAGCGATCAGGAGTTCCGGTATCCTCGACGAGTTTGATGAGATAGATTTATCGGTCAATAAAGTTGGCGTGTTTGGAAAACTGGCCAAATTATCTGCGAATCTTCGAGAAGGAGACAGGATTGAAATTTACCGCAAGCTGATTGCAGATCCAAAAGAAGTGCGTAGACAACGCGCAGCGCAAGGTAAAAAGATGAAAAAAGGAGGAGGGGATCTGGATGCGTAGAGACACTAGTCCTCAGGCGCCTGACCTTCGATCCTGGTTAGTTTGTCATCTTCAAATTTTAACGATATGTGATATTTTTTGGGTTTCTCCTCTCCTGATCCTGATTTAAACAAATAGATGTAATCCCAGCGGTTCTGGTGAAAGGGATCGTTGATGAGTGGCGTACCGAGTATGAATTTAACCTGTTTTGTACTCATTCCCGGTTTTACCTGATCCATCATTTTTTTTGTAACGACATTACCCTGCTGAATATCCAGTTTATGGATCGAGCAGGAGCACAGAATGGCAACGAAAATACCGGTTGTTATGGAAATGAGACGCGTTTTCATTTATGTTGTTCCTGCATGGATCGAATTCAAAGCAATTTTATGGATTTTATCCAATGTAAATCTCATGTACCCGGATTAGGAGGTTTTAACGTGGGCAGTACAAACCTGAAACAGGCGGGCCTGAAGGCTACCCTACCACGGATCAAGATCATACAGATTTTAGAGAGTAGTGAAAAGCGCCATATGCGTGCTGAAGATGTTTATAAATCACTCATCGAGTCGGGTGAGGATGTTGGTCTGGCGACAGTTTACCGGGTGTTAACCCAATTCGAGTCTGCTGGCCTGGTAACCCGTCATCACTTCGAAGAAGGGCATTCGGTATTCGAGATCGACGAAGGTCGTCATCATGATCATATTGTTTGTATCAGTTGCGGCAAGGTAGACGAATTTTTTGATGAAGTCATTGAGCAACGGCAAAAAGAAATCGCCGATAAAGCAGGTTTTGAGATGACGGACCATAATCTTAATATTTATGGTCTATGCGAAGATTGCCGAACGGATAACCGGGATTAATTAACTTCAGCAGTAATAACTACTGGAGCTGCTGTTGGGCTCTTTCAATCATGTCTTTTGCGTGCGCCAGCGTTTTCTCGGTAATCTCGATCCCTCCAAGCATGCGGGCTATTTCATCATATCGTTGCTCGTTATCCAGCTGTAGGATTTTTGCGGTAGAGTCTGTGGAAGAGATATTCTTCACAACGTGAAGGTGTTGTTGACCCAGTGATGCTACCTGGGGCAGATGGGTAATGCATACCACCTGCCTCTTATTACTTAAGGTGCGAAGCATTTGACCTACAATTTCTGCTACACGGCCACCGATTCCACTGTCAACCTCGTCAAATATCAAAGTTGGTATGCCGACATTCTGTGAGAGTATGGACTGAATCGCCAGGCTTATGCGTGAGAGCTCTCCACCGGATGCAACCTTGTCCAATAGTTTTAGTGGCTGCCCCGGGTTTGTGGTTACGGTGAATCTAACGGTATCAAGTCCATGCAGTGAAAATTTGGCATCCGGGTTTGGCTCGATGCAAACCTTGAATGACCCACCCGATATGCCGAGTATATTCATTTTGTCGGAGACGAGTTTATCGAGCTTTCCGGCAGCTTTTATTCGGCTTGCGCTAAGCTTTTTAGCGCAATCAAGATACTTTGTAGCCGCGGTGTCTATTTCATCTTTTAGTTGGGCAAGTCTTGCATCGATGTTTTCCAGCGAGGCAAGCGTTTCATTCAGCTGTTCAAGCACCCCGGGCAGTTCGTTAGCGTGAACGTGGTGCTTTCTGGCTGCATCATGGATTGTGCCAAGCAGCTTTTCCACCTGGTTCAGTTTTTCTGGATCTAGCTCGGTCGTATCAAGATAGTGCTGAATTTCAGAAACCGCTTCATTTATTTGTATTGAAGCATTTTCCAACAGGTTGATGATAACCTGTAGCTGATTATCTTTTTTCGCCAGGTGAGACAATTCCCGGATTGTCGTGTTAATTCTGTTGGTGGCGGACTGGTCGGTATTGTCCAGAGAATTCAGCGCAGTTTGACAAGTAGCGATGAGAGTGTCGGCATTTGCCAGACGGTTCTGCTCTTTCTCCAAATCGGCTATATCCAGGCTTCCTATATCCAGTATTTCCAGTTCTCTTATCTGAAATTTCAAAAATTCGATCTGGTCATCACCACTTTTTACGCTGGCAGACAACTGTTCGATTTCTTCATTCAGAGACTTCCATTTTTTATACTGTTCGGATACAGATTCGAGTAGTTGCTTATTGTTAGCGTATTCATCGAGTATTTCCCGTTGATATCCAGTTTTTAGTAGAGACTGATGCGCATGTTGTCCATGAATATCAAGCAGTAAATTACCTAGTTCTTTTAACTGTTGAACGGGTACAGGACTACCATTGATATATCCCCTGGAGCGGCCATCATTAGAAATCGTTCTTCTTAATTGGCAATCGTTATCGAGATCAAGTTCATGACTCGATAACCACTTTTTGGCCGGATCGTTCTCTCTTATATCAAAATCAGCGGTAATCTCTGCCCGCTGACAATTACTACGAATCATGGAACTATCGGCCCTGTCACCCAGTGCAAGCCCAACGGAATCAATCAAGACTGATTTTCCAGCGCCTGTTTCACCAGTGACGATTGTCAGTCCGTTATGCAACTCGAGATTCAGAGACTCGACGATGGCATAATTGTCAATATGCAGATTTATTAGCATTAAACCGCGTATTTAATTGAATTAATCATCCAGACGTGTCATTAGGGGTTTTCAGCCCAATGAAGTTTTGCGCGCAGTATTTCAAAGTGATCGTGTTGTGAGGGGTGAACGAGCCTGACCGGATTATCTTTTTTTCTGATTTGAATGTGATCGCCAGAGATCAGGCCAAATGTGATCTGTCCATCACAAGTCACCTGTGCGCTATCGCTCCTGTGCTCACGGACGATTACCTCTACCTGACTATTACCATCAACGACGATGGGACGGTTACTCATCGTGTGAGGGCAGACTGGCACAAGTACCATTGCGTTTAGTGTGGGGTGGATAATGGGTCCGCCAGCAGACAAGGCGTAGGCCGTAGAGCCAGTCGGGGTCGATACGATGAGGCCATCGGATCGTTGCGAGTAAACAAACTTGCCATCAACATACGTTTCGATTTCAATCATTCGAGCAACGTTCCATTTATGCACGACAACGTCATTGAAGGCATCGCTTTCACTAATGTATTCGCCGTCCCGGATAATTTTAGCGTGCAACAGGAAACGTTCCTCAATCAAATACTGGCCGTTGAGTATTTCATCTATATGGTCCAGCATGTTGCTGGGTGAAATATCGGTCAGAAACCCAAGATGTCCAAGATTTATTCCTGCGATTGGCACGTTATGATCTGCCAATGATCTGGCCGCATTGAGAAGCGTGCCATCGCCTCCGATAACCACGGCCAGGTCGCAGGACTCACCTAGTTCATTCCGTGTGCACGTCGACAACGTATTGGCTTCCAGGATGGCTTTGGTGCCTTCATCCAGGATCACGTTGATTTTGTGGTCTTGCAGGTGAGATGAAAGTAGGTTGATGGTATTGGATATGGTTGGATCATCGTATTTTCCAATCAGTCCAACAGTTTTAAATTCCGAATCGCTCATTTTAAGGTATATATTTAATGCGGTACTATTGGGTGGTTTTTAGTATTGTTGGCACATTCTTGACAGTTATTATACGAGTTGTTAGTTTCATCTTGGCCATTGACCTCTGAATGCGCAGATACATATGCAACCCATTGAAAAAATTACATTATAATTTTAGGATGATATCGTGGCAAGCGAAATCAATGAACGGTCACAACGCCTTTTAAAAGTCCTTATCGAAAGTTATATTCGTGACGGTCAACCCGTGGGTTCTAGATATTTGGCCAAGGAATCCGGGCTTGACCTAAGTGCTGCCACTGTTCGCAATGTAATGTCGGATCTTGAAGACATGGGGCTGGTGGTGTCTCCGCACACCTCGGCAGGTCGTGTTCCCACAATCAAGGGTTACCGGATGTTTGTCGATTCGTTGTTAACGGTAAAAAATCTTGATACCACTTTATTTCGGCAGATGCAGATCAGACTGGATAGCGAAGATTCCCTTGCCGATCTGGCTGGATCTGTATCATCATTATTATCTAGTATCACCAGCATGGCTGGTATTGTGATGTTGCCCAGAAAGGAGCAGTTTTCATTCAGGCAAATAGAATTTATGTCGCTAGCAGATAATCGAGTGCTGGTGATACTGGTTATCAATGATAAGGAAGTGCAAAACAGGGTAATTCACACAAAAAGACAATATACGTCTAATGAATTGCAGAAGGCCGCGAATTATCTAAATTCGATCTTTACCGGTAAAAGTCTTACCCAGGTAAGAAAGCATCTTCTTAGTGAGCTCCGTAATACCAGGGAAAGCATGGCAAAAGAAATGCAGGAAGCAATTGTAATGGCCGAACAGGTTTTTGCTGACGAGACCGAATCGCAGGATTTCATTATGTCGGGTGAAACAAATTTAATGGAGTATGCAGAGCTGTCCAGGGTTGATAAATTACGTAACCTTTTTGATGCATTTAATGAAAAACAACAAATACTTCATCTGCTGGACCAGTGCATTAATACTCAGGGTATGCAAATCTTTATTGGTGAGGAATCAGGATACAAGGTTCTGGATGAATGTAGTATGGTGACGTCAACCTACGATGTAGATGGAGAGGTGGTTGGAGTACTTGGGGTGATTGGTCCGACCCGAATGGCCTATGAGCGCGTTATCCCGCTAGTAGACGTGACCGCAAAAATGGTGAGTTCGGCCTTGAATACAAAGCAGAAAGTCCCTATTAATGGTTAATCCAGTATTAAACAGATATCAAAGTTGGAGTAATTTATGAGTAATGATAGTCAGCTATCTGATAATAATAAAGAAATAGGCAATTCTGAAGAGGTTGAGGCCGTAGAGGGCGATGGTCAGGTAACCAGCAATGGGGAGTCGCTTTCAAATGACGAGCTGTTGCTAGCACTTGAGGAAGCTAATGCCAGGGCAGAAGAAAACTGGAATCAGGTGCTCAGAGCAAAAGCCGAACTGGAGAATTACAGACGCAGGGCGCAACAAGATGTCGAAAAGGCCCGTAAATTTGGGCTGGAAAAAATTTCAAATGAGTTGCTGCCGGTAAAAGACAGCCTTGAGTTGGGTCTTACCGCCACCGAAAATGATGTAAACGATATCGAAAAACTGCGCGAGGGTATGGAGCTCACACTGAAATTGCTGACAGAGGCAATGGAAAAAGTGGGTATTCGGGAAGTTAACCCGGTTAACGAGAAGTTTGATCCAGAGTTTCATCAAGCCATGTCCATCCAGGAAACGGGTGATGTCGATCCCAATACCGTGGTGACAGTGTTTCAAAAGGGCTATTTGCTGAACGAGCGACTTATCAGGCCGGCGATGGTCGTTGTTGCCAAAGCGCAAGATGAAAAAAACCAGGAAAATAGCAATAAAATTGATCAAATGGCTTGAAACGAACCTTAAGGCCCCCATATTTAAAGCTAGATGAACGGCTGTACTTTGTGTGCGGTGAGAGGAAAAACGGAGAGATTTGAGAAATGGGTAAAATAATCGGAATTGACTTGGGAACAACGAATTCATGTGTTGCTGTCATGGAGGGAGGTAAACCTCGAGTGATAGAGAACAGTGAAGGCAGCCGGACTACACCGTCTATTGTTGCCTATACCGAAGATAATGAGGTGCTTGTCGGCCAGTCGGCGAAACGACAGGCGGTTACTAATCCGATCAACACCCTTTTTGCCATTAAAAGGCTGATTGGTCGAAGGTTTGATGAGGAAGTTGTTCAACGCGACATAAGGCTGGTGCCTTACAAAATCATCAAGGCTGACAACGGTGATGCATGGGTCGAGGCGCATGGTAATAAAATGGCTGCACCTGAGATTTCCGCGCGGGTGTTGATGAAAATGAAAAAAACTGCAGAAGACTATCTGGGCGAACCAGTCACTGAAGCAGTTATCACGGTTCCAGCCTATTTTAATGATTCTCAACGTCAGGCGACCAAAGATGCGGGTAAGATCGCGGGTCTTGATGTCAAGCGTATTATTAATGAGCCTACAGCAGCAGCACTCGCTTATGGTATGGACAAAAAGCGTGGTGACGCAAAAATTGCCGTTTATGATCTTGGTGGGGGTACCTTTGATATCTCGATTATCGAGATCGCTGAAATTGAAGGCGAGCATCAGTTCGAAGTGTTATCCACCAACGGAGACACATTCCTGGGTGGTGAGGATTTTGATACCAGAATCATCGATTACCTTTCGGATGAATTTAAAAAGGATGCAGGTGTAGATCTCCACAATGATCCATTAGCGTTGCAGAGATTGAAAGAGGCCGCTGAGAAAGCGAAAATCGAATTATCATCCAGCCAGCAAACCGATGTTAACCTGCCTTATATCACCGCAGACGCAAGCGGACCAAAGCATCTGAACATCAAATTAACCAGGGCAAAACTTGAGTCGCTGGTTGAAGACCTTGTCGAGCGCTCCATTGAGCCATGCAAAACGGCGCTCAAGGATGCCGGCTTAAGTGCATCGGAAATTGACGATATCATTCTGGTTGGTGGGCAGACCCGTATGCCCAAGGTTCAGGAAACAGTCCAGAATTTCTTTGGTAAGGAACCACGTAAAGATGTAAATCCTGATGAAGCAATAGCGGTAGGTGCAGCGATTCAGGCGGGTGTGCTTGGTGGTGATGTCAAAGACGTACTGTTGCTGGATGTTACGCCATTATCCCTGGGTATTGAAACGCTAGGTGGGGTAATGACAAAGTTAATAGACAAAAATACCACGATACCTACCAAGGCTAACCAGGTGTTTTCTACAGCAGATGACAACCAGACAGCTGTTACAGTTCATGTTCTTCAGGGTGAGCGCGATATGGCGTCTGCAAACAAATCCCTCGGGCGTTTTGACTTGACGGATATCCCTCCTGCTCCGCGTGGTATACCACAGATTGAGGTCAATTTTGATATCGATGCAAATGGTATATTGAACGTATCTGCCAAAGACAAGGCGACCGGGAAAGAACAATCCATCATCATCAAGGCGTCAAGCGGTTTGTCCGATGATGAAATCGAACGCATGGTGAATGATGCTGAGTCACACGCTGATGAAGACCGAAAATTCCATGAACTGGTCGACGCGCGTAATCAGGCAGATAGTTTGATTCATGCAACGACTAAATCGATGGACGAGCTTGGTGACAAAGTCGATGCAGATGAGAAAAAGAGCGTGGAAACTGCTATAGCGGCGCTTAAAGAATCTATGAAAGGCGACGACAAAGCCGATATTGAGGAAAAAACCAGGCAGTTAACTGAAGCTTCCGGTAAGATTGCAGAGAAAGCTTATGCCCAGCAGGCGCCAGAGAGCAGTGGTGAATCTGCAGGTGAACAAGCCAACGCAGCAGATAGCAACAATAAAGACGAAAATGTTGTTGATGCTGAGTTTGAGGAAGTTAAAGAAGATAATAAGTAATCATCTTTACGATTATCCCATAATCGTAAAGATTGTGGGACCGATAAGGCGTGGGAGTTTTCCTACGCCTTTTTGTGTATCGATTAATAGCATTGTTACAGGCTGATTATTTTTATGTCTAACCGGGATTATTACGAAGTACTGGGTGTTGCAAAAAATGCGAGCGAGGCGGAGCTTAAAAAGGCTTACAGACGTCTGGCGATGAAATATCATCCTGACAGGAACCCCGATAGCAAAGAAGCAGAAGAAAATTTTAAAGAGGCCAAGGAGGCCTATGAGGTTCTTGCCGATTCCCAGAAAAGGGCCGCTTATGACCAGTTTGGTCATGCCGGAGTAGATCCGTCCGCCGGGGGTGGTGCAGGGTTTGGAGGCGGTGGGAACTTTAGTGATATCTTCGATGATGTATTCGGCGATATTTTTGGTGGTGGCTCGCGTGGTAGTCGGAGCCAGGCCTATCGAGGCGCGGATCTGAGGTACGATCTGGAGCTATCGCTCGAAGATGCTGTTCAGGGCAAAACTGTAAAAATCCGCATTCCTACGCGAGTGAAATGCGAAGACTGCGAAGGTTCTGGCGCAAAAAAAGGTACGTCCCCGACAACCTGTACAACTTGTGGCGGACAAGGGCAGGTTCGAATGCAGCAAGGTTTTTTCTCCATTCAGCAAACCTGTCCCCGCTGTAAGGGTAAAGGTAAGATGATTAACGACCCTTGTCCAACGTGTCATGGTCGGGGACGTAAACAGGAACAGAAAACCTTGTCCGTTAAAATTCCGGCCGGTGTTGATACAGGGGATAGAATCAGGCTGGCATCCGAGGGGGAGGCCGGAGAGGGTGGCGGGCCAGCGGGTGATTTATACGTTCAGATTAAGGTTAAACCGCATGAGATCTTTACGAGGGAAGGTAATAATCTGTTCTGCGAAATGCCAGTTAGCTTTGTTAAGGCAGCGTTGGGTGGCGAGCTTGATGTGCCTACCCTAAAAGGGCGGGTGAAACTCAAAATTCCAGCCGAAACCCAGACAGGCAAGGCATTTCGTTTGAAAGGCAAAGGTGTGCAATCAGTTCACCAGGGAGGAGTAGGCGATTTGTATTGCAAGGTAGTTGTAGAAACGCCAGTGAATCTGAATCAGAAACAGAAATCCCTGCTACAGGAATTCGAAAAAACGATGCGTGAATCCGGTGACAAACATAGCCCCCGTACCAGAACATGGTTTGATAGTGTAAAAAACTTTTTTGAAGATTTATAGAGCTGTACGGTAACTGCAATATTAGCGAACAACAATACGGATTGTATATATGACCAAGGTTGCAATAGTCGGTAGCGCCGGAAGAATGGGTAAAACGTTAATCGAAGCCTGTGAAGGTGTCGATCATATAGTGGTCGGTGCAGCGACGGAACGTCCCGAAAGTAATGTTGTTGGATGTGATGCGGGAGAAATTGCCGGTGTAGGGAAAATCGGGATCAACATAACACCGGATTTGAAAGCTGTAATCGATGATTTTGATGTAGTGATCGATTTTACCCGTCCTGAGGTTACGCTTGGTCATCTGGCAATTTGCCGGGAATCGAAGCGACGCATGGTAATAGGCACTACGGGTTTTTCCGAAGACCAGAAAGGGATTATTACCGAGACGTCAAAAGAGATCCCGATTGTATTTGCTCCCAACATGAGTATTGGAGTTAATTTGAGTCTAAAATTACTGGATATGGCTGCACGAGTTTTTGGCGATGATGTCGATATAGAAATTATAGAGGCTCATCATCGTCACAAGGTCGATGCACCATCTGGTACGGCATTGCGAATGGGTGAGACGATTGCAAACGCGTTGAACAGAAATTTAGCAGACTGTGCGGTTTATGGTCGTGAAGGTAATACTGGAGAGCGTGACCGAAAAACAATCGGTTTTGAAACCATTCGAGCCGGTGATATTGTCGGGGAGCATACGGTCATGTTTGCAGGGACCGGTGAGCGGGTTGAAATCAGTCATATAGCTACTAGCAGAATGACATTTGCTAATGGAGCGTTACATGCTGCAAACTGGTTGATGAGTTATGACTCGGGCTTGTTTGATATGCAGGATGTTCTTAACCTAAGGTAAAAATTGACTGATGGGCTCCGGTTTTCCCATGCAGAAGCCCTGTGCATAGTCAACGCCAAGTGCAGTGAGTTTCCCCCTTATTGCATCGTTCTCAACAAACTCTGCTATGGTTTTCAGGTTCATGACATGTCCAATTCGGTTGATTGATTGTAAGCGCAAAATAAACGACAGTATTGCTTACTCAATCCTGAGTTGATCTTTAT
>JBHHVB010000066.1:0-12438 GCA_046754065.1 Gammaproteobacteria bacterium
CTTTTTACAAATATGCGGGTGGGCATTGCTTGTGGTCGGTTTTCCATGGGTTGCCCACCGTGTATGCGCGATACCGGTGAAACCATGCAGCGTGATTGCGTCCAGACTGGTTTCCAGTTTCTTTATCTTCCCCGAAGCCCTGACCCGCCCTAACTGATTACCATTTTCCAGTACGGCAATGCCTGCGGAGTCATACCCACGGTACTCCAACCGTTTCAGTCCTTCCAACAATATTGGCGTTACATCACGCTCAGCAACTGCCCCGACTATGCCACACATCTTTAGATAACCTCGATTAGTCCTTAACTATAGATATCGGATAATAACATGGCTTCTTTATCACTTCTTTTTCACTGGTCTTTGCCAACCAGCACGCGTTTTTTGTGGCGAACGACTCAGCGTCAACGCATCCGCAGGCACGTCACGGGTAATCGTCGAACCAGCACCAATTGTTGCGCCATCGCCTACCGTTACGGGTGCAATCAGTTGGGTATCTGAACCAATAAACACCTTGTTTCCGATCGTTGTGTGATGTTTTTTTGCACCATCATAATTGCAGGTGATCGTACCAGCACCAATATTGACTTCACTACCGACACTTGAGTCACCGACATAACTTAAATGATTAATCTTAGAGCCAGTACTAACTTTTGATTTCTTGATCTCGACAAAATTACCCACATGGACGTGGTCAGCCAATGTTGTCTCTGGACGAATGCGCGCAAACGGTCCGATCCTGCATTCATCGCCCATAACAGCATCCTCTATGACACAATTTGCCATCAATTTGACACCATTCCCTATGGTTGAATTTTTAATAACTGTATTCGGACCTATCTGGACACCGTCACCCAAAGACACTTCACCCTCGATAATAACATTCACATCGATAACGATATCATGGCCATGTTTTAACGATCCTCTCAGATCAAAGCGCTGAGGATCAAACAGCGTGACCCCGTCTTTCATCAGATCGGAAGCCCGCTGTTCCTGATAAAATCTTTCCAGTTGCGCGAGTTGTATGCGATCATTGACGCCGCTGATTTCCATATTGGTTGTCGCAGACACCGTATTGATCTTGATACCATCATTAACTGCCATCGCTATTACATCGGTTAAATAATACTCTTTTTGGACATTTTTATTTTCGAGTCCATTAATCCACCGAGTTAAATGATTAACGGGCAAAACCATGATACCGGTATTAATCTCTTTAATCGTACGCTGATCCTCCGAGGCATCCTTTTCTTCAACGATACTTTGAACCTGACCCTTATCATTTCTTACTATTCTTCCGTATCCAGAAGGTTCATCAACCTGTGCAGTTAACAGCCCAAGCTGCTGTTGGTCAGCATGACCAATTAGCTGCTGCAAAGTGTGAACAGAGATGAGTGGTACATCACCATAAAGTACCAGCACGTTTTCATTATTTTTCAGTGCTGGCAGTGCCTGCGCTACGGCATGCCCGGTTCCAAGCTGCTCAGACTGCTCGATCCAGTTTGCATCGAGATGCTGGAGGGACTCTTTTACCCGATTACCACCATGGCCATAAATGATATGGATACCAGTCGAATCCAGTTGATTCGCAACTTCATATACATGGGTTAGCAGCGGCTTACCGGCGAGGCTATGCAAAATTTTGGGGATCGATGATCGCATGCGCGTTCCTGCACCCGCTGCAAGTATGATTATGCCCAGTTTCATCATAGTTAATTCAATACAAATTCCGTGCTAATTGAAAAGTATTCGGATGCGACTGACCTGCATTCTGCCGAACGTGTTGGCTCCCGGAATTATATTACGTTGCCAACAAAAAGGCAGCAAAAGAAAAGGCCGTCTTCCGACGGCCTTTTTAACCAGTATTTCTTCGCTAACTTACACTATCTAGCGACGCCCGGCGGTTTTACGAAGTTTCTCAATTGCCTGTAGCTGGGCAACGGCCTCGGCCAACTCAGTCTGAGCCTTGGCATATTCAAACTCGGAGGCTTTGTCGCTTAATGCCTGTTCAGCGCGTTGTTTCGCTTCTATTGCTGCAGCCTCATCAAGATCTTTGGCCCGAACAGCGGTATCCGCCAGTACCGTGACAACGTGAGGCTGAACCTCAAGCATGCCACCCGAGACATAGTAAAATTGCTCTTCGTTATCGGATGTCTTGATTCTCACTTCACCTGGCTTTAACTGGGTCAGCAGTGGCGCGTGACGAGGCATAATGCCCAAGTCGCCCATGACACCGGATGCAAAAACCATTTCAGCCTGGCCCGAGAAGATCTCCTCCTCTGCGCTGACAATATCTACGTGCATAGTCATGGCCATAAACCTTTACCTGTGTTCCTTTATTGAATTGCCTGAGCCTTTTCAACCGCTTCGTCAATTGAACCAACCATATAAAATGCCTGTTCTGGTAGTTGGTCAAATTCACCATCGACGATCCCTTTACATCCTGCAATGGTATCTTTCAGGGTGACATACTTACCAGGCGCCCCGGTAAATACCTGTGCAACGGTAAACGGCTGTGACATAAAGCGCTGTAATTTACGTGCGCGAGCAACGGTCAATTTATCGTCTTCAGACAACTCGTCCATACCCAGAATAGCAATAATATCTTTCAGTTCTTTATAACGTTGCAAGGTACCCTGTACAGAACGTGCAACATCATAATGCTCCTGTCCAACAACCAGTGGATCCAGCTGGCGGCTGGTTGAATCCAGCGGATCTACCGCAGGGTAAATACCCAGCTCTGCGATTTGACGTGACAATACCACCGTTGAATCCAGGTGAGCAAAGGTCGTAGCAGGGGAAGGATCGGTCAAGTCATCCGCAGGTACGTATACCGCCTGGATCGAAGTAATAGAACCAGTCTTGGTAGAAGTAATACGCTCTTGCAGTGCACCCATCTCCTCAGCCAGCGTTGGCTGATAACCTACCGCTGATGGCATACGACCCAACAGTGCCGATACCTCTGTGCCCGCCAGCGTATAACGATAGATGTTATCGATAAACAATAGAACGTCACGACCTTCATCACGGAATTTTTCGGCCATGGTCAAACCAGTCAATGCAACACGAAGACGGTTACCTGGTGGCTCATTCATCTGGCCATAAACCATCGATACTTTTGACTGATCGAACTGCTCTACGTTAACAACACCCGCTTCCTGCATTTCATGGTAAAAGTCGTTACCCTCACGAGTACGCTCACCAACACCTGCAAATACAGACAAACCAGAGTGTTTTGTTGCGATGTTATTAATAAGCTCCATCATGTTAACGGTCTTGCCTACACCCGCACCACCAAACAATCCTACTTTACCACCCTTGGCAAACGGGCAAAGTAGATCAATCACCTTGATACCTGTTTCCAGAAGCTCGGTTGCACCAGCCAACTCATCGTAAGCCGGAGCCTTGCGGTGAATCGCCCAGCGCTCCTGTTCGCCAATTGGGCCACATTCGTCGATTGGGTTACCCAGAACATCCATAATACGTCCCAGCGTTTCTTTTCCCACTGGTACAGAAACCGGCGCGCCGGTATTGGACACATCAATACCGCGCTTTAATCCGTCAGAAGAACCCATCGCAATGGCACGAACAACACCATCACCAAGCTGTTGCTGTACTTCAAGGGTCAGATTTGTCGATTCAACCGTCAGCGCATCATATACCTTGGGCATCGCATCGCGTGGGAATTCCACGTCTACAACAGCGCCGATGATCTGAACTATTTTTCCTGAACTCATTGCCTCAATTCCTCTTTTTATAGATGTTTGCAAGCTCGTAATAACTTGCGGAATTTATTAAAATTAAACCTTAGACTGCAGCCGCACCACCAACAATCTCGGAAATTTCCTGAGTAATCGCTGCCTGACGCGCCTTGTTATAAACCAGTTGTAATTCATCGATGAGGGCTCCTGCATTGTCAGATGCAGATTTCATTGCCACCATTCTAGCCGCCTGTTCGCAGGCAAGATTTTCCACGACACCCTGGTAAACCAGTGACTCGATATAACGAACCAACAAAGCGCTCAATACCTCTTTGGCTTCAGGTTCATAGATATAATCCCAGTGATGTTTTAGCTCTTCTTCACCTTCAGCTTCTACTGGTAACAGCTGTTCTACGATCGGCTTTTGAGTCATGGTGTTAACAAATTCGTTGTACACAACAAACAGTCGATCAATATTTCCTTCATCATAGGCATCCAGCATAACCTTGATAGAACCGATCAGTTCCGAGATTTGCGGTGCATCACCAAGGTGCGCAGCTTGAGCGATGACATTACCGCCAAGTCTGGAAAAGAATGCACCCGCTTTAGAGCCTATCGTACACAGGTCAATTTCAATTTTCTGATCATGGTAATCTTTCATGCTGGCAACGGTTCTCTTAAAAAGATTTCCGTTTAAACCACCACAAAGCCCACGATCTGAAGAAATAACTATAAAACCAACACGCTTGACCTCACGATCTTCCATGTAAGGATGCTTGTATTCAGGATGCGCATGTGCAAGGTGACGAACGACATTTTTCATCTTGTCTGCATAGGGGCGAGATGCAGTCATGCGATCTTGCGCCTTACGCATTTTACTCGCAGCAACCATTTCCATCGCGCGGGTAATCTTTTGCGTATTTTTAATACTGTTAATTTTGACGCGAATTTCTTTTCCAACGGCCATACTCTATTCTCCGTCTACCAGACGCTGTTTGCCTTGAATGATTCGATCGCTGAACGTAATTCATTCGCGATATCGTCGTTGTAATCACCGGTGCTATCGATTTTATCGAGCAAGTCTGCATGGTTAGATTTCATATGACTTTGTAGCGCCGCTTCGAAATCACCGATTTTCTCCAGATCGACGTCATCAAGAAAACCTTCGTTCGCAGCAAATAAAGAAACTGCCTGACCCGCTACACTCAACGGCGCATACTGCTTTTGTTTCATTAGCTCAGTGACGCGCTGACCACGCTCCAGTTGCTTACGTGTTGCCTCATCCAGGTCTGAAGCAAACTGCGAGAATGCCGCTAGCTCACGATACTGAGCAAGGTCAAGACGTACACCACCGCCCAGCTTTTTAATGATCTTGGTTTGAGCCGCACCACCAACACGTGATACTGACAGACCTGCATTAATAGCAGGTCGAATACCGGAGTTAAACAGGTCAGTTTCCAGGAAAATCTGACCATCAGTAATAGAAATCACGTTGGTTGGTACGAACGCTGATACGTCACCAGCCTGAGTCTCAATGATTGGCAACGCAGTCAATGATCCGGTCTGGCCTTTGACTTCACCGTTGGTCAGTTTTTCAACATAATCGGCATTAATTCTGGATGCACGCTCCAACAAGCGAGAGTGGAGATAGAATACGTCACCTGGGTACGCTTCACGACCTGGTGGACGACGCAATAACAGCGACACCTGACGATAAGCCCATGCCTGCTTTGTTAAATCATCATAAATAATCAGTGCGTCTTCACCGCGGTCACGGAAATATTCACCCATGGAACATCCGGCGTAAGGTGCAATAAATTGCATCGCGGCCGGGTCTGATGCTGATGCAGCGACAATAATAGTGTGATCCATTGCATCATGTTCTTCCAACTTACGTACAACGTTTGCGATAGATGACGCCTTTTGGCCAATTGCAACGTAGATACATTTTACGCCCGTACCTTTTTGATTGATGATTGCATCAACTGCAACAGCTGTTTTACCTGTTTGACGGTCACCAATAATCAACTCACGTTGTCCGCGACCGATTGGCACCATCGCGTCAATCGATTTCAAGCCCGTCTGAACAGGCTGATCAACTGACTGGCGTGCAATGACACCCGGCGCCACCTTTTCAATAGGCGACGTCGCCGCAGCGTTAACAGGGCCCTTACCATCAATCGGATTGCCCAGGGAGTCAACAACACGACCGATCAAATCATCGCCTACAGGGACTTCAAGAATTCTACCGGTACACTTTACCGTGTCACCCTCTGAAATATGCTCATAGCTACCCAAAACAACCGCACCGACCGAGTCACGCTCTAGGTTAAGCGCCATACCGAATGTGTTCCCCGGAAACTCCAGCATCTCACCTTGCATCACGTCCGCAAGACCGTGAATACGAACGATACCGTCGGTTACGCTAACCACGGTTCCTTCTGTACGTGCTTCAGTAACGACATCGAAACCTTCAATTCGCTGTCTGATCAATTCGCTGATTTCAGCTGCATTTAACTGCATTTTTCTTATCCTCTAATAATCGAATTCTTTAATGGGACAACACACTCGCCAGCTTTTCAAGCTGCCCTGTAACTGATCCATCTATCACAATATCTCCAGCACGGATAACTGCACCACCGACCAAAGATTTATCAACGGTGCATTCGACACTGACTTCACGCCCCAGACGCTTGGTTAGTGCTGCAGCTATAGATTGTTTTTGCTCTTCACTGACCTCGAAAGCAGAAATAATTTCGGCCTGAATCACCTTTTCGGCCTCTGCACGATACACTTCATAGATGGCTGTAATTTCCGGAATCAATTCCATGCGGTCATTCTGCGACAACACCTTGATAAAGTTCTTCCCGCTGTCATTTAACTTGTCCCCGCACACATCAATGAACAAGTCAGTCAGGCGATCTTTACCAACACGGGGATTACCAATTAATCCATTCATGTTCTCGTCCTGGGCTACCAGCGTTAAGAGCTGGAGCATGTCAGACCAACCCGCGAGATCACCCTGCTTGTTAGCCAGGTCAAATACAGCCTGTGCGTATGGTCGTGCGATTGTGCTCTTTTCTGCCATATTATTTCACGCGCTATCTAGATTTGTGATACCAGGTCCTGCAATAAATCGTTATGTGCATTCGCATCGACTTCTCGAGAAAGAATCTTGCTCGCGCCCGCAGCAGCGATTGTCGCCACCTGACCGCGAAGTTGTTCTTTCGCACGATTTATTTCCTGATCTATTTCAGCCTTGGCAGCATTAACCAGACGCTCACCTTCTGTTCGAGCATCTGTTTTCGCTTCTTCGACAATCTCACTGGCACGCTTTTCGGCCTGAGCTATAATTTCCGATGCCTGTGCCTTGGCATCATGCAATGCCTCTTTTGCACGTTTTTCAGATAATTCCAGCTCATGCTGACCTTTTTCTGCGGCCGCCAGGCCATCAGCGATACGCTTTTGACGATCTGACAAAAGATTGTTTAAAGGCCCCCATAGAACCTTGTTAACGAACCAGATCAGCACAATAAAGGCTGCCATCTGTCCAAACAGGGATACTGTAACGTTCATGTTCGCTTTCCTCTCGGTGCTATATCTCTATTGTTGTTATTGATGGATTAGGCACCAATCGCACTTTGCAGCGCACCAACAAACGGATTAGCAAACAGGAACCACATCGCAAACGCAAGAATAATGAACGGAAATGATTCCATCAGACCAGCAAAGATGAACATGTTGGTCATCAGTGCAGGACGCATCTCAGGTTGACGAGCAATACCTTCCAACGTTTTAGCACAGATCAAACCCCAACCAATGGCTGAACCCAGACCGGCAGCGGCTAAAATTACGCCAACGCCAACTGCAGTGTAGGCATAGATTTGTGCAATCATATCGGGTGTCATCGCTTATTTCTCCTCTTTAAATCAAGACTACTTAAGATAAATTAAATACCAAATAAAACCACAGTCACTGCATTAATGATCTTCTGTGTGAGCCATGCCCAAATACACGATTGTCAGCACCATGAATATGAAGGCCTGCAATGTGATGACCAGCAGATGGAAAATCAACCAACCGAGATCCAGAACAACCTGTAACGGCAGCCAGAATAACGCAGCAAAACCAACCGCCATCGTGCCACCAATCAACGCAATGAGTAAAAATACCAGTTCCCCAGCAAACAGGTTACCGAACAAACGAAGTGCGAGACTTAAGGGCTTAGCCAGCTCTTCGATAAGAGTCATAACAATATTGACTGGAACGAAAAATTTTCCAAAAGGATGGAAAAGGAACATTTTAAGATAACCAATCGGTCCTTTTACCTTGATACTATAAAAAATAATTAACGCAAATACCGTCAACGACATGGCCAGCGTAGTATTCAAATCAGTAGTCGGAACCACCTTGAGATAGTGAATACCAACTGCGCCAGCAATCAGAGGCAATAAATCGACTGGAATCAGATCCATGAAGTTCATCATCCACACCCAGACAAAAATCGTTAGCGCCAGCGGGGCGATGATTGGATTGTGACCAGGAAAAGTATCTCTAACTTGCCCGTTAACGAAATCAATAATTGACTCAACGAAATTCTGGAAACCGCCTGGTGTGCCGGATGTCAATTTTTGACCTAGACGCCAGCTAACGAAAATGAGCAAAGCACCGAGTGCGACGCTGAAAAATAGCGAATCAATATTCCATGCCCAAAAACCATTCGCTTGATGCGTAACCGGATCACAATCACCCGCACACCAGTTGGTCAGGTGATGTTGAATATATTCGACTGTACCGCCGCCTGATGATTCTGCTTTTTCGCTCAAAACTTGATCCCCAGTTTTTGACTACCGCTGTTTCTGATAACGATTGACGACAAGAAAAGACAATTGCGTCAATATAAATCCTGTTACAGTTGCCAAAGGCTCCAGTTTGAATATCGATAGCCCAATCACGAACATCACCAGTACCAGCACAAACCTGAATGCTGCACCGGCATATAAAATGGCCTGTCCGCTTTTCGATCCCTGTTGAGCCGCCTTTTCAATGCCATATCCTAATAGCAAGGCCGAAATCAAACTGATTAGTCCACCGTAAACAGCGGACTGCGCATGCAATGCGCCTTTCGCAAATAAAAACCCCGCCGCAACTACTGTCGCGATGGTAATCTGCAATGTGAAAATCTTACGGGTATTTACAACAAGCCCCTGACCAGAGTTATTCATTAATTATTCAACTCTGCTCAATAACTTATACACCTTAAGAAATCCCCCAACAAACCCGAGGCCGCCGCATAATAGCATGAACACTGGCTGGCTATCCAGCCAAAGATCGGCGAGATACCCCAGGAGAAATCCAGCGACCACCATTGAGGTTAGCATCGTACCAACGCCGACTAACATTAGACCGGTGTTGGCCTTGGCTTTCATTCTTTTTATGCCTCGAGAAAATAGCGCGCAAGTATACCGTGCTCTTGCCATCATCTGCAAGAGCCGGAAAGCACTTTTTCCGATTAATTACCCGCCGGCAAGCATTCGATTGGCGTCTGCCAAATTCCACACAACAATACCGGTTATTGAATATGCCCGAGGATTCCTTCAAGCTCGTCCAGGTTGTTGTAATGGACAACGAGCTTGCCCTTGCCCTTTGCGGTATGCTGAAACATGACCTTCGCACCGAGGCGCTGAGATAATTCATCCTGTAATTTTCTGATATCCGGATCAACACTCTTCTGCGATTTTTTATCCGGATTTGACCCAGACGACTGCGCTTTTCGCACCAGCTGCTCGGTTTCCCTCACCGAAAAACCGCGCATGACCACTTTTCGAGCGAGTTCGCTCTGTTCAGCCCCTTGCAAGCCGAGCAGGGCGCGTGCATGCCCCATTTCGAGATCACCATTTTCAACGTATTTCTTTACATCATCGTTGAGATCAAACAAACGCAACAAGTTCGATACGGCAGCGCGAGAGCGCCCGACCGCTTCTGCTGCCATTTGGTGAGTTAACTCAAACTCACTGATCAAACGCTTTAACGCAATCGCCTCCTCCATCGGATTCAGGTTTTCACGCTGTATATTCTCAATCAGCGCCATGGCCATGGCCGCCTGATCCGGCACATCACGAATGACTACCGGTACCTCATGAAGACCAGCAATCTGCGCGGCACGCCAACGCCTCTCACCAGCGATAATCTCGTATTCTGTCGCCGAAACGGGACGTACAACGATAGGCTGAACGACGCCTTGTGCACGAATCGAATCAGCGAGCTCCTCCAGTGACTCAGCTCGCATACCCTTGCGTGGCTGATATTTTCCTCGCCTCAGAACATCAACGGCGAGCGTACGCAATTCATTTGCCTGGTGATCGGAAGCAACCTCGGACACCTTCACTGACGTTGATCCTAACAGCGCATCGAGTCCTCGACCCAAACCTCTCTTTTTTACGACCATCATTTACACATCCATTTTTTATCGAGATATTGGGAAAACGCCCTCAATTGAAGATTTCCCGTTATCAGCTCGCACGATCCACTCTTTAAATACAAACGATTTCAGCTAAATCACTATTTGTAGATCACAAGGCATCAGCCAACCCTATGATTTCAACCAAATCCTGCTTCAATCTCCTTGCCGTCTAAATGTTGACAACGGCAGCCGCCTTTTCCTTCGTTTCCTTCCGCAGCAGCTCGCCAGCCAATGCGAGATAAGCCAGCGCACCACGAGAGTTCTTGTCATAGAACATGGCGGGCATCCCATGACTAGGCGCCTCTGCCAGGCGTACGTTCCTGGGGACTACGGTGCGGTAAACCTTGTCACCAAAATGATCAATAAGCTGCTCTGAAACCTCGTTCGCCAATCGATTACGTGGATCGAACATCGTACGCAACAATCCTTCAATCTTCAAATCCGGGTTTAATGAAATCTTTATTTTTTCAATCGAATCAATGAGCGCGGTCAAACCCTCTAGCGCGTAATATTCACATTGCATCGGGATAATAACGCCATGGGCCGCGACCAATGCGTTAACGGTCAGCATGTTTAGTGTCGGCGGGCAATCAATCAGGATAAAATCATAGTCATCCTCGATGGGTTGGATTGCGCGTTGCAGGCTGGACTCTCGAGAATCCACCTCCATCAATGCGACCTCGGCAGCCGTAAGATCCGAGTTTGACGGCAAAATGGTGTAACCTGCCGGTGCTATCTCCATAGCCACGTCAGCAACCGACGCTTCACCCAGCAACACGTCACAGCAAGATAATGCCAGGTTATTTTTATCTATGCCGCTACCCATCGTGGCATTACCCTGCGGATCGAGATCAACCAGCATGACCTTGCGTTTTGTTGCGACCAATGACGCTGCGAGATTGACACTCGTTGTCGTTTTACCCACGCCGCCCTTTTGATTGGTTATCGCTAATATCCTACCCATCGTCCCTTAATGTATTTTGTTATGCTAATGATTATATTTGGTAATTTGAACAATATGGCGGTCGCCCCCTACCTCGGGAACAGTCAACTTTGTTGCCGCCTGCAACTGGTAATTCCCGGGCATCTCTCGCAGCTCATCCGCCGGGAGTTTTCCTTTCATCGCCAAAAAATACTGGCCCAGATGTCCCGTCGCTACCAGCATATCGGCAATTGACGCGTAGGCGCGAGATACCACTGTATCAAATTCATGGTCTGGATAGTAATCTTCTACCCTGCAATTTTCTACCACAACATTATCGATTCCGAGTTCGATAAGCACCTGGGTGATAAACCGGGTCTTCTTTCTGTTGCTATCGACTAGCACAAATTGGTTTTTGGGCAACGCCATTGCGAGCGGGACGCCCGGTAAACCAGCACCCGTGCCAATATCCACAACGTGGGGTCCGTTAATGTAAGGCATAACCGACAAGCTATCGAGCAGATGCGCACCGACCATTCGCCGCTTCTCTCTGATCGCGGTTAGATTATAAGTCCTGTTCCATTTTGATAACAGTTCTACATAGGCCAACAGCCGTTCAATTAATTGCCCATCAACCGGGAGCTGTAATAGCGCAATACCGTTTTTCAATGACTCGATCACGATGGACAACCGATTACTGGCGAAACGCCCCTCCATCGATCTGAAAAATCAATTTTTGCAGCATAATTGCTGAAATAAGGGTATATTTAGAAACATTTAGCAACATATTTAACATCGTTCTCGCCACGCGAGCTTATTCTTTTATACGTTCATTTCACCTTAAATGGCATTGATCTAAAAAACGGGAAATTCACATCTGCTTATACCGCTCTACTTAATTTTTAACCCTTAAAAATCATATTTTTAGTTATCTTGCCGATAAACTATTCAAGTATCAGAAGGGATTGGCGCATTGCATTACGCGACATCCTCCGTCCCACAGTAACCTCGCATGGAGATACCCGGATTAATAAGATATGGACAACCAAATTAGCATTGATGAATTAACCGTATTACTCGTTGAACCTTCCAAAACCCAACAAAAACTCATTTGCCAGCATCTGATGGCACTTGGACTAGGTGCCGAGAATATACTGCATGTCGCGAATGGACAAGACAGTATCACCGAGATGACAAATTTTAATCCCGATCTGGTCATTAGCGCGATGTATCTGCCGGATATGACCGGTACGGATCTGGTGCAAACCATGCGAAGCACAGAGGCATCACAAAATATACCGTATATGCTAATTTCGAGCGAAACCAGCTTCAGGGCACTCGATCCGATTCGTCAG
>JBHHVB010000067.1:0-11838 GCA_046754065.1 Gammaproteobacteria bacterium
CTGTATTGGTAGCGATATTACCTGTATTGGTAGCGATATTACCTGTATTGGTAGCGATATTACCTGCATTGGTTGTGATATCAGTAGCGTTGCCGTTTACCGCTGTTCCCACGGCACTAAAATTGGCATTTACATCTGCTGCCACTGCCTTGGTACCAGAGACAAACGTATTTGGAATAGTAACGCTACCGGCCCATCCCGTAGAGCTACCCGCAACAAAAAACGCGACTACTGCAATCCAGATTGGTAAATTTTTCATGATCACTCTTCCCTTTATTCCGTTTTCCATATTCAGGCCCAATTATCCTGGTCCCAAACCATACCGCCCCAATCGCTACTGCCCGCCGGCGGAGTTGCCGCACTTCCGCTGCTTCCACCACCGCATGCACCAAGCAGCAACAAGACTAGCGAAACAATAACTATTTTTGTGATGACCTGCCATTTCATTATGGTGACACCCCCTTATTTAATGTGTCTCTGCTCAAGAACCGATATAGCGACTCACAATTTCGATCAAAGGTTATTCGAATCCATGAAAAAGCTCAAGAACAAATGAGAGCTCAGGATTGATCATCGCAAAAAAGTGTCTGAAACGATGATCAGTGCAAAAAATACTTCGAGCAACTATGATAATGACCGCGGTGCTTGGGTTGAAGTCTTTTAACGACCCTCTTAATACGTATCGCCTAAGTTTTAATTGAGGCTCCAGGCCTAAATAATTGTAATACTTTTTTAATAATCATATGATACTGCAAAAGATTTATAGATCTCTCCGCCATTTTTTGCTAAAAAAACTGGCCATATTGGTTAATGAATCGCAACAGGCCCTTTCCAAAGATCTGGCACTGCCCTTCCGGAATCAACCAAAAAATATTCAAATCGATTATCCACGGAATATTGTTAATCCTGAACATATATGGCTGGGCAATGATATCCGCCTGGGGCCTGGTTCATTGCTAATTGCGATAAAGCGCTATCCCGGCCCGGCTATGCGAGCACCTCAGTATATAAAAACCCAGTTATTCAACCCAAGTATCACTATTGGTAATCGGGTTACCTCCACTGGCGGGCTGCAAATCGCCTGCGTAAATGAAATTGTGATCGAGGATGACGTGCTGTTTGCAACAAACATAAACATTACCGATGCACTGCATGGTTTTGAGAATATCAACGTACCATACAAGTATCAAAATTTATGGCGTGCTGCTCCAATCAGGATAAAAAAGGCTTGCTGGATCGGCCAAAATACCGTGATTATGCCCGGTGTAACAATTGGCGAATACTCGATTATCGGGGCTAACAGCGTCGTCACTAAAAACATCCCGGATCATTGCATCGCTGTGGGGTCGCCGGCCAAAGTTGTAAAGAAATGGGACAAGCATACCGATAGCTGGCGTATCGCCACATAAAATACGCGACGTTACACAGAAGATATCACGCAGTGCCACATAGTACGCCATGAAAATAGCCTTTATGGTCAACAAGTTTCCGTGCCTGTCGGAAACATTTATACTGTCCCAGATCACAGGCCTGATTGACAGGGGGCACGAGGTAAAAATTTTTGCAAAAATAAAAAATCGGGAAATGGTGACCCAGGAAGATGTAGCGAAGTATGATTTACTATCCAAGACCGTCTATTTCGGCAGCCAGAATCATGGAAATGTTGCGGGGAACAAATCACTGAATTACATCTTGGCATTGTACTTTTTTGCGAAAGACATTCCCTTAGCTGGCAAATTGCTGACAGGCTATTTCCACAACAGAAAATCCTATAAAAACCAATCGTTCCTTGAATTGTTGTCTTTTGCGGACCAATGCCGCAAGGGACATCTTAATGATTTCGATATTGTCCATTGCCATTTCGGACCTCTCGGCCAACTCGGAGCAAAACTGAAAACGGCTGGAATCATTCGAGGGAAACTTTCAACGGTGTTCCATGGATATGATATCACCAAATATGTGAGGAAAAATGGTGCAAGCATATATGAACACCTGTTTAAAACCGGTGATTTGTTCTTGCCGATTAGCGAACGATGGCGCACTGAACTAATTGGTCTCGGATGCCCGGAAAAAAAAATACATGTTCATCATATGGGCGTGGATACAAACAAGTTTTCCTTCCATACTCGCAGAACGAAAAATAACGGGGAAACATTGCTCCTGAGCGTTGCCAGGCTTGTGGAAAAAAAAGGGTTAGAGTGGGCCATCGAGGCGGTTGTCAGGATACATTCCGACTTTCCCACTATACGATACAAAATCGCCGGGAATGGTCCCCAGAAACAATTCCTGGCCGAGCTAATTGAACAGCATGGCGCAGAAAAATATATTGAACTTTTGGGATGGCGAAGTCCGGTAGAAATTTGCGAACTTATGCGGCAGGCAGATGTCTTTGTTGCCCCAAGCGTGACTGCGTCGGATGACGATCAGGAAGGGATCCCGGTTGTCCTGATGGAAGCCATGGCTCAAGGCATACCGATAGTCAGCACGATACATAGCGGTATTCCGGAGCTGGTCCAGGATGGAAAAACCGGTTTTCTCGTTCCGGAACGGGATGTAAGCGCCCTGGCAGCGGCGCTTGCCAGAATAATCGAGACGCGGTCTGCATGGGCAATCATGGGCAAAACTGGCAGAGAATATGTGGAAAAATACTTTTCTGCCGATAAGCTCAACGATGCACTATGCGATATATTCAGGCAAACGAAAGTCTGAAACCAAACACTCTGTAATATTTTGAGAAAGATGCGATGTCTGACGCCACAAAACCTCGAGTAACGATCGGGATCCCCACGTACAATCGGGCATCCGGTTTTCTGCGCGATGCACTGGCTAGTGCTATCAACCAGACCTATAAAGAGATTGAAATTATCGTCTCAGACAATTGTTCAACAGACGACACCGAATTCTACGTTAAGGGTATACACGACCCACGAGTCAGATATATTAAACCAGAAAGGAACGTGGGGCCGAATGGGAACTTTAACTTTTGCCTTGACGCAGCCACAGGGAACTATTTCTTGCTACTCTGTGATGATGATGTGATCGATGCTGACTTTGTCGAATCATGCATGGATGCTGCGCAACACAGCGTAAAATACGGAATCATACGTACCGGAACACGTATAATTGACGAAAATGGGAGTGTATTACGAGAAAAATATAATCTTGTATCCGGCCCTGAAAAAGAGGATTTTTATCGTAGTTGGTTCAGCGGTGAAACCGTCCTTTACCTGTGCAGCACATTATTCAATACTCAAGCCTTGCGCTCCATAGGCGGACTGAAATCCCGCCATAATCTTTTTGAGGATGGCTACGCAGTTGTGAAATTATTGGACAGCTGTGAAAGATTGGATATTCAGGATGTTAAAGCTAGCTTTCGCAGATCACCGAATCAACGCACATATTCGGTGCCGGTACGCCAATGGTGCGAAGAATTCACCGGGTTATTCGATTTGATTTACAAACAGTGCACCCACCAGCAGAACAGTCTGGCTGATGCCGGACAGCGTTTTTTTACGCGCTTGTCCCTTAATCGGGCACGATCAATCGACTCCACTGTTAGACGTATGTTCGCATACGCCGTTGTTGCTCAATACTTCAGTTTCAAGTACTGGAAAAGGGCTTAAGATTTCCCTGGTTACCGGAGTAATAAGTTACATCAGGACAAATGTTGCTATGGCCATGCCACTTATTTCAGTTGTCGTATGCTGTCACAATCGACGCGACTTTCTACCACAAACAATGGAGGCAATTTTCAAGCAGAAATATCGCCCCATAGAAATTGTTGTTCTTGACGATGGATCGAATGATGGCACGAAAGAATTAATGTCGCAGTATGGTGAACGTATTCGATATTACTGGCAAGAAAACAAAGGTATTGCCCGGACAAGAACGAGGGCCTGCGATCTGGCCAATGGTGAATTTATTGCTTTTCAGGATGATGACGATTTAATGACACCGAACCGTATCGTTGATCTCTACGATGCTCTCATGAAGTATCCTAACGCGATTTTCTCCACGGGCGATTATGTCTTCATCGACCCGAAAGGGAATATCGGCAAGAGATGGCCGCCCGGCGACCTTGACGAATACGGCCCTCCACGCCTGATCGAGAACGCCTACCATGAAATAATATGGCCAAACATCCCGGCGCTCCCTCATACGACACTGTTTCGCAAAGAAAGCGGAAATAAAATTGGTTGGTTTGACCACGATTTCAAATACGCATCGTCCGACAAGGATTTTTATGCCCGCCTGGCGCGACTGGGCTCGATAGTATATTTGCGAAAAGTCGTATCCTATTATCGCCGCGGACACAGCTCTATATGGGGAAACGAGATCCGTGCCATGTATAGCCGTCTCCAGCTTCTCGAGAAACATCTGTCATTAGTCGATGCTAATGACGCGGAATTATATAGCAGGCTGCAACAGCGTATCCTCGAAGCCCTTAAGCGCATTGCAAAGCTAAGGAGTACGGGCTTTTCTGTGGATGACAGTGAATTAGAGCAACATATAAACCGATGCATCCCATTGCTCAGGAGAAAGCAACGCCTCGCATATGTATTATACAAGAATGTAAAAATTCCGTTGCGCCGGCTGACGTATACTCGGTGAGTGGTAATCGTCATCCGTTATTTTCGGGTACACCGCCTGGATTACCGCAACTTGGTGATCCAGCAGTTTAAATAGCTCACTTAAGCACCATGCATAAAATGCGCAAGGCAGTCTACCTTATTGTTGGCCGCGATTTCGACCAATTTAATGAGAGAATGAAAGGTATCCTAAAGCTGGCACCAAGATTTAACAAATTTACGCTGGTAACGCCCGGAAAACATCAGAGCAATGCAAATCACATCTTAATTAACCCGATCCCCAATCCAACTGGCTTTCTGAGAATCATAGGCATGAAGCGACTAAAGGTACTCGTGGATCGCTATCTATACTTCCCTTCAAGAGATATCCTTTATGTTCCCCCTATGACAAAGGCCATAACAAACTTAATCAGGAAAGATATTGCAGACGGGTACGAAATTTGCGTCATAACAAGTGTGCCACCGCATTCGATTTGTATAGCAGGCTTAATGTTAAAGAAAAATTTTCCCGAGATCCGCTGGATCGTCGACTGGCGAGATCTATGGACTTACGACGATAATTATCTGGCACGAACACCCAGTCTCTATAGACGTGGATTGTATAAATTGGAAAGCGTCATATTAAACAGGTGTGATGTCAACGTAACAACAAACGAATTTGCGAAAGAGGTTTTAAGGTCCAAGTACAATATAAGAACAGAAAAACTGGCAACAGTTAACCACCATTTTAACAGTAACGGTAGGAATGCGTGTTCGAAAACAGTTATTTTCAGCAATAAATCGGGGCATGAACCGATAAAAATAGGTTTTCTCGGGACTTTGTTTAAACCGCCACGAGTTCCTGGAGACCAGCTTACAAAAACAATCGAAAAGCTGCGTAAAGATGGCCTTAATCTTGAGTTGCATGTATTTGGAAAACAAGCAGCGGATGTTAATACGTCGAGCCATCATTTCGCTGCAAAAGGAATTATTTTCCATGGGCATTTTGATCATTCAGAAAGCATGCGCAGAATCTCTGGATGCGATTATTTGCTAGTCTTCCTCGGAGATTTGCCGAATTGCCGCTCTGTTATGAGCCTGAAGCTCGCCCATTACATCGGTTTAGACCGACCAATTCTCGCTATTGTACCCGACCCGTCAGCAATTGCTGATATTGTAAGAACAACCAATACCGGCCATGTCATTCCGGTACAAAGCAATTGGGTTTCCGGGCTCCGTGAGTTTTTTTCGGAGCCAGAAAACTCTGCCTTTAACACCCAGCGCAACGTACAGGAAATAGAGAAATTTTCCTGGGTAAACGTTTCCAGGCAATGGGTAAATGTCATTGACAGCCATGGAAACGTGAACTAATGACCACCCAGCAACGACCCGCCACAAAGAAAAAGGTAGTTTTCCTGATTGGAGCAGGTCACTGTGGCTCAACCTTGCTCGATCTGATCCTGGGAAGCCATTCACACGCTTTTTCTTTAGGTGAATTTAATCGAATCTATGATATTCTAGATCGTCCTCATAAAGCGCATCCGCGGATCTGCGGCGTGTGCGAAGAAGATTGCGAATTCTGGAACGGATGTACCTTCCTTCCCGCATTGCGACTATTGTATTCCAAACGAAACAAGGCCTTGTCCGCCATTGGCAAAATAAGTCGATTAGCGATCAACCCCTACCGATTTCTGTTTGGATGGACGGGCAAGAACATCCTGGTTGATTCAAGCAAACTTCCCTATTGGTTACAATATCAGCTTCGTTTCCCCCATACCTGGAAGCATATAAAACCATTTCTTGTCTATGTTGCCAGAGATGGCCGAGCAGTCGTAAATTCATATCTAAGAAAATATCCCGATAAGGGTGTTCACGCCATCACCGAAAACTGGATTACGAAAATTAACCAGTTGAATGCAATTTATAACGATTTCCCGGTTCAACGTCGAATAACTGTTCGTTATGAACAGCTGGCCACCGAACCAAAAACCGTGTTACAACCCCTTTGCCAGCTACTTGAACTTGAGTATGAAGATTCCATGCTCCAATACTGGAAACATGCTCACCACCATATTGCCGGCAACGCCGGGACACGTTCACTAATATTCAAGTATAGAAAAACACTGGATCAAAATATGTCAGCCAAGCGTGCGGAAACGGAACGGGGTAAAGCATATTATCATGAGCAGTACTATAATGATTTGAATACTGGTATCAGGCTGGACTTGCGCTGGAAAAATCAATTGTCTATACCTGACTTGCGAATCTTTGAAACCATGGCCGGCAAGCTCAACGAGCCCTTCCGTTATGACGGCCAGGACTCTCATCCCTGTCCCTGATTACGCTGACAAATCACTTCCAGGCGGCACCACTTATGCGACTATTTTTATCGGCATATTCTGAGCATCGATTAAGGTTCAGACATCGCCGCTTATCACTCCGCATTTTCCAGATCTCTTCTTTTCCAGACAATCGATTTGCAACCGAATGACTCCGCAAAAAAAGGTTATTTTTATCGGTGGTAGCGCCTTTAGCGGCTCTACCTTGCTTGACATGACGCTTGCCAATTCGCCGAATGGCTTCTCCTGTGGTGAAGTTAATGCATTATTTTATCCTTTCAGAAAACATCATTTTGACTATGTATGTGGTTGTGGGGATAAACAATGCCAAATATGGAAGCAAGTAAAAATTCGCGGCCCAGATAATTTGTACAATTCTATTTTTGAGCTATTTCCGGAAGTTGATTTTATTGTTGATTCCAGTAAGGATCCGTTGTGGATAAAAAAACGAATCGACGATTTATCAGGCTCTGATATAGCTGTGTATAACATTTTAATATGGAAAACGCCGCAGGAGTTTTTCGCCTCACGTTCAAAACGCTGCATGATTAAAGGCTGGCAGCGCACATGGGTGAATTATTATCGCTTGTATTTTACTTTAATCGATCAATGGAACGCTGTCAGGTACAAGGATTTTGTTCAGAGCCAGGAGGCGCTAAAAAATTTATGTGGGCAATTACGGATCCCTTATTTTGATGGAAAAGAAAAATATTGGGAAACAGTGCACCACACCTTATTCGGCAACACTTCGACCAAGATCCATTTATACAGTCAAGGATCAAATAATTATACCGACAGCCAAAAAGAGCTTCATGATACAACGGTACGGTCGGGTTCTGCCGGTGATCAAAACAAGCAGCATTACAGGAAAATATATTATGAAAAATATTCGGAAAAAGACCTGGACCAAATCGACATTAAATGTAACGTGCGCCTTTTAATGCGTGATATCGAGGAACTACTTGATGAAAAAGATATACTACGACGACCGCACAAAAATTTAACACTAAAAAATGACCTCACAATGCCATTATATTTTGTCTTGTTCCACCAGATGAAACGTGTATTAAACAGGCTGTCCATTAGGCTATTCTAGATGTGCACGCCCGGTTGAGAGAAAAAAAAAAGCTCTGCATTGTTATGCCCAGCCATTGGGCATCGAACTTTGGCGGATCGGAATATCAGGTTCGTTGCTTGCTGGATTTATTAGTTAGCAGCTCGAAATTCGATATCTATTACCTTGCGCGCCATGTCAACCCACAATATGCCTCGGCCGGCTATAACATTATTCAGATAAACAAGGGTGGCGGCCTATGGCGGCATGGTTTGTTTCTCGATCTTCCACAACTACACAAAGCCATCCATAAGCTACAACCTGACGTAATCTACCAGCGGGTGGGCTGTGCATATACGGGAGCTACTGCATATTATTCAAAATACAATAACTGTAATATGATATGGCACGCATCACACGATGAAGAGTTGTTGAATGTCCCTAATTTATCCCAAAATCTGCTTTCCAGACAATTTGATAAAACGCTATTGCGATATGGTATACGCCATGCAAATTACATCATCACACAAACTCACAAACAAGCGACTCTATTGAGGCAGCAATTTAACCGTGAGCCTGATCTAATCGTTCCCAATTTTCATCCGCGTCCGGTCGAACTTGTCGACGTCAAGAAAAGACATGACGTCGTTTGGGTTGCAAACCTGAAAAAGTGGAAAAGACCCGAGTTATTTGTAAAATTGGCCGATGCACTACGAACATTCCAAAGTGTCAATTTCATTATGATCGGGCGTGGCGGTCATTCTGAGTGGCACCGCAGAATTATTGCGCAGGCACACCAGACCCAGAACCTGAACTACATCGGTGAATGCACACAGGAAGAAGTCAATCGATACTTGTCGACAGCCAAAATCTTTGTCAACACAAGCAGTAGCGAAGGTTTCCCCAATACATTCATCCAGGCCTGGATGAGAAAAGTTCCGGTTGTAAGCCTAAACGTCAATCCCGATGCCGTGTTTGACCAGGAACAGGTCGGTTTTGTTTCCGGGACTTTCGAACAAATGGTCAGCGATGTAAAAAAACTCATTCAAGATGATATGTTGCGCCAAAGCATGGGAAACAATGCCTGCAGATACGCGATGCGTGTTCACTCAGAGGAAAATGCCTTACAAATAGTCCAATTTATAGATGCTTGTGCCTAATGAAAAGAAAACGAATCTACTGGGTTGATCATGACAGATTTGCAACGAAACCCGACAAAGCAACCTGGCTCGAAATAGCCAACGCTTTGGAACTATTCGGGTTCCATGTCAATATTCTGGCTTACATAGGGAACCGGCGGGATGCAAATACTTATAACGGCAGAATTATCCCAATTCCATCTATTGATGTGGGGTACGCATTCAGAATTGTCCTGTTGATTAATATCTGCATATGGCTGTTGCGCCATGCTAATCGTAAAGACATCATCGTGTTACATCCTGACGCACTGTGGATAACTCCGGTGCTGGCACTGTTTGGCCGGAAAAATATTCATCTTGATATCCGCACAGTTCCAGTCGAGATTAACACGCTCAAACGTCAAATCGATCGCTTGATATTCTGGAAATTTCCATTACGAAATTTTGGCCGCTTCGTGTCCGGATATTCATTCATAACGAGTCGGTTAAAGCGTGTCATCGAACAACAATTAAAACTCGAATTTAAAGATTATGTGCTATGGCAGTCAGGTGTAAATATCAGTGATTTCAAACCCAAGCCTGGTAGATCCAAGGATGTGAAATCTACCTTTAAAGTATTTTACCATGGCACAATCAGTGAAAAGCGCGGTATTGGAAAAGTCATTGAAGCAATTCAATTAGTAAATTTTGCCCACAAGGATATGATAGAGTTTGTCTTGGTAGGTGACGGCCCAGGACGTGCCAATCTGGCCAGAATGGCCGAGCAACTTGGAATCAGCCATTTAGTTACGTTTATGGGAATGATGCCATACGAAACCATACCCGACGCTATTAACAATGCCGACGTATGTATTTGCCCCTTGCCTGATCGGGAAGAATGGGAAATATCGAGCCCGATCAAAGTATTCGAATATCTGGCCTGTGGCAAACCGATCATATTGACACCCATTGCCGCACACACAGATATTGCTGGCGAATACCGCTCTATTGTTTGGACAAAGGGTTACAGTGCTGATGACTTCAAGGAGGCGATTGAATATGCCTACAATAATATTTCAAACTTGGGATCAGCGGCACTTGGGTCAATTAATCGAATCGATAAACTGGATTGGAAAACCCATGGCCGCAATTTAGCCGATTATCTTCAGGATAAATTTTCATAAATGACAGCCTTATTGCTGCTCTCTGTTTTCCTGATCGAGTACTTCTCAAAAGATCTTGGCCTTATACCAGGTAAATCGAAGTATTTTATCGATGCACTTTCAATTATGGCATCACTTATGGTTGTCGTTTATCTTGTGAAAAACAAGGAATTCTATGTTAGCACAAAATATCTGATAATCTTTTTGTTCTTCGCGCTAATAGTATTAGTAGGCGTGATTATAAACAATGTTGATGCAGGAACAGCATTTTTTGGACTACGTACTCACCTGAAATACCTGCCTTTCTTTTTTCTTCCAGCCGTCTCCGGCATTTCCGATAATGGTCTGAATAAGCAATTGAAGTTGCTATTGGGGCTGGTATTACTACAATTTCCGGTGGTATTTTTCCAACGTTTCGTTCAATACCGGGGAAGTAGAACGGGCGATGTTATAACAGGAACAGTCGGCGAATCGGGAGTGCTTACGATCCTCCTTATATGTGCCATATCCGTATTAATAGCGTTTTTTGCAAGAAAAAGACTAGGCAAACCACTTTTTCTCCTGTTGATGTTCTTGATCTTTATTCCTACAACACTAAATGAAACAAAAGTGACTTTGGTCATTCTGCCAATCGCCATTTGTGTGCCTATCTTTTTTTCAGCCAGACGCCATATTGACTCAATGAAAAAGATACTCCCTTCAATCGGCTTGAGCGCCCTTCTCTTTATCGTTTTTATACCCATATACAATAGCTTCATGCGTGAAATCGATGGCGGTACTATAGGAAATTTTGTTACCAACGAAAAACGCCTTCGCGGTAATTTCATAACTGACGCACAGAAACTTGCGCCAGAGTTAAGGGATTCGCCAGGCAGCAATTTACCTGCCGATACAGGTACCGAAACAACAGCGCCCGACACACCTGTCCGAAGGCTGGATAGTATATTAATACCACTGCAGATATTGTCAGATGACCCCATCAAATTGCTTGTAGGGCTTGGCGTAGGTAATTTATCAGACACTGGCATTTCGGCTTTTAAAGGTAACTATTCTTATTATTTTTCCGAATGGGGGGGCAGACAAACAACAATAAGCTATTTGTGGTGGGAAGTAGGAATCTTGGGTGTTATGTTGGGCACTTTCTTTGTTTTTTTCGTTCTCCGTGATGCAATGTATCTTCGGCATCGAGAAGATACTATAGGCGTGCTCGCGCTAGGCTGGGTAGGCGTAGCATCAGTAATGGCGGTTATATTGTTTTATAAAAACATTATTATTTTTAATGTCCTGGGTTATCTTTTCTGGTACTTCTCAGGTTGCATCGCCGCACAACGGAAGCGCCTTGAATACCGGCGAGATGCTACTCTTTTTGCTCCATTTGCACGAAAAACAAAGCGATTCATTATCTGATATGCCTATGAACCATTTTCAGTCTCACCTGCCGAATTGTATAGGACCAACGAGCTGGGAGATTGGATCATGAAAGTGCCGAAAACGAACGAGCTATTGTCAAATCTGGTGTTCGGAGGCCTGATCAAGCGGCGACCTGGTCGTCCGCTGTCACCTCGATACCATCCTTGAACTTCACTCCTGTTATGA
>JBHHVB010000068.1:0-11656 GCA_046754065.1 Gammaproteobacteria bacterium
AATTCGTATCCACACCATATTCCACCTGGCTGTCCGCCAGCTCATTGGTGTTCCAGGTGATCGATGCACCATTGGTCATGATGTTTGACACCGTGACGTTTGAAATGACCGGGGCGATCGTATCGAGCGTCGTGAAAGAGCCCATATTGCCGGTTACAGCGTTACCTGCTGCATCCTTGCTTGTGACCTGGTAATAATAGCTTGTTGTTTGAGCCAGACCACTAATCGCTACACTATGGTTTGTCACCATGGTGGTATCCAGTAATGTCGAACTGCCCAGGCTCATCGTTGTGCCGTATGCGACAATACTGTCCGAGGCCTCGTTGGTATCCCAGATAATGGTGGCGCCGGTACCGGTGATACTGGCCGCAGACTGACCTGATATCAGCGGCGCTGTTGTATCGAGTGTAGTAAAACTGTAATCAGGACTGGTTGTGGTATTACCGGCCGCATCCTGACTGATAATCCGGTAATGATACGTTGTACCTGATACCAAAGGGCTGAGTGTCAGTCCATGTGTTAATGTATAGGTTGGTAGTAATGTTGATAAACTACCGTAGGTCGTATCCAGACCGTATTCAATCTGGCCACTCGTCGGCTCGTCGGTTACCCACGTAACATAGGCGTTGAAGGTCGTGATACCGGAAACACTCTGATTCGTAATGACCGGTGGTGTCGTATCGGCAGCGGCCGGTGTGACAAACGATAATACCGATCCATTTGTACTGCTGCCACCACCGTCGGTGCTGTATGCACGGTAGTAATAGATCCTTGATGGCGAAAGTCCGGTTATTGTGACGCTGTGCGTGGTGACGAGTGCGGTATCAACCGGGGTGACGTTGGCCAGTGCACTTGTTAAACCATACGCTACCTTGCTGTCGGCCGGTTTGTTTGTTGTCCAGGTTATCGTTGCAGCGTTATCGGTGATGTTCGATGCGGTGACATTGGTGATGCCGAGTAATATATCCTTGGTTGTAAACGTATAATCAGGGCTGGTTGTAGTATTACCCGCTTCATCGGTATTGATGACTCGATAATGATAAGTCGTATTCGCTGTCAGGTTTAACAGGCTATGCGAGTGATAGGTACTCGGTATCGGGTAGAGTGTTGTGAAGCTGCCATAATTCGTATCCACACCATATTCCACCTGGCTGTCCGCCAGCTCATTGGTGTTCCATGTGACCGATGCACCATTGGTCATGATATTCGAAACAGTAACGTTTGAAATGACCGGTGCAGTGGTATCGCCGGTAGTGAACGTGTACGTGTAGCTTGTCCCGGCGTTACCGGCAGCATCTTTGCTGATAACGCGATAATAATAGGTTGTTGTTGGTGATAGGCCGGTTACCGTTAGCGAATGATTTGTAACCAATGCGTTGTCAACTGGTGTGAAATTTCCGAAATTGGTTGACGTGCCATATTCGACCTGGCTGTCGGCCGCTTCATTGGTATCCCAGGTAATTGTTGCACTATTGCCCGAAATCGCGGATGAGGCAATATTGGTTATCGATGGTGGGATACTATCGGATACGACATGTATGGCCGCACTATTACCGGTATGATTATATCGATTGCCATTGATATAATAGCGAATTCTTCTCACGGTAATGTTGTAATTACCGCTATTATTACTACTAAAATCAAAACTACCCCAAAGTTGTTGGTTTTGGGCTACGCCATTTGCCCAACGGAAGCGGATAATTCGTCTACTGGTGTCGACCTGAATGCGCGTTGCACCGGCTGATGCCTTTAAATTCGTAATGGTGACGAAATCCGGATAATTATATTCCAACCTGACTTCATCGAGTTGTTGTCCTGTATCGTTGACCGCATAGGTAGTTAGGGTCTGGGTTGAGCCTACAGGTATCGTTGTATCAGGTGGCGTAAGCAATGAGTCACTAACAGACCCGATTGCAAATACCTGTTGTGATGCAAGCAACATTACAACAATAAGAAAGGTCAAACGGAATACAATATTATTTATCATTTTTTATTATTAAAATTATTAATACGTCGCGGACTTTACATGACATCCATTAAAGGGAAGAACTATTCTTCTCCTAAACGAATGTATAACCTTTCAGAAGGTACCCCTTCTACAACAATATTTAACAAGAATGTACGATGCCTTCCTTGAAAGGTATGGAAATGCAGAATTACTACGTATTTCCAGGTGAGATCCTTCTTTCAACACACAGAGACGCATATGACATCTAATTGTCACATTTTGAAAGAAGTGCACTTAAATATAAGGAGCGTGTAAAATTAACCGACTATATTTGCACGATTGACTTTAAGAAACCTCTAACGAACAAGTCAGGTATCAAAAAACGTTTTGATCGAAAGACACCGGCTTTACGATTGAGTGTAACGCATTTTCATGGACGGGTTTGAGAGATCCGCTTTTGGAGTCGAAATGAAAGGCACTAATGCCATTATTATCCGCTAAATATAAAAACTCTCCGGCCATTTCCATCGCTGGCCTCCTGAGCCTAATGCCACTATCTTGATAACCTACATAACTGGCATTTTCAAAAGGAAGCCCGCTAATTTGCGATAATGATCCAAACACTTCTAAATTCGGTGATTTGTCTATCCGGAAGGATGTTATATTAACTCTTGTTCCAAAATTGCCAACTTGACTAAAACACGAATTACCCACACAGTCTCCATAATTTGCCACAAGCAAATATTTATCAGTTGATACAACTGAATCTGCTTTTTGGGAATCGGCAATCAAATCGAGTTGCTGGACTGTTGACAAGCCCTGACCCGTTACCTGCTCAACTGTTATAGCGTCTTTATTTAAGGTATAGAGCACCCCCATACCGCCTAGCGACGGCCCAAATTGGATCAAAGGCTGATGAATGTTTTTATACCTTTTTGTCTGCTTATCTATAAGCGTGAACTGACCATTGTTTTGATTAATTCTATATACCGATTTAATCAACTCGTTATTTTTGACATTTGCACTGACAAGATATAGACCATTATAGTCTATCGCCACACCGGCACTTAAACCGTTTTCACCACATACTTCGGCATTTTCAACGGGCTCTAGATTACCATCACTTGAAAACCGGACAGCCTCTATACATTTTTCACCCTTTATGTAAAGAATATTCAACACCGGATGCTGAACAAGCGCTTGTACTGCTTTTTTCCTGATTTGCAATAACTTTAATTTACTATCTTTACTATTTTTGACATCAAAGACTTTAATCTCTCCTGAATTCGCAATCAACAGGTGCTTTTGTGAATGGTGTTGAACCACTTTGATAAACTGACTATCTGTATTCTCGTTATAATCATATTTATTAAATGAAACTGCCAGTGGCTGATTGCCCTCGCCCACTTGATAGACATATTCTGGTAGAAGGGTTTTTTTTATACCCGGTTTCTCTTCTATAATTATTTTATTCTCGCTGGAGTAGATGACTGGCGAATTGTTACTCTCGGTAGAAGCTTCAGAGGCCGTTACGTAGACTTTGAATTCTCCGGGGTCTGCCCAGGAATGCGATTGGCTAATTGAATCTTGTGAGCTTATTGTTTTTGAAGTGTGACTTCCATCACCCCAATAGAAGGTATAAGTAATTTCATCACCATCCGGATCAATGGCGATCGGGCTACTGAACTCTCCTGTTTCACCCACTTGTAGATAAGCTGGACCGGAAACTGCCTGTTTTATTTTTGAGGATGAACGCCATTGCGGTTGACGGTTTTCCTGCGCAATTATTGCTTTCGTTTTAATTGAGACAACTTCGTTGTAACCATCATTTACACTAAGGATGACCGGGTATTCCCCTGCTGCCATATAGACATGATGAACTATTTCTCCAACACCCGTGGTACCATCACCAAAATCCCAACTATAGCTTAGATTATCACTATCCGGGTCCTGCGACTTTTCTGCACTAAACGATACCACCACACCTGTCTTTCCCTGATACGAACCACCAGCATTCACTATGGGTGGCAGGTTCGGTTCAACTATCTCAATAATCGCTTCTGCTGTTGACGAACGACTTTTGTTATCGGTTACCCTCAGCCGCACCAGGTATTGACCAGCTTCGCTATATCGATGCGTGGCAATCATTGTATTAGCTTCAGCGCCATCACCAAAGTTCCAGTGGTAACTTAACGACTCATCATCCTCATCACTTGATAGTGAACCGTCTAACTCAATTGTCTGATTAAGAAGTGTCGGGGAAGGTTTGCGAATCACGGCTACAGGCGGAACATTTGGTTTAACTATTTTCGCCCTGGTAGTCGCAGCCACTGAACCGCTAAATTGATCTTTGACGATCAGTGATACCACATATTCTCCGGGCAAATTATATAGATGTTTTGGTTCCTTACCGGTTCCTGTGGCTCCATCCCCAAAATCCCAAAAATACTCCAGGGTATCACCATCCGGGTCAGACGAAGCACCACCATCGAATTTAATCTCCTGACTAACCAGTCCAGAATAGGGTCCGCTTGCATCGGCTATCGGTATTTCATTGGATTTATTGATAGTAACTCTCTTTTCCGCGACCTCTGAATAATCTTTACCATCATCTACAATCAGGGAAACAGTATACTTGCCAGGATTTTTATATTGATGTTTAACGGCGCTTCCTTTGGCAATCTCTCCATCACCAAAATCCCATTGGTAAGTAAGGTTATCTCCGTCGGCATCCTCTGAAGCCGAGCCATCGAAACTGAAAATGATATCTGTATCGCCTATATCGGTACCTTTTACTCTGGCTACAGGTACAGTATTCGGCTTTATGACATTGACTTCGGCTCTGGAAACCGAGGAATCATCATCGTCTTGCACAACCAATATTGCTGTGTATCGGCCTGGCGAGTTGTAGGCATGTTTGACTGTTTCACCTGTCGAAGAGTTACCATCTCCGAACTGCCACCGATAGGTCAACCGGTCACCGTCCGGGTCGAATGAGCCGCTTCCTGAAAATCTAATTTCCTGATCCACTTCACCCTCGTAAAAACCGCCGGCATCGGCTAAGGGCGGTGAATTGGGTTCGATTATTTCGATAGGCATTGAAATCGTATGCGACGATCCAGCACTATCGGTCACTTTAAGTTTAATGGAATAGTTTCCAGCGTGACTATAGATATGACTTTTCTTTATGCCTGTTTCTATTGAACCGTCACCAAAATCCCACTGATATGCCAAATCGTCACCATCCAAATCAACTGATTCACTACCATCAAATACCAGTATTTCATTGATTTCGGTCGTTTCCGGTACCGATATCTTTGCAACAGGTCTTGTATTCGGTTTGACGATTTCGATGGATGATCGGGCAACCGCATACTCCCCATTTGAGTCAACTATTTTTAGCTCAACCGGGTAGTTGCCTGCGCTTTCGTACCGATGAGTCGATTCCTTTCCTGCTCCTTTCACCCCGTCACCATAATCCCAAAAATAGCTTAACTTATCATCGTCTGGATCAAATGACTGGCTGGCGTCCAGTTTGACGATTTCATCAATCGTCGCTTTTCTCTGTAGTTTCATTTTCGCAACTGGAGGCGCGTTTGACTTTTCTATGATAGCTTTTGAATGAGCGATTGATTGACCGCCATTTGAATCTGTAACGGTCAAGGTTATTTGATATTCACCTTGCGTCGTAAATTTGTGGAATGTTCTTTCACCCCGTTCTACCACGCTACCATCACCAAAATCCCATAAAAAGGTTAGTGCGTCCTGATCCGGGTCTATCGTTTGGCTGGCATCAAATACAACATCTTCGTCAACAGCGCCCCAGAATTGACCGCTAATCCTGGCTACTGGATTTGAATTCGGTTCTTCAATCCTGATCATCTCAACAGCTTCACCTGAACCGTCTTTCCCGTCGGCAACAACCAGTTTTATTCTGTACTCACCCGGCGCTGTATAAACATGTTCCAGTCGCTCACTATTTGCTACTGCGCCATCACCCAGATCCCAATTAAATGATAGTGAATCACCATCAACGTCACTGGACTGCCCTCCACTAAGAGATAAACTTTTGCCCACAACCCCGTGCCTTGGCACGGTAATTTTCGCGATTGGCGAATTATTAATATTTTTTATCGGAATTGTTATCTCTTTAATGTCTGTTAGTCCTTCCGTATCAGATACGGTTAACCTGATGCCCATGTCAGCATCTTGCTTGAGCACGGGTGCAGTAAACGATGCTTTTGAACTGGAAAAATCCACAAGCTTGATCCCTTCAGGTCCCGAGAATTGTTGCCATTCGTAGGAAGTAACACCCCGGTCGTCGCTGGATGCGCTGCCATCCAGAATTACCTTTTCTCCCTCTTTCGCGGGTAAAGAATTGACTGTTATGCTGGCCACTGGCGCCTGATTCAGCCTCGGTACTTCGATACTAAATCTCTGGCGATCAAATGCTCCCTGCTTATCCTTAACGGTCAATTGCAGATCAATATTTCTGTCTGCAGAAACGACCGGGCTAATAAATGATGCAACCGGACCGGACATTGTGGATAGCTCGATCGGAGGACCGCCCATCTGCTCCCATAGATAGCTGGTAATCTCGTCATCATCCACCGATTGACTCGCATCAAGATTCACCAGCTGGCCAGGAGTAGTGATTCGGTAAGGCAAGCCCTCAATAGCAATCAATGGCGCCTGATTCGCCAAGCTGCTATTTTTTGCGGCCTCCTGTTGCCGCGGCATTTTTTCAACGACATGAACCAGAGCCTCTGCTCCTGAAGAGAAAACCAATTCTCCGTCGGCAAAATACCGCACTTTACTCATTGTGATAAGAAAATTGCCGGGCGTTCGTCTGCTGATATCAAAGCGGGCCCATAAATGCTGCGCTTCGGCCACACCATTTCCCCAATGGAAGCTAACCCGAGAGTTCTCTTTATCGTTTCGAATCAAAGTCGATCCATAGGAGGCCCGCAGGTTACTAATCTCAAACCCGGAGGGATAGTTATACTCGAACACAACCCTGTCAAATGCCCGATCCGTTTTTTCCACGGACTGAAGCACCAGGCTGTGTGTCTGATTGATCAGTATCGTGCTCTCTTTAGGTAATAGATTTATTGAATAGGAGACCGGTTTCCCAGTCGATGCAAGGATGCATTGCGAGGACAATAATAGCAGTACCAATAATGAATGCAGGATTATTTTTATACGCATGACTATCAGCGACAACCAGAAAACCCGTCGCCATTCCGATAGCAGCAAGATGATTACATCCTGGATTTCTTATTCAAAAGGTTTTTGGTGGCGATCGATTTGATTAAGTGACTTTATTTGTTTTGTCGTTTTCGATCATACTCTTGTTATGCACCTATAATATCTGACCAAGTACTTTCGCATCAACTATTTCTGCACTGCGCGAATACAGGGAAACATCTACAATCAGTGTCCCCTTCGATTTTCTTTTACTGGTATAAATAGGCTCACAATTTTGCAGATATACTATCTTTGTACCTTGCCTTTCAATTCTGAACATGTCGCCGTCATTATACTTTCCCAGGGCACCTTTATTGAACCCATTTTCAAATACATATACATAGCCGTTAGATGCTGTATATATCGCGAAATCAATCGTTTTGAACGAAGTATTCCTGTTTTCTCTTGATAGACCGAAAACAGCTGTTTTATTGTTTTTATTAATAGTAAATTCAGCAGCACCGTCACCACGAATAACCTGGGACGATACGGCGCCACTACGCCACCCCCTACCGTTACTATTTTTCAGCTTATTCCCATCGACCGCAGATCTTACCATTTCTGACCAATCAACATTCGTATCAAATTCGGCCGAACCGTATAAAACTATATCTGATACCGATGCATTTTCTGAAAACAAGGATGTATCCACGAACAGTCTATCATGGGCCTCTTTCTTGCTAATATAGAAAATGGCATCATTCTTTTTGTAGAATATCTGGTCATCCTTTCGTTCAACTGAAAATATGTCGAACTGTTGGTACATGCCATAGTCACCGACATAAAGACCTGCTTCATATACCTTGATCTCTCCGTATGTAGTTAAAAATACAGCGTGGTCTATCGTTTCATAACGGACATCGGGATTATCATGCGACAAACCAAACATCAATGCCTGGTCAACATTTGAGACCATAAATTCTATAGCCCCATCACCACCCAGATACTGTGCTGATGTTGCTGCAGCATTCCAGCCCTCACCGCCTATTTTAACCAGATTACGGCCATCGATCTTCACGCCATGCAGCTCTTTCCAGGACACTTCCTGAATGGGTCGTTTGCCTCCGACATAGCCGCAGCTTTTAGCCTCCACATTGAGCGACGGCCAAATAATACTGACGACGATTAAAATTAATACCGTACGGATTTGTTTTATTATTATGTTCACGGGTCGTATTGACTTTTACTCACAGCCGACGGCACAAGCCTACCCCTTGAGACAAGAAGCGCTCAGCTATCAAATGACTGGATGTTTTTCTATCAGGTTAAAAAAGTGCGTGCACGCGAGTTTTAACATCTGATTATTTTTATTAACAACAATCAGCTATCAGCACAAACCATGCCACCCGATATTATTATTGACCAGGGGATTTAATAATTTTTAAAAAACAATTAGATAATGAAGCTCGAAACCCATTCTGGAATTCGCCTGTTAATAACCGATTACAGGACCTATCAATATTCGTAAGATAAACCGACATAGAAAGGTGAACAAATAGTCATCAACTCGGCTCGATTTCGCCGAGATGCCTGCCAACCGAAACGCGAGCGCCGGCCAATCCCAGCAACACACCAACTGACAGCAATACAAATGAGGTAAGCATATCCAGATAACCCAATTCGAAATGACTGTTATAAAGGATAGACAAACGCTGGACCGGACCGTTTAACATTAACAGCGATATATTCACCATTAACCAGGCGACGAATGCTCCGCCTAACCCGTGCCAGAACCCACTGTACAAAAAGGGGCGGCAAATGAAGCTGTCAGTTGCACCAATGAGTTTTTGTACCTCTATCTCTTCCCGGCGACTCTGTATCGCAAGCTTGATCGTATTTCCAACGATCAGCAGGACCGACAATGCCAATAAAACTGCCAGCACGAGTACGCCTCTTTTTCCAATTTCCATTATCGCAAATAATCTTTTAACCCACTCCATATCTAACTGAGCCACGTCAACCTCAGGCAACTGATTTAATTGACCGAGAAGCTGTTCGACTATGGTTGGCGCGCTAAACTCAAATGAAGGCTGCACAACAACAACTGCAGGCAATGGGTTATCATCAAGCGCATTCAATACTTCACCAAGGCCTGAGAATTCGCGAAACTCATTTAATGCTTCATTTTGCGAGATGTATGTGACTTCGGCAATTTCAGGCCTTTCCTGAAGCCGATCAACAAGCACATCAGCCTGATTTTTTTCAACGCCTTTTTTCAAAAACAATGAAATCTGTGCCGCATTCTCCCATCCAGCGCTAAGTCCCTGGACATTCTTCAGAACCACGTGTAGCCCCGTCGGTAACGCAAGCGCAATACCTAGCACAGCAATTGTCATCAAAGATGAAAATGGCGTTTTGGTCAGTCTTCCCAGGCTCAGCAGAAGTGACTGCAGATGATTTTTTATATAGGCTCGCATATAAACTTTATGATGAAAGCAATCTTCCGTGGTCCAGCTTTAATATTCGGTAGTTCATCGTGGAAATTAGCGCAATATCATGGCTTGCGATCAGCATTGTGACACCGACCTGATTAAACTGTTCAAAAAGATTCATGATTTCCCTGGACAGCTCGGGATCAAGGTTTCCCGTAGGCTCGTCAGCAAGAACCACAGGGGGTTTGTTAACAACTGCCCGGGCAATACCAACGCGTTGCTGCTCACCACCAGACAGCATAATAGGTGCCAGTCTTTCCTTTTCTAATAATCCGACTTTATCCAGCGCCGCCCGGACCCGACGTTGAATGTCTCGATGAGATAGACCCGATATCACCAAAGGCAACGCCACGTTATCAAAAACCGTGCGATCATAAAGCAACTTGTGATTCTGGAAAATGACGCCAATCTGGCGTCTCAGATAGGGGATTTTTCTCCTCCCTAAACGGGTAATATTTTTTCCGTTAACGATAATCTGGCCATTGGATGCCCGCTCGATCAGCGCGATCAATTTTAGCAACGTACTCTTTCCGGCACCCGAATGCCCGGTCAGAAATGCAAACTCGCCTTTACCAAGAACAAAATCGACACTGCTTAATGCTTCATGTCCACCTGGATAGCGTTTTCCGACGTTATCAAACTGAATCATCCTTCTAGCCAGCTACTAAACAATTATTCCTGGGCGAACAAGGCACTGACGAACTCTTCTGCATCAAATTCCCTCAGGTCTTCAACACCTTCACCAACCCCGATAAAACGTATCGGTATGGCTGTTTTATTTGCTATGGCAAAAATGATACCGCCCTTGGCTGTACCATCCAGCTTGGTCAGCGTCACGCCTGTTAGTCCAACTGCCTCATTAAATTGTATTGCTTGCGATAACGCGTTCTGACCCGTTCCGGCATCAACCACTAGCATGACCTCGTGCGGCGCGGTCTCATCATTTTTTTGAATGACCCGTTGCACTTTTTTCAACTCTTCCATTAGATTGGTTTGTGTATGCAAACGTCCGGCGGTATCGGCAATCAACACGTCAATCCCGCGCGCTTTCGCAGATTGTATCGCATCAAACATCACAGAAGCCGGATCGGATGCGCGCTGCTGGGCTATAACAGGAATATTGTTACGATCCCCCCAAATCTGCAGTTGCTCAACTGCCGCAGCCCGGAAGGTATCACCCGCTGCCAACATCACCTTTTTGCCTTGTGCCTGAAAGCGACGAGCGAGCTTACCGATCGTAGTTGTCTTGCCAACACCGTTTACCCCAACCATCAATATCACATAAGGCTGCTTGCCTTCATCAATCTCCAGCGGCTCACTACAGGGCACCAGTATTTTCAGCATATCTTCTCGTAACGCATCCAGCAACGCATCGCTGTCTTTTAGCTGTTTTCGGGAAACCCGCTCGGTCAGGCCTTCAATTATTTTCTGCGTTGCATCGATGCCTACATCAGCTGTCAACAGGATCATTTCAATTTCTTCAAGCAGCTCATCGTCAATTGTCTTTTTTCCGAGCGTAAGATTCGCTAACCCGTCAACAAGACCACTGCGAGTACGGGTTAATTTGTCTTTTAGTCGTGAGAGAAAACCCGATTTCCCGGCTGGTTTCTCTTTTTCCTTGCTTTTTCCTAAACCGAACATAACTATAATCTTGTTGTCTACTTATTAAGAATTTGTACAAGCCCCTGTATTAAGGGTACATTAGCACTAAACCGGCTATCCTATCATGAGAAACCATTATATATAAGGGAATAATAATGACGTCAAAGAAAGTGTTTTCTATTCTTCTTCTGATCTTTTCTTTTACTCTTTTCGCTGCCGAAGAAAACAACACCCACGATTTCAAATTAAAAAACGGGCTAAAACTGATCGTAAAGGAAGACCACCGTGCGCCAATTGTTGTTTCCCAGGTTTGGTACAAGATAGGCAGCAGTTATGAACACAATGGCATCACCGGGGTGTCTCATGTCGTAGTTATTGGGTCTCGCCGCCGTGCTTGTAATGGGGATTTCGGCGCAGTGGCTCGCGT
>JBHHVB010000069.1:0-11096 GCA_046754065.1 Gammaproteobacteria bacterium
TAACTCAACTTGGGGTGCTTCTACCCCTTTAGACACACTTTCTGGGACAGTATGGCTTTTTTTATTGCTTGCTTATGCCGCTGAAACGTTTAGCGCCTTCTTCTCGAATACAAGCTCGTCTCCATCAACATTCACGGTAATAACATCGTTTGCACAAAATCGACCGGACAGGATTTCCTGTGCAAGCGTGTTTTCAAGCTTGTTCTGAATCGCGCGTTTAAGCGGTCTGGCACCATAAACCGGATCGAAACCAGCCTCTCCCAGTTTATCCAGTGCTGCGTCGGTTAATTGAATATCCATTTCCCTGTCTCTTAGACGGTCACGCAGATAATCAATCTGAATATTCGTGATTGCCCTGATCTGTTCCTTAGCCAGCGGATGAAAGACAACCACGTCATCGATGCGGTTAATAAACTCTGGTCTGAAATGGCTGCCCACGATTTCCAGCACGGCATCTTTCATCGCATCATAATTTTCTTCACCAGCCATTTCCTGTACAACCTGCGAGCCAAGATTTGACGTCATCACGACCACGGTATTTCTGAAATCCACCGTTCGGCCATGACCATCGGTAAGGCGACCGTCGTCCAGGACCTGTAACAAAACATTAAAAACGTCTGGATGCGCCTTTTCCACCTCATCCAGCAATATGACTGAATAAGGCTTGCGGCGCACGGCCTCCGTCAAATATCCACCTTCTTCATACCCAACATAGCCAGGCGGGGCTCCTATCAACCGGGCAACCGAGTGTTTTTCCATGAACTCTGACATATCGATACGTACCATCGCATCCTCGGTATCAAACAGAAACGTAGCCAATGCCTTGGTCAGCTCTGTTTTACCCACGCCGGTAGGCCCAAGAAACAGGAAGGACCCATAGGGCCGATTCGGATCCGAAAGGCCGGCCCTTGCCCGCCTGATCGCATCGGAAACGACCTTTATTGCCTCCTCCTGACCCACAACCCGCTGGTGGATGGTCTCTTCCATGCGCAATAATTTGTCCTTTTCACCTTCGAGCATTTTGGAAACCGGTATGCCTGTCCATTTGGAGACAATTTCTGCGATCTCCTCATCCGTGACTTTATTACGCAACAGGGTCATATCGTGCATTTCTGCCTGTGAAGCCATATCCAGCTGCTTTTCGAGCTCGGGAATCCGGCCATACTGAAGCTCAGACATACGAGCCAGATTGCCAGCGCGCCTTGCTGTCTCCAGATCCAGTCTAGCTCGATCAAGATTCTCCTTGATTTGCTGTGTTCCATGCAGAGCCGCCTTTTCCGCACGCCAGATTTCATCGAGATCGGCAAATTCTTTCTCCAGTTTATCAATCTGCTCCTGAAGGTTATGAAGTCTTTTCTTCGATGCCTCGTCTGACTCCTTGCTCAGGGCCTCTTTTTCTATTTTTAACTGGATTAACCGTCGTTCCTGTTTATCCATTTGCTCGGGTTTGGAGTCAATTTCAATTCTGATTCGACTTGCCGCTTCATCAATAAGATCAATAGCCTTATCAGGCATATTTCTATCAGTGATATATCGGTGGGACAAGGTTGTTGCCGACACAATCGCCGGATCGGTAATCTCAACCCCGTGATGAACCTCATATTTTTCTTTTAGTCCGCGCAAAATAGCAATGGTATCCTCGACTGACGGCTCATCAACCAGTACCTTTTGAAAACGCCGTTCTAGGGCTGCATCCTTTTCAATAAACTGTCGGTACTCATCCAGGGTAGTCGCACCCACGCAATGCAGTTCCCCACGCGCCAGTGCAGGCTTCAACATGTTCCCTGCGTCCATTGCGCCTTCTGCCTTGCCGGCACCTACCATCGTATGTAATTCGTCAATAAACAAAATGATACCGCCTTCCTGTTTTGCAAGATCGGTCAGCACTGCCTTCAAGCGCTCTTCAAACTCACCACGGAATTTCGCACCGGCGATCAGGGTGCCCATATCCAGGGATAACAGTCGTTTACCCTTCAGCCCTTCCGGCACTTCTCCATTAATGATTCGCTGGGCAAGCCCTTCTGCAATCGCCGTTTTACCGACACCAGGCTCTCCAATAAGCACCGGATTATTTTTAGTGCGACGCTGCAATACCTGAATAGTTCGGCGTATCTCATCATCCCGGCCAATCACCGGATCGAGTTTTCCCTGTTCTGCCCGCTCGGTTAGATCTATCGTATATTTTTCCAATGCCTGGCGCTGTTCCTCGGCGTTAGGATCATCAATCTTTTGACCACCGCGCAATTCTTCAATGGCTTGTTCAACGGAGCCTTTTGCTGCGCCTGCTTGTCTTAGCAGTGTACCTAACTGCCCCCCATCCTCCAGCGCCGCTAACACAAACAATTCACTCGAGATATATTGGTCTTTACGCTTTTGTGCCAACTTGTCAGAAAGGTTCAGTAATCGACCAAGATCGTTCGACACATGGACATCCCCTCCCATATTTTGAACGCTCGGTAATTTATCGAGCGCATCGCCAAGCTGCGAGCGTAGGTTATTAACGTCAACACCTGCCTGATTTAACAGATGCCTGACGGTACCCCCCTGCTGGTCCAGTAACGCAACCATCAGGTGAACGGGTTCAATAAACTGGTGGTCACGTCCCACAGCCATACTCTGTGCGTCGCCCAGCGCCATCTGAAATTTACTTGTTAATTTGTCCATTCGCATCGGAATATCCTCGATAACAATAACACCTAATACGCAAATCCCAAGCCGGGATTCTGTCTTTAACTTTTATCTGGGGCTTTATATGAGTTTTTTCAAGGCCGAAAAGTACAAGATAAGGTTTGATTTTTTGTCGCAAAGACCAGCCTGGCGTTTAACTGTTAAATCCAGGTTCAGGACAAAAATTGATCTAACAACGGAAGCGCTTATTGACGCGCAACGCCGTGAAAACGTGATTGGTTGAACGTCATTCACCCTTTCGGTTTATGCCTTGACACAATCCGTTTAACACCATATCCGTCAGGCTAACGATTCCTATAACGCGTTTATCCTCAACAACCGGTGCACGGGACAAATTGAATCGGGCAAATAACCTTGAACAATACCTGATATCCATATCAGGTTCCGTCGTAATAACTGGCTTCGACATAATTTCGTAAACATTTACCCGGTCTGGCGCCCTGTCTCGCGCCAGCACCTCACGGGCTATATCTGCAATCAATACCATACCAAATTCGTCATTCTCATCACGCTTGTCGACAATGAGACATTTGGTTTCGACATACTTCATTTTGCCTAATGCTTCTGCAACGGTCGTCATACCGTCGACCATATCAAACTTCTCTTTCATCACGTCGCTCACGCGAATAAGCTTTTTTTCACTCATAACTTTTCCTCCACAACTTCCGTCAAACGCTCCACCTGATGGGCCAAACCTACTGCATCTTCTACATCAATCTGGAAAGCGATACCCGTTCCCGGTCCTGTATCGAACTCTCCCACATCGGCAATCTTTTCCAGAATTGCCCTACTCAAATGTTCCTCGACGAGAAATAACAACACATCTCTGGATATTTCGAGACTTAAACCAAAAAAGGTCTTGCTCTGCTCTATTCCCTCTCCACGGGCCGAGTTAATCACCGTTGCGCCGGTTGCACCCGCTTTACGAGCGGCATTCAATGCCTTATTGGTCTTGCTATCCTCTACAAAGGCTATAATCAATTTAAAGTGCATATTTCACCTCTTTGACCATTGGTCAGTCCTGGTTAAACTAATATCTGTCATTTACCCAATTCCTCCTTTTTCGAGACTGTTTTTCCCCCCAATATGCTCAGTTGGGCATAGCCCATCACTGTTATTATCGGAAAAAGGCTTGCGAATGCGATCAATCCAAATCCATCTATCAAGGTGCTTCTCCCGGGCACGGTACTTGCGAGCCCCAATCCCAACGCAGCAACCAGGGGAACAGTGACCGTTGACGTTGTTACCCCACCCGAATCGTATGCCAACGGGATAATTACCTTCGGTGCATAAATGGTTTGGATAACGACGATGATATATCCGGCAATGATGTAATAATATAGTGGTGTGCCTGTGACTATTCGAAAAGTGCCCAACGCTACACCGATTGCAACACCCACCGCCACCGCTATACGCAACCCCCAAACACTGACAACGCCACCCGAAACCTTCCTAGCTTCGATAGCCACCGCAATCAACGCGGGCTCGGCCAGTGTTGTCGAGAATCCGACAGCAGCTGCGAAGAGGTAAACCCACTTGTAATCTTTCCAGCCAAGCACCCCGGCTGCTTCATTCACCGTGCCCTTGATAAAGGTGGGATCTGTTAACTGCAATGCCATCAGTTTTCCTAGCGGAAACAAGGACATCTCCAAACCCTCGAGAAACAGCACCAGGCCGACCATTCCATAGAAAAAACCGACACAAATTTTTCTTAGATTTGGAAACGGTTTTCGTATGACGACAATCTGAAAAAACAGGATGACAAGCGCGATGGGAACAACATCTCTCAGTGTTGCAACGAAGGTCCCGATAAACCCGTTGAGCATCTCCATAGTGTTTTAATTACCTGATCATGCCAAACACCATTGTGAACACAATGGGCATCAGTGAAGCAAAGGCAATGAGGCCAAATCCATCTATCATCGGATTTCTTCCCTTGATACTGGATGCCAGTCCCACGCCTAATGCGGTCAACAATGGAACGGTTATCGTAGAGGTAGTTACGCCACCAGAATCATAGGCAATTCCAATAATCTCCTTCGGGGCAAACATTGTTAAAACGACCACAGCGAGGTAACCACCAATAATCAAATACTGTACAGGCCATCCTTTTATGATACGGATAACCCCTAACACAATCGCAAATCCGACTGACAATCCCACCGTTATTCGCAATCCCAGAGCGTAACTATCCATCGCCTCATTGGTGGCGACGACAACCCCTCCATCTGCGGCAGCCTCTGCTGCTTTTCTCGATATAGCGATCAATGCCGGTTCGGCGATTGTCGTACCAAATCCTAACGCGAACGCAAATGCGGCTAACCACAAGATGCTTCCCTTACGCGCGAACGCCTTTGCCATAGCCTCTCCAACAGGAAACAGCCCCATCTCAAGGCCCCGTACAAAAAAGGCAAGCCCGAAGAGAACCATAATGCTACCTGCAACCAAATTACCGAGATCCGGGATGGGCTGTTGCAAGATAAATATCTGAAAAACGGCAATGACAACAACAATGGGCAGGAGGTCACGCATACTCGCGTATAAATAACCCAAAATATCGAACAACCAGTTTTTCACAAAATTTTTCTCCTGCAGACCAAATGCTATGACGAGTCGATCGCTACAAGCACATACGTTATTACACACGTGAACAATTGGAAAAATTACGAACGGGTCGTTCCATATTTTGTTAATATAACAATAATCAACAGACATTGTCATAGTTCATTTTCCCCTAATGGTATTGGAGGAAAATCGGGTAATATGAATATTACGTGCTTAGGCAATTCAGGATTTTCATTCACGTGATCAATCAATACGGCATGCCGATTATTGGGAATCAAGATGAATAGCAGCAATTCTCCTTATGTTCCGGCAATTCCACACCCCCATGCGATCGATGGTGAGCAGGTTCTTGAGATTCTTGAGTCTTCTGCCATTGGTCTGACCCACCATGAGGCAGAAACCAGAAGAAAACACTTTGGGGACAATATCATTCCCCGTCCCAGACCACCGGGATTAACGACTATATTTTTCCGCCAGTTCGTCAATCCACTTATCTATATTTTACTGATTGCAGCAATCGTTTCAGCAGTCATCAATGAATGGACGGACGCGCTGTTTATATCTGCTGTCTTATTGATCAACGCGATTATCGGAATGATTCAGGAATATTCGGCCCAACGAAATGCCGAAGCACTCCAGGAGATGGTGTCTACCCAGGTACGCGTTTTACGAAGTGGCGATGCCTACGAAGTTGAGTCTTCAGAAATCGTACCCGGTGATATTGTACTACTGGAATCTGGTTGCAAGATACCCGCCGACATGCGCTTGCTGAATCAGCAAAGACTTGAAATAGATGAATCTTTACTAACCGGAGAATCACTGCCTGCATTAAAAGAATGCACTATCATCCCCAATAAAGAGATTGCGCTGGGAGACCGGAATAACATGGCCTTCGCTGGGACCCATGTCACGTTAGGACGGGCCAAAGGTGTGGTAGTTGCCACTGGACTGGCCACCGAAATTGGCTTGCTGGCGAGCACCCTGATGAGCGAGGAAAAATCAAACGCGCCTTTGCTTGCGAGGATGGAGCGGTTTGTGTTCTGGATTGCCATTGCCGTGGGCATCAACGTGCTAGTCCTCACAATCATTGCATTAATGCAGGGGAATCCGCTAAGAGAAGTTTTTTTTCTCGCCGTTGCACTGGCTGTATCGGCCATTCCGGAAGGACTTCCCGTTGCAATGACTGTGGCATTAGCCATTGGAATAAACCGAATGTCAAAACGAAAGGTCATCGTACGTCGTCTTGTTGCAGTTGAATCACTGGGCTCTTGCACGTATGTCGCGTCGGATAAAACGGGCACCTTAACCGTCAACGAACTCACGGCAAGAAAAATTGTCTTTCCCGATGGTTTGAGCGTGGAAGTGACTGGTCAAGGCGCAGTTCCAGAGGGTGAATTTATTTTTCAGAATAAAATGGTGGGAAATCAGTTACGTACCTTGCTCCACCCACTAGCGGAAGCAGCAGTGCTTTGCAATGAGGGATTTTTGGGACATCGAAATGGTAGCTGGACTCATCATGGAGATACAGTGGATGTAGCATTGCTCGTGATGGCCCATAAAGCTGGTATTTCCCAACTGGATCGACAGAATACACTACCCAAAATCGCAGAAATTCCTTTTGAGTCAAAATACAAATTTGCCGCTAGCCTGCACAAGAATGGAGAACAATATATTGCCTATGTCAAAGGCGCCCTTGAAGAAGTATTACCCATGTGCACAATGGTCAATACATCGTCGGGTACAGATAGTATTGACACAAATTATATAGAAGCACTGGCCCACCCACTCGCAGCAGAAGGTTACAGAGTTTTGGCCCTCGCTGCCGGGGAAATAAATATCAATAACGAAAATGCGTTCGCCAACACTCATCTGCGAGACCTCAAGTTACTAGGGCTTATTGGAATGATCGACCCCGTGCGAAGCGAGGCGAAACAGTCTATCCAGGCATGCAAACAGGCTGGTATCCAGACCGCCATGCTAACCGGAGACCATCCCACGACAGCCCTGACCATCGCCAAAGAACTTGAAATTGCAGACGATATGACAAGTGTTATTACTGGACCACAGCTTAGCGAGGCTGAAGCGACGGATGGTGTATTGGTCGACCAAATATCGGTCAACTACCGCGTGTTTGCCCGACTCGAGCCACAGCAAAAACTCCACCTTGTCCATTCCCTGATCAAGCAAGGTCACTTTGTTGCGGTGACTGGTGATGGAGCAAACGATGCGCCTGCGTTACGCGCAGCTCATGTTGGCGTTGCGATGGGTAAAAACGGTACCGATATTGCGCGTGAAAATGCAGACATCATTATTACTGATGATAATTTTTCATCCATTGTATCGGGCATAGAAGAAGGTCGGATAACCTACAATAATATTCGAAAGGTCATATTTTTGTTGATCTCCACCGGCGCGGCTGAGGTCGTACTCTTCTTGCTTGCATTATTATCGGGATTACCTCTACCGTTACTAGCAGTTCAGTTACTATGGCTAAATCTGGTCACCAATGGTATTCAGCATGTTGCGCTGGCCTTCGAACCAAAAGAAGGACATGAGATGCAACATCCCCCACGCCACCCTGATGAGCCGATTTTCAACCGTATCATGATTGAAAGGGTAATACTCTCCGCCGCCACAGTAGGCATTATTGCGTTTTTAATGTTTGCATGGCTGCTTAAACAAGGACTCCCGGTTGATGAGGCCAGAAACAGCACACTATTACTCATGGTGTTGTTTGAAAATGTGCATGTGTTTAACTGTCGATCTGAAACAAGGTCGGCTTTTGACCATAACCCTTTACGCAATCCCGTGCTTTTGTTTGGCACACTTGGCGCACAACTCATTCATATAGGTACCATGTATATACCTGGTCTGAACAATATCCTGCATATCCAGCCGATATCGTTGACACATTGGGTTCAATTGTTGTGTCTGGCACTGGTATTATTGCTGGTCATGGAAATTCACAAATTTATTAAGAAAATGATTCAATCAAATGCAAATTGATTACATCGATAAAATGGTCACTCAGACACTTGAGGAAGACATCGGCTCAGGTGATCTCACTGCTTCATTGATACCTGAGTCGAGTCAGTCTCAGGCTAAGGTTATCGTCAGGGAACGAGCAACCATCTGCGGCACTCTATGGTTCAATCGGGTATTTGCACAACTGGATGATCAGGTACAGGTAAATTGGAAGGTCAAGGATGGCGACGTAGTGAGCAATGACCAGACGCTCTGCACGATAACGGGCCCCTCACGTTCTATCCTGACCGGGGAAAGAACCGCATTAAACTTTCTCCAGACCCTGTCTGCAACAGCCACCGCTGCAGCCAGCTATGTCAAGTTGGTCGAGGATTTACCGGCAACAATTCTCGATACTCGCAAAACGGTCCCGGGATTACGGCAGGCGCAGAAATATGCCACCAGAATTGGCGGCTGCACAAATCATCGCATTGGACTTTATGACGGCATCCTGATCAAGGAAAACCATATTCTTGCCTGTGGATCTATCGGACAAGCTGTCAAACAGGCAAAATTGTTGTCAAACGATTACCCCGTTGAGGTTGAAGTGGAAAATCTTGAAGAATTACAACAGGCCATAGATGCCATTGCAGACATCATCATGCTCGATAACTTTACTCTACCTGACATGAGTGCGGCAGTAACACTTAACGCGGGTTGCGCGAAACTGGAGGCATCGGGTGGTGTCTCCCTTGAAACCGTTAGAGCGATTGCAGAAACAGGCGTCGATTTTATTTCTGTCGGCTCGCTGACCAAGGATATCAAGGCGATTGATCTTTCGATGCGGTTCGATGATAAGGGAGCTTCTGATTAATTGTATCAATGTCATCCTCGCTAAAGTGGGACTCCATGTTTTTGAGATTTCTGGGTTTCCGCTTTCACCGGCATAACGAATTAATCCGAATCCTTTAATTGAGCAGAAACATCAGTCTAATCACACAACACCCTGTTCAAGTATGCCAATTACGATTATGATAGTTGGTTATTTTAGTAACTGGGTTAAACAATAAAACATACCATGCGCACATCAAATTTTCTTCTGGCAACACTCAAGGAAACCCCGTCTGATGCTGAGGTCGTCAGTCATCAGCTAATGCTAAGAGCGGGCATGATTCGCAAACTGGCGGCTGGTCTCTATACCTGGATGCCTATGGGACTGAGGGTATTACGCAAGGTTGAGAACATCGTCCGGGAGGAAATGAATCGGGCAGGCGCTCAGGAACTACTCATGCCCGCTGTACAGCCTGCAGAATTATGGCAGGAATCCGGCAGATGGGAGCAATACGGCCCGGAACTACTACGATTGAATGATCGTCATGAACGTGAGTTCTGCTTTGGGCCAACCCACGAGGAAATCATTACAGACCTCGCGAGACGCGAGATTCGTAGCTATAAACAATTACCAGTCAATTTTTATCAAATACAGACAAAATTCCGTGATGAAATTCGTCCCCGTTTTGGCGTAATGCGGGCACGGGAATTTCTGATGAAGGATGCCTATTCGTTTCATTCCGACCAGGCATCTTTACAGGATACCTATGATTTGATGTATAAAACTTACTCAAATATTTTTCGGCGCATGGGACTTGAGTTCCGGGCTGTGGAAGCGGACACGGGTTCAATTGGTGGAAACGCGTCACATGAATTCCATGTGCTTGCGGATTCAGGTGAAGATGCGATCGCTTTTTCTACTGATAGTGATTATGCAGCCAATGTTGAATTGGCGCCCGCGCTGGCAAACACGGCTGAATCAGTATCTCCTCAGCAGCAAATGACCGTTGTCGACACACCTGGCCAGCATACCATTGAGGAGATAACCGGGTTTTTAAATGTTAAACCGGAACAATGTATTAAAACCCTGATAGTCCAGGGCGAAACCGATGATGTTGTCGCGCTCGTGTTGCGTGGTGATCATGAACTCAATGCCGTCAAGGCGGAGAAACTTGAAGGTGTAGCCTCTCCTCTGCAATTTGCAACAAATGATCAAATTCTGAATGCAGCCGGATGCAACGTCGGCTCACTGGGCCCGGTTGGCTTGAAAGATATTCCCGTCATTGCTGATCATAGCGCCCTGCAGCTTGCAGACTTTGTATGTGGCGCCAATGAGGATGGCAAACACCTGATTGGTGTCAACTGGGAAAGAGACCTTCCAACTGCAACGGCAGCGGATATTCGTAATGTTGTGGATGGGGATGTCAGTCCGGATGGCAGCGGCACGCTTGTTATAAAACGGGGTATTGAAGTGGGTCATATTTTCCAGCTCGGTCAAAAATACAGCCATGCATTGAATGCCACGTGCCTGGATGAAGAAGGCAAAAACATCGTTATGACGATGGGCTGCTATGGTATCGGTGTTTCTCGTATCGTAGCATCTGCTATCGAACAAAATCATGATGAAAACGGCATTATTTGGCCAGATTCAATCGCACCATTCCAGGTAGCGCTATTGCCCTTGAATATGCACAAATCGCAGCGGCTCCGGGAAGCCGTTGAAAAGCTTTACGAAGAGATGCTTGATGCAGGTATAGATGTCATCCTTGATGACAGGAAAGAGCGTGCCGGTGTCATGTTTGCGAATAATGATCTGATAGGTATTCCTCATCGCCTGGTGCTGGGTGAACGTGGCCTGGATAAGGGGACGATAGAATACAAACAACGCAAGTCTGCTGATATGCAGCAATTACCGTTAGCGACAATTATTGATGAGTTAAAAAGCCGATTAACGGCACCCGATAAATAGTATGTCTAACGAGCATATTATTTATTCGCGGATTCAAGTTGCTAGTGCAACGGATGGTTTAATCCCGAAAAATACCTGA
>JBHHVB010000070.1:0-10388 GCA_046754065.1 Gammaproteobacteria bacterium
CATAAATACCTTTAATGGTTGCCCAACGATATCTGGCTCAGCAAATTATGTGATACAGCTCCCATAAACACGATGAATTTCCAACTTAATCACTATTCAGGATGGTGACACAACTCACAATACCCCCTAAAGATTATTCAGGTTGAATGGCGGCTGATCTCCCCTTCAACCATATAAATCACGTCTTCGGCAATATTAGTGGCATGATCGGCGATCCGCTCCAGATAGCGGGATATACCAACCAGGTGAATCATCTCACTGGTCTGATCCGGGTTTTCTTTGATTTGTTGCTCAACATAACTAAATGTCTTTTTGTGGAGATCATCAACCTCCTGGTCCCTTTCACAAACGTCTACAGCCAGTTCCGGGTCCATTTTGATCAAGGCATCCAGGCTGATCTTCAGCATCAATTGAACATTTGTGACCATCAGATTAATGCCATCGGGTATTGTTACCGGTGTTAGGCTGGCCATCCGATGGGCCTGTTTGGCAATATTAACTGCTAAGTCACCGATTCGCTCCAGATCGTTATTGATCTTGAGCACTGAGACGATGAACCGCAAATCGATTGCAACCGGTTGATATAAAGCCAGTACTTTCAGGCATTCTTCTTCCAGGGCAACTTCCATCTGGTCAACTTTTTCGTCACTTTTAATAATCTCGTCCGCATAATTCGTATTGCGTTCGATCAGTGCCATAACCGATTTACTTACGTTCTCCTCTACGATTGCGCTGATCGACAGAATTTTGCGCTTGATTGATTCGATTTCCCGAAATAAATGGGTATTCATAACATTATCCTTAACCAAATCGACCGGTAATATAATCCTCGGTCTGTTGTTTATCCGGATGGGTAAATATCTGCTTTGTCTCACCGAATTCTATCAGATTTCCTTCATAAAAGAAAGCGGTTTTATCTGAAACCCTGGCTGCCTGCTGCATATTGTGGGTTACGATGACAATCGTGTAATTTTTACGCAACTCACCGATCAGGTTTTCGATCCGGGCCGTGGATTTCGGGTCCAGCGCGGATGCCGGTTCATCCATCAGAATAATATCCGGTTCTACTGCCAGGGCACGGGCAATACACAGACGCTGCTGCTGTCCTCCTGACAATCCAATGGCGCTTTCATCCAGCCGGTCCTTTACCTCATCCCACAGGGCAGATCCATTGAGACTGTTGAATACAATCTCATCCAACTCCTTGCGATCGGTGGTGCCATGGATCCGGGGACCATAGGCAATATTGTCATAAACTGATTTTGGAAACGGATTCGATTTCTGGAAAACCATTCCCACCTGCTTCCGCAGCTCAACCACATCGGTATCGGCACTGTAGATTTCCTGCCCATCGATATAAATCCGGCCCTTGTGGTGGGTTAGCGGAATAATATCATTCATGCGGTTCAACATGCGTAAAAATGTTGATTTCCCACAACCGGACGGTCCGATCAGGGCTGTGACCTCTTTTTCGGGGATATTCAGATTAATGTCAAACAGGGCTTGGGCCTTATCGTAATAAAAGTCAACCTGTTCGACGACAATTTTAGTATTATTATTTTCTACCATCGGTATTTCTTTCGGAAAAAACTACGCAGGACAATGGCTGAGATATTGAAGGTTAACACCAGCAGCAGCAATACCAGGGCTGTACCGTATTGCATTGGTAATACTTTCGAAGCCTCCGGGTGCTGGGTGGCCAAAACATATAAATGATATGGCAGCGCCATTACCTGGTCAAAAATTGATTGCGGCATTCTTGGCAGGAAGAAAGCGGCAACCGTCAACAGGATCGGTGCTGTTTCACCGGCCGCCCGGCCAATTCCCAGGATCGACCCAGTAAACATACCGGGAACCGCATAAGGTAAAACATTCTTGTAGATCGTCTGCCACTTGGTGGCTCCCAGGGCCAACGATCCCTCACGAAAAGCACTGGGAACTGCCTGGAGAGCCTCCTCGCTGGAAACGATTATGGTGGGTAAAATCATCAAAGCCAATGTGAGTCCACCAGCCAGGATCGACGCACCGAAATTGAGAAATAACACGAACAAGCCCAGACCAAACAGGCCAAAAACAATTGATGGCACTCCGGCCAGGGTAACAATCGCCAGACGGACGGTGCGGGTAAACCGTCCCTGACGGGCGTATTCGGTCAGGTAAATTGCACTGGCCATTCCCAACGGCAGGGCGATCAGGATAGCCAAACCCACCAGATAAATTGAACCAACAATAGCGGGAAATATTCCACCCTCTGCCCCACTTTTGCGCGGATAACCAAAAATGAATTCCATGCTCAAGGTTGGCAGACCCTTGATTATTATATCCAAGATTATGTAACCAATGGCCAGAACAATCGTGTAACTGACGATCCTGATCAGCCAATATATTATCTGTTCACCAGTCTTACTCATCGCATCTGGTATTTCTTTAATACTTTACGAGCCACCATATTCAATATAAAGGTGATTAGCAGCAATGCCAGTCCCACCCAGAACAGAGCCTGATAATGGGCACTGCCGAATGCTACCTCACCCATTTCAGCCGCGATGGTGGCCGTCATGGTTCGTACCGAGTCGAAGGGATTCAGAGTTATCTTGGCCGCATTGCCAGTCACCATCAGAACCACCATAGTCTCGCCGATGACGCGCCCCATGCCCAGCATGATTGAAGCAATAATCCCCGGTAAAGCCGCCGGTACGATCACCCGCCAGATGGTCTGGAGCCGGTTGGCCCCCAGGGCTAATGACGCTTCCTTGTAATTCTGCGGTACCGAGTGAATAGCGTCTTCCGAGATGGAGATAACGGTGGGAATAGCCATCAATGCCAATAACAGTGCTCCGGCAAAGGCCGTCAGACCGGTGTTCAGCCCAAAGATATTCTTGATAATCGGGCTGAGAACGACCAGGCCGAAGAATCCAATTACCACCGATGGAATTCCCGCCAGGATCTCAATGAATGGTTTTAAGAATTCGTTTTCTTTGGGGGTGGCAATCTCGGCCACATAGATGGCTCCCAAAACGCCAAATGGTATCATAAAAACGGTGGCGATCAGGGTTACCAGAACCGAACCAATGATCAGGGGAATGATCCCATAGGTTTCGGCAATAAATGAAACGGGAACCCAACGCGTCTTCCACAGCGCACTCAGTCCAGGTTCGCTGATAAAAGGGACAGCTTCTTTCCCCAGGAACAGAAAGATAAGAATAACAATCAATATGCTGGTGGACGCGGCGCCCACCAGCATACGTTCGATTATTTTTTCCCGGAGTTTAATCCCCATGAATACTATCAGTCGACAGGTACGTACCCTGTTTCTAACACGATTTTCTGTCCTTCAGCAGACAGACAGAAATCGATGAAGGTTTTGATAACACCGGTTGGTTCGCCATTGGTGTAGAAGTGCAGCGGGCGGGCGATGGCATAATCGCCGGTTTTCACCGATTCAACCGAAGGAGTGACCGGTTTTCCATTTTCACCATCACGGACGGTGAGCATCTTGATCCGGTCGGCGGCTTCGAAGGCATAACCCAGACCCACATATCCGATGGCCCATTTATCCTGTGATACGGTCTGTATAATGGCTGAATTGGATGGCATCAGCATGGCATCCTTGGAGTAATCCTGTTTGTTCAGCACTCTTTTCTGAAAGAATACATAGGTACCGGAGCTGGACTCACGTGACAGAACCACGATATCCTGATCCGGACCACCAACGGCATTCCAGTTGGTGTATGATCCGCGGTAAATACGGCCGATCTGATCGATGGTCAGTTCACTGACCGGGTTTTCCGGACTCACCACCACGGTGATTCCATCCCGAGCTACGGTATACTCCTTGGGTTCTATACCATTTTTAGCCACCAATTTGATTTCCTTATCCTTGATGCTGCGTGATGCGATACAAATATCGGTAGTACCATTTATCAAAGCGGCAATTCCGGTTCCTGATCCGCCACCGGTCACGGAGATGTTAACATCGGGATGCTGGTTCATGTAATCCTCGGCCCAGTTACTGGCTAGGTGAACCATGGTATCTGAACCTTTAATGGTCAGATAGTTTGCGGATTTCCCTCTATCTTTCTTACTGCAACCAGCCAGCAGCAGAATTGCTGCGGCTAAACTAAGTGATAATATCTTTTTCATAAACACTTCCTTTCTTAGTCTGATATTAAACCAACAGTATTAGGTTAATGTTAGATCGCCTAGAATTTGAACTGAAAATTGACTGCCAAGAGAGCGGATGAATCATCATTGGCAAACCGCACATTGGGAGCAATATCCAGCCCGGATACCGGCTTCAAACGGACGCCAGCGATCATGTAATTTTCAGTTTCACTACCATCATTCAGGATGTCCATCCGACCGAATACTGACAGTTTATCTACAATCTTGGCAGTGCCATAAGCTGAAATCAGCGACTCGTTTGCTGAAGCATCGGAGTCAATCAGAAGGTTGTATTCACCACCAACCTTAAGCATTCCCTGCTTCCAGCCACCGAAACCACCGGCGATCAGCGTGGAGCCAACGGTTACGGAATCGACATCATAGGGCTCATACGAGAATACACCGCCGAAGTTGAAGGCTGATTCACCAGATAATTTTTTCTCCCCGGCTAATACCTGAAATGATATTTTTTTATAGGGATCATTTTCCGGCTTTTTATATCCGCTACCGTTGGTGATCATAGCGTTCAATGAGAGACTGCTGCCAAATTCAGTGGCATAACCCAGGCCCATATCGGCTGAACTGGACCATTTGTTACGATCCATGGTTGACTTCTCAATGTAGCGATAGCCCCAGTTCTTCTCCTGAACGGCGAACATATTCATCCCCTGCAGCCCCATGATGATGGTACCGAATTCGGTCTTCCAATCCAGGCGGGCATTTTTCAAATACAAAAATAAATGGGGGTTCGAAGGATCATTTTTCTGCCTCCCAACATCGGTCTGGACTTTAATCTTGAGATTATCAGCCAGTTTCCGGCTGTATGTCAGGTAGGTGCGATTAACCTCAAATTCACCCGTATCCTCATTATCACCGGAAATTGAATATTCGTAGAATACGACACCACTCCAGTTATCGTCTGTAGCAAGAGTAACGCTCATTATCACGATGCTCAAAAGAACTAATTTTGTCATGTAATTCATTATACACCTTTAATTATTCTCTTTGAACATAGATATCACATGTTAGGATTTTGTTAGAATGCAATGAGAATATTTGTAGGGGCTACTGGCCGGATGACCAGTAACGCAATTTATTAATTCAAATCTAGCGGCAATATAATCTGGAATTCACTGCCCTGATCCACCTCGCTGGTGACCGAGATATGTCCATTATGAGCCAAAACGATATGCTTAACAATTGCTAAACCGAGACCGGTACCGCCGGCTTGGCGGCTACGGCCTTCATCGACCCGGTAAAAGCGCTCAAACAGGCGTGGCAGATGTTCATCGGCAATACCAATTCCCTGATCAATGACGATAATTTCCGCATTATCACCGGCTTCCCGGGCAACTATCTTAACCAGCTTATCAGGATCACTGTATTTGACGGCATTATCGATCAGGTTGGTAATAGCCTGGCGCAGCAGGATGCGATCGGCATTTACGTAGATATCATCATTTGAATCCAGCTCAAGTGAAATTGAACTCTTATCGGCGGCTTCCTGGCAATCATTTAGCGAATTTTGCAGGATGTCCTCCAATTTGGCTTTTTCCAGGTGGATCTCGCTGTGTTCGCGCTGCCGCTCGATCTTCGACAGGCGCATTAAATCATCAAGGACCGCATTGAGCCGGTTGGCCTGCCGACCGATGATTTCGAGAAAACGGGCCGCCTCTTCCGGATCATTCAAGGCACCTCCCTGCAGGGTTTCCACAAAACCCTTGATTGAAGTTAACGGTGTTTTCAATTCATGGGCTACGTTGCCTACGAATTCCTGCCGCAGGTTCTCCAGTTTTATCAGCCGGGAAATGTCATTCAAGACTACCACTACACCGATGCAATCTCCTTCGCGGTTGTTAAGCGGAGCACCACTGACTCTAATAAACCGCTCATCCAGACCTACGAGACGAATATCTGATTCAGCCGGTTCTTTATCCTCCAGTAATTCACTGATGAAATCCTGCAATTCTGAATGACGAAACACCTCACCCACCAATTGGCCAATTGCATCAGCCGGCTCTATGGAAAACAGAGCTGCTGCAGCGCGGTTGATTCGGATAATTTTCTGGTCTGCATGGATTGCAATAACACCTTCAATCATACTGGCAAAGATGGCCTGCTGTTCATTATGCTGATTGGTAACCGTGGCCACCCGCTGCTGTAATTCCCGGGCCATACGATTCATTGAGTCAGCCAGGCTGTCGATTTCCATGATTCGGTAATGGGCAATGCTTTCCTCAAAATCACCACTGGCAATCATTTCGGCCCGCTGGCGTATTTCCTCAATCGGCTTGGTCAATCGGCGGGCTACAAACAAGCTGATTATCATCGAAATGACCAGTGCACCCAAAGCAACCAGTACCAGACGGCTCATCAGGGGATTGATCGCTTCCTGCATGGTCTGCAGTGGTATTGCTGACCGTACAACCATCTTGACCTGATCATTATCGATAACCGGGATCGCTACGTACATCATATCACGGAGCAACGTCTGGCTGTAGCGTACCGATTGACCGGGTTCACCTGTCAGAGCCTTTACAAATTCAGGACGGTCATCATGCATTTCCATCTGTGCAGCAATTTTATCGGTATCGCCCAGCACCACACCATTGTGATCAATAATCGTAATCCTGGCAGCAGAACGATTTCCCTGTTCATAACAGAATTGCTCATAATCGATACTATCAAGATCTTCCTGGATCAGCACTTCCCGAACCAGCTTGGTAATTGACAATAATCGGGTACTGGTCTGTTCACGGTTGAAATCATCCACCCCCCGCATGGCAAACCACAGCAGTATCACACTGACCAGAATTACAATCGCCAGATATGATGGCAGCAATCGATATAACAGGCGGGGAGATCTCATATTTCAATCATTCGGTATCCAACACCACGAACGGTTTGAATAAATTTACCGGCATCCCCCAGTTTCTTCCGCAATCCAACGAATTGAAAGTCAACGGATCTCTCAGTAACAGGGTAATTATCACCCCGAACCTTATCAACAATCTGGTTACGGGTAAAAACCCAACCGGGATGATTGATCAAAAGATTCAATATTTCAAATTCGGTGTAGGTCAGTTCTATTTCCTGGTTATCCACCTTTACTTCGCGCCGCCCGGGATGCAAGTAGATATTATGGTAATGTACCGCTTTTGACTGATTGGAGCTGTCGGATTCTTCCGCCCGGCGCAACACGGCGGCAATCCGGGTTAGCAACACTTTGGGACTGAAAGGCTTGGTAATATAATCATCAGCTCCAAGTTCCAGTCCGGTGACGATGTCGAACTCATCACCGCGGGCGGTCAGCATTACGATTGGCATATCACCGGTGTCACGATCGCTTTTCAGTGTGCGGCACAGATCAAGACCACTCAACCCCGGCAGCATCAAATCGAGTACCAGCAGATCCGGCAGTTTATGGCGAATTTTCTCCAGTCCATCCTCAGCATTTTCAGCTAGGCGAACCCGGTATCCGGCAGACCTCAGATTGTAGTCCACCAATTCAAGGATATCCCGTTCGTCATCGATCACCAGAATATTGGCAGTTCGGTTTTTAATCATTTTCATAGTGAAATAAAATTACCATAACAATGTTAGATTTCTGTTAGGGCTGGTCTGACGGACATAATCACCGTAAAATTACGCAATTATCAAAGGTAGAAAAATGAAAACACGCTGTCAGTGGCCGGGGGGGAATGAGTTAATGATTCAATACCATGACCAGGAATGGGGCGTGCCGGTCCATGACAACCGCAAGCTGTTTGAGTTCCTGGTACTAGATGCGTTCCAGGCCGGACTTAGCTGGTCTACGATCTTGAACAAACGCGAGAATTTCAGCCAGGCACTGGATAATTTCCAGCCGGAGGTCATCGTGAATTATAATTATACCAAGATTACCAGATTGCTGGCGGACGCCGGAATCATCCGCAATAAACTGAAAATCAATGCCACCATTGCAAATGCCCGCCTGTTTCTGGAAACCCAGCGTGAATTCGGCAGTTTTGACAAGTATATCTGGCAATTTACCGAAGGCAAACCCTTGGTCAATAATTGGAAAACGACAAAGGATATCCCAGTTAGCACAGCCGAATCCGATGCCATGAGCAAGGATTTAAAGAGCCGGGGATTCAAATTCGTTGGCACAACCATCTGCTATGCCTTCATGCAGGCGGCGGGCATGGTAAATGATCATACGGTTGACTGCTTCCGTCATTTGGAAGTGCAAAAATATTATTAACCACGGAATACCCGGAAAGACACGGTTCCGGTACTACTCATCAGTACTGGAACCAGTCCTCGCATCGGGACTATATTCCGTTATCAGATTATTAATTACGCACGATGGGAGTCCGGTATTCTACAGCATAAACAGCGCTTCAAATTAATTGCCTTATTTATCACCCTGACTCTCACCGCCCTGGTGCTGTGGCTGGCGCCGCTGGAGCGCTCCCTGGGAACGATAATGCGCTATGTCTATCTCCATGTAGCCTTGCTCTGGGCTGGTTCCCTGGGATTGATTACAGTGGCCGTACTGGGGATTATCACCTGCTTCAAACCCTTGGTTAAGATCGGCGCTTTGGTCCACTTTGGCTGGCTGGCGCTGATCGCTTTGGCAGGCAGTACATTTTTCAGCGGCATCGCCGCTATCAAAGCCTGGGGCGGCATCAGTTGGTCCGAACCGGTGAATCAGGCGGCGTTAACGATCATTCTGGTTACCCTGTTGGTACAATTGGTTGTGTCAGCCTTGCGGCACTGGCGCTTCACTCCCCTGCTCTATGCCCTACCGGTAATCACTATGCTGGTTACCCTTTACGACCTACCGAAAGTAATGCATCCCGAGAATCCTATCACCCTATCAGACACCTTCGCCATACCTTTGACATTTATTACACTGACGACGATTTTCTACGGTGCTATGCTGGCGGTTTCATTTGTACCAAGCACCTTGATTAATGACGATAACATCAGTTGATAATCAATCTATTTGTTCTTGGTAAAATCTGTCAAAGAAAATATTTACGGTGTTGAATTGATAATTGACAATTAAATCAGCACAAATTCTCTAAAATTATTTCTATTTATGGATTGCGTCTTTGCTTCATTGTTTAGTGTTTTAATCACCTGGACAGTTTTGGTTTAAAATCTAAGGTGATACTTTTGGGTAAATTGCCGATGAGCGAAAGGATAAATAATGACCCCAAAAGGAAGTGCCGAGAAGACAGTACGTGAGATTAAGAGGAAGACCCGCCGTAAGTATTCAGCTGAAGTATGGATGGGAAAGGTCGCCGGATGGACAATGTCTTTATTGAGAGATTATGGCAGAGCCTAAAGTACGAAGAGGTATATCTCAAGGCATATGATACGGTTGCTGAAGCCAGAGCCGGGATCAAGGAATGGATGCAGTTCTACAACGAAGATCGGACCCATCAATCCCTTGATAGACAAACACCAGAAGAAGTATACTTCAATCAGCCGACAGAGAAGTTGGTTGCTTAATGAACAAAACCGCAGAATTGATACTACACCTTATATCTAAAAAAAAGTGTCCGGTCAATGGGGTCCACCTCATAACCCGACCATAATTGATAGTGAAAACGATAGATATACATCTGGAGTGAAACGAAACGCGATGCAGAGTAAAAGGAATATAAATGCAATGGCATATATTCCACCAAATCAGGAATATAAACACAGTGCATATACACACACGTTATGGGCAATAATTGTGTGTAAGTCTTTAAAACATTTGGCACACTTTGGTTGAGAAGTTAAGGTATACTTCTTTCATTTAGAGTTGGTGATAATTTACCTGGGTTATTGATTTAATCCCCATGTTTTGAGTACATGTTTTCCAATCCGTGCGAGGCTGCCCTTTTCATTTTTATATGACAGAACTAGACAGAAGTAGACAAAATCACAGCACGCTTAGTACACACTTTTTCTTTGAGATCGTCGAGAACGCAGTGGCCTTTTAAGCCATTGGCCGCGCGTCCCCTGCCCGACTGAGTGCGTCAGCGGTCAGGCCTGCCTGACCGGAGTCACTCGACGACAAGCCTCGTTTTCAGACCTGAAAGCAGGCTTTTTTATTGTTTTCACATGTGGACAGATGCGGACACAAAAGGACATTAGAACCCCTATTATGTGAACGTTTGTATGTGAACAAATGAGCGTTTTGAGCGGTGAAACCCAACCTCAGAAAAACAGGCCTAAAATGCCCC
>JBHHVB010000071.1:0-10200 GCA_046754065.1 Gammaproteobacteria bacterium
GAATCAGTGGCAGCTTTCGTCTGGAATGGGTGGCAGGTTTGGTCTGGAATACGCACCGCACATTCTGATAATTTGAACATCATGTGCAGCATGCCGTCACGCGTCAGGCATCCCTTGGATCGCTTCGTCCGATGACGAATGGTGCCAAACGCCCTGACGCGCTTCGGAGCGCCCGGGATCTTCAATACCGACCAAGGGAGCCAATTCACCAGCGAAGCGTTCACCGGCGTTCTCAAGGCGATTGGAGTCCGGATCAGTATGGACGGCAAGGGGCGCTGGATGGACAATGTGTTTATCGAGCGACTGTGGCGCACGATAAAATACCAGGAGTCATCCTAAGCTCTCGATGGAAAAACACATGGATATCACCCCCGAGCGATAGCGGACGATGGCGAAAAATTAGGTGGCAACGTTAAGAAGTTAAAGAAAGTAAATCCACATTAGCCTCAGAGCAGCGTTTTTTCTTAATATTTTACGTATTCAGAATATTCTTTAATGATTTTTTTATCATAAAACAGGCCCGCGATACTTCCCGAGTCGCGGGCCATAACCAAGAAGCTTTATTCGCGAGCTCACTATGGCAGTACCCGTACTCACCAGCGAGACTTATTACATCACTGGATAGTGCAAACCCAAAAGTCTTATCTGAACGCCATTTCTGGATCGATTGCTTATGCAAGTATTTACTGTCGGCATCATCGATTGTCACACCACAGAAGTTGAATACTGGCTTAAGAAACTCGAGTGACGACACCATATCTTCGTAGCGAACAATTACCAATTGATCGCCGATCAGTGTTTTCAGTTTCTGCAGGTTCTGATAGGCAATAAGCCACTGTTTTTCTGTTTGCTCCGGCCGTGCCTTCCAACGCATAAATTGCGAATAAACCGTATCCATCGGATTTCTAACTAATCCAATTAGCAGAAATTCTATATCTCCTAAAATATTTATCGCGTCAACAATCAGTTTAATTGCAGACCATTGACATAGATGGTGCGGTGATTTCTCAAGAAATATTGGAGAATAGGCGTAACAAAGCGACCTCCATCCATCAAATATCAGCTGCTCATCTTCCTCAGGCGCAGTGAAACCCTGAACATTGTCCTTTAACATGGAAATCATTTCTATTCTTGCTTTAGCGCCCTCGATAGGAACCTCGCTGTCTACCATATTCAATTGCGGCATATTTAATACTGAAGCTGCCTTCGTCCAGTATAACGTCTCATTTTCATTATGCCGAGTGCTAACAATGTGGTTAATATTTGCTATTTTCGATAGCAGATGCTGGCAAGCACTCGATCCAGATGATTTCTCCGATAGAATAATGATACATTTCCCGTCAGGATACTTATTCGTTAGCACATCAGCCCCGCTAAATTATTAATGGCCACCATGATAAATTTATTCAGAGGTGGTCTGACCAAGTTGGACAGCAAATCGGGAAAGATAAGTGATAGCCATCGGTAGTCAGTTATCAGGCTGCTTTCCTTGGCCCGGCAGATTGATAGTAAACCTCATCAGGGGTTTGTCTGGCAAGGGCCTGATGAATCCGTCTCGTGTTGTAGAAGCCAAGGTAGCTGGCGATACCGGCCCTTGCCTCGGCCACCGTGTCATAGGCCCGTAGGTAGACTTCTTCATACTTGATCGTGCGCCACAGCCGCTCGATTATTGCGTCTGATGTTTTTAGCTTTTTCAAGACTCGACCACATTAAAGCGTCGCTGATATCGTCTTTTTGAACACGTATAACCCAGCCTGATTCGCCCGAATTTATTTCCGGGAACGCCCTTACATAAGTAGTAATGACCGGGCACCCATTCGCTTACGCTTCCAACACACTGTATCCATAACTACCGCTATACGACGGCAACAAGCCCACATGGCTTTTTTTGAAAAGCTCTAATACTTCGTCATGAGAAAGATTATCAGCTTGCTTCTCTCAGGTTCTCTAAGCATTTTAGATCTCCTCGTAGGCGCACTGGGAGAACGGGAGATTTTTTTTAATATGTCGATGCCAACCGTCTATATGCGACCTGTTTTGCAATCGGCATGCTAAAGCGCCAATCAACAATATTTCGCTCGCATGATACTATTCACGGTTGTGCACTTGTACTTATCTTGTTCCAATGGCGGTGTTTGTCAAGGAAGTTGTCGCGCCTATTAGTCATACAACTTTGAGATCCTGCAGTTTCTCCATCTGATTTTCCTTCGGCGGATTCAGCCAGACCTCAGTCACCGGATTCCGGTTTATTGTTTTGCCTGACCAGCGTTCCGGATTGCGCTGCCGGGCTGTTTCATACACGCGATCGCGGTACTCCAGCAGCTTTCTATCTGTACCGACGAGATAGCTCAATGTAGTCATCAACTTATTATGTTTGCACTCTATTGTGTTCCGCTATAACGCTAATATCCGGTATTTTATGCACCCCCACACTCTACCCAGCCGCCAGCTAAGTTGCCATAACCAACGGCCACGAGTTTCTTTGTGCGCGATTTTCCAGGACTGGAGGATTAATTTCCACCACTCCCTAAGACCTTTTTTTATAGATAATTTAGGCATGCCGAGCGGTCTGTATCTTTTATATAAGAAAACATTATATTCACCATAGCGTCTGGCCTGCCTAATCAGACCACGAATGGTGTCCCTGAACCTGACATGCAATATCGCCCCCGAAACTGCATGTAACTTATAACCCTGTCCCTGCACACGCCAACAAAAATCCGTGTCGAAAAGAATCGGTAAAGACTCGTCGAATCCATTCACCTGATCAAAAACATATTTTCTTACACCCATATTTCCGCTTCCCGCATGTGGCAGAAATGGAGGGTATTTGTAATTCTGGATCCCGGTGGGTTGCGGGTTAACCCTGTTTTTCCCCAAGCCGTCCTTATTCAAAAAATCAACTTCAAATGGACCCGAAACAAAATCGTGGCTTAAGAGTGCATTTCCCATGGCTGCAACCCAACCATGCGCAACAACATCGTCGGCGTCACAAAAGGCCAGCGCTTCGCCTGTAGCGGATTGCACGCCCTTATTTAAGGCATAGGGCTGACCTTGCTTTTCCGGGGCACGAACTATGCGTATATTAGGCAATCGTTTCCTATATCGTTCAAGTATATCCACCGTGTTATCAGTGGAATTATTATCTACTGCGATTATCTCCCATGATTGATTCCACTTTTGCCTGGAAAAAGAGTCGAGCTGTTCGGCAATCGTAGTTGCAGCGTTATAGCAAGGTATAATGACACTCAGTTTCATTTCACTAACAAATATGTAGCGCTTTAAGACTAACCAGGAATTACACAGACTTTACCGAACTATCGATCTCGCTTAGTAAGGCTATTCAGCCACGATACGTCCCCTTTCTTATACCAGCGCTCCTTGACTATCCTACCCGTATCGAGCAATTCCGGCACTGTAACGAAGTGTATTTTTCCCTTAGTTGCGTCCAAAAGCATATCCACGGCCTCTAACGTCGGTATCCTCGAAAGATAATTTTCATGAGCCACGGTTTCAAGAGAATCATGCAGCAAAACAATACTGCCTGCCTGAACCTTGCTGATCAATTTTCCGTATATTTCGATAGAATCATCATTCAACCAGTCCCTGCCATGCACCGACCATGCAATGACCTTATATCCCAAAACGGCAGCGTACAGCCGCGGCCAAAACCCCTGGTGGCCATAAGGTGGCCTAAAGAGTTTTCTGCCCCAGGGATTTAGTGCTCTCTGGCAATCGATAATCTGTCGCAGCTGATTGACTGTGCTCAAGTGTGGTAACGATGGGTGATCCCAGGAATGATTCGCTACGGTGTGGCCACGCTCCGCAATATTCTTAACGATACGAGGGTATCGCGTAGCTCTTGAGCCGAGTAGAAAAAAAGTCGCCTTTGCATCATGTCTGTCGAGAATATCAAGCAGCAAAGGAGTATACGTCGGATGCGGCCCGTCATCGAATGTCAAAGCCGCAAATGGTCGCCGAGTCCTGACGCTAGTGATAGTACCGAGCACATTCCTGCCGCGTCGTATTGCATTCAGTAGATACAAGATTATTTCAAAAGTAAGACGCGCTTCACCCTTACGCAACCTCTGTTCCAAGCGCTATAACCTCTGTATTCCATTGAAGTAATGGCCGCACGGCACCACACATTGGCCCTGCCCAATCGCCACGGGCAGTACCAGGCCCCATCGTATCGACCACATTAAAGGTAACAACCTGATTTTCACTAAATTGAACCGTATTGGGTGATCTTGTGATTAAATTACAGTTGACATAAAAAACCCCATCTGCCAGAAAATTTTCGGGTAGCCATACAGTACTAACGTAGCTCCCCACAGGACGTTCCCGATGACACCAGTTTGGGTCTTGATCGAGGGTTTCTAAAACGGCAATCTCTTGATCGTTAATTAACTGATAATGTGGCATCAAAATTCGGCCAGACTTCAAAACTTCATATTCCATCTGAATACCAATTTGTCTACGCATATCAAAGGAATCAGTAACAACCCCTTCTTTATCGACGATTCTAACCGCGACCAGACGTGCGATTTCTCCTCCAGGAGCATTTTTAATATTCCGCCACTCTCTGCACGGAGAGGTACCGGAGCCCGACACAAGATAGGAACTGACAACGTCATGAGCTGTCCCTTCGAATGTCTTTCTACCGCCTTCCAGTAGAATTGCACGGTCACAAAGGTTGGTTACTGCAGTCATATTATGAGATACAAAGAGCACCGTGCGACCATGCTTACTAACATCATGCATTTTCATCAAGCATTTTTTTTGAAACTCGGCATCACCCACAGCCAAGACCTCGTCAACGATAAGTATTTCCGGTTCCAAATGTGCTGCAACGGCAAACGCAAGTCGCACTTTCATCCCACTAGAATAGCGCTTGACAGGTGTATCAATAAATTTCTCAACTCCAGAAAAATCGATAATTTCATCGTATTTTCGATCGATTTCCTTTTTTCTCATCCCAAGGATAGTGCCATTAAGATAGACATTTTCACGTCCGGTTAACTCCTGATGAAAACCGGTCCCGACTTCCAATAAACTTGATACACGCCCGTGTATTTCTATACGCCCCCTCGTCGGGGGCGTAATCCTTGTTAATATCTTAAGAAGGGTCGATTTCCCGGCTCCATTCCTGCCTATGATTCCCAGGACCTCCCCACGCTTCACTTCAAATGACACATTATCAATCGCCCAGATGATGTTATCCTGTTGAGGATTTTCATGTTGCGATGCATCCCCAATATCATCAAACCTATGCAGGGATCTATACTTTCTGAAATTCTCGATAGGACGTTTTATAAACCCGGCGACAGCACTACCCAGACTATCATGCATTTCTTCCCGTAAACCGATTCGAAAAACCTTGCTAACGTTCTCGGAGACGATGGCGATATTTTTAGAATTCATATAACGTCCGCAAATACCCGTTCCATTCTTTTAAAATACATGGCCCCGCTCACTAAAAGAACGATGGCTGATACGACACCCGGGATAATAAAATTCAGCTCAAGAGGCAACCCCAGCAAACATGATCTGAAACCTTCGATAACGCCGACAATCGGATTCAAAGAGTACAAGAACCTATATCCATCGGGGATTGATGAGGCTGTATACAATATGGGTGCTGAATAGATCAGCATGCGTGTTACAAATGGCATGGCAAATTTCACGTCGCGATAGCGTATTGCAAGCGCAGACAGCCACAAACCGATACCCAACGGGATTATCATCATTAAAACAACAAATAACGGGAGAAGAAGTATTTGCCAGCTGGGCACGACTCGGTAGTATGCCATGACAGCTACCAGAAGCAGAAGAGAAATTAAGAAATCGACCACTCGCGCCAATACTGGTGTCACAGGAAAGATAATGCGAGGGAAATAAACTTTACCAAGCATGTTTTGCCCGCTAACCAGGCTTTGACTAGAACGGTTCATTGCGTCGGACATGTACGCCCATGGAATGACAGCCACAGTCGAAAACAAGATATAAGGTATCCCGTCTGTTTCAAGCTTGGCTACTTTTCCAAATATTATCGAAAATATGACAATCTGGATCAGCGGATTCAGAATAGCCCAGGAAAACCCCAATATTGTCTGGGCATACAGTACTTTTATATCTCTCCATACGAGGAAGAAAAACAAATCCTGGTACTGTTTTAGCTCGCGCAGGTCAATCAGTGCCCAACTACTTGGCGGCTTAATAATGGTTACATGATGATCATGCGACATGGCACAACTCCCCCTGCAGTTTATCCAATATATCTTCCTGCTTGCTCGCTGCGCAAATCATCACATAACCGTCCTTTCGGCAATAGAACATCCGCATACGTAAGTATCTCGTCTCTATTAATATCGCGAGCCAAACGGCAATCTTTAGAAAAACTCATGGGTAGAAACTGTTCTGAGTACGCGATATCTGCATTTTCCAACATGCCATAACACGTAAAACCACCTATCCCGTCAAGAACCTCGCCTGTTTTTAGATCACGCTTTGCCGCAGTAATCACTTCACATACCGGGCCACCTCTTGGAGCAGCGGTAGCATCATTGAATAAAACCGCACGCGCAATCGTGTGCGGAACCTCGAAATGACATAAATGGTACGGCACATAGAAAACATACAATGGTCCGTCACCCATTTTGTAATATGTCAGATATTGCTGCTGAATTGGGTGTTCATTATATCCAATTACAAAAACCCCAGGTGCAGGTTCGGCCCCTAACAAATAGTCCACAAGCCCGCCATCCAGCATCTGTTCCATAGGGAAAAGACTTAACGCTTCATTAACATGCTTACAACACGGCCCATACATCCCACGTTTCCCAACCTTAAAACCGGTACAGTTGGCAACAACAGCCATCTCCATGGAAATCTTTGTTCCATCGGCAAACGAAGTTACCATTCTGGATTTTTGATGATATTTTTCACCGTATGCTTTTTGAGTCTCTGGCGTCCGATACGGATCCTGAAGCCCCTTAATATTACCCGCGAGAACCGGACGACATCCAATACCTTGCACAAATCGAAACAGATTCATTATAACGCCGGGTTGATCGCCATCAGAGTTTGTATATACAACTCCGGCACGGTCTGCATAGTCCTTTAAAACAGGGCCGAGTGCTGCATCCAGCTCTGAATTCATCAGCACAATATGCTTGCCATGCTTAATGGACTCTAATACTACGTGGGCTCCAAACTCCACTTCCCCTGTTACTTCGACTAGAATATCAATACACTCAGCAGCACACAGTAGATTTACATCGTCGGTTACGACGTAGCGATTCTTTTTTATACAATCTTCAAGATGAATGACAGTGTCTGCATGTTTGGTGTCGGAAATCCCGGCATCGTTGTAGGCTCGCACCGCTTCGCTAACTGATCTATTATAGATCGCTACCAATTTCATACCAACGCCGGCTGTTATTATTTGCAGAGCAATTCCACGACCCATAAAGCCGGCTCCAATCAACCCTATTCTAATTGGGTTATCAGCGTCTTCGCGTTGTTGCAGGACTTTGTCGACGATCACCATTTTAGTTACCGATCCCTCCCGCCGGGATTACTCTCGAAGTTTATCCAGCTCTTGTCCTTCGCAGAAATAATGCGCTTTGTTGCAGCCGGCCAATCGACTCCAAATGCAGGATCATCCCATCGCACGCCACGTTCGTATGCGGGAGAGTAATATTGTGATACCTGATAAAACACCTGACTTCCATCGGTCAACGTCTGGTACCCATGAGCAAAGTCCTTCGGCACATAAAGCATTCTGTAGTTGTCTTCGTTTAACTCGATACCAAACCACTGTTTATAAGTTTCCGACTCGGGCCTCAGGTCAATCACAACGTCAAATATTGCGCCTTTTGTGCAGCTAACGAGCTTCACCTCCTGGAAAGGGGGCGCCTGGTAATGCATGCCCCTCAATGTGTTTGCTAAATTATTGAACGCAATATTTGCTTGTACGTAGCGATCACATAAACCACATTCCTGAAATTCTTTAGCACAAAATACCCTCGAAAAAAAACCGCGGTGGTCTTGCACTTTTTCTAAATCAACAACAAAAACACCTCGAAGCTGAGTTTCCGTGATCCTCATAAGCTGGTTTTATCCATAAACTTTAAGCACTGGCTTTCTGTTACACGACGCATATCGCTATCATCCTGATAATTGCGATACCAATCCAAAATCCAATCAAGCGCAGTATCCAGAGGTAGCACTGGTCTATAACCCAGCAGGTTTCTTGCTTTCGAGCAATCTAATTTCAAGTACACTGCCTCGTGCAGATGGTTATCCTTTTCGGCAATTCTTACGTCGCCACCGCCCCAGGCCGTAGTTAAATAATCGACAATCCATGACACAGGCCGAGCGTCGTCTTCCGCAGGACCGAAATTCCACCCACTTGAGTAAGTAGCCGGATCATCCCACATCTTTTCTGCTAACATCAGATAACCATAAAGCGGCTCCAAAACATGCTGCCATGGCCTTATGGATCCCGGGTTCCTTATGGTAGTTTCCTGCCGATCAATCAGCGCTTTCATAATATCCGGAACAAGCCGGTCCTCCGCCCAGTCGCCGCCCCCTATAACATTCCCGGCTCTTGCACTTGCCAGGGAAATTATTTGGTCATTATTTGTCTGGTTCCTGTAAAAAGAATTTTGGTATGCAGAGATCACAAGCTCAGCACAGCCTTTGCTGCTCGAATATGGATCGAATCCCCCCATGGGCTCGTTCTCGCGATAGCCCCAGACCCATTCCCGGTTTTCGTAACACTTGTCGCTAGTAATACATAGCACACTTCTTACCGATTTCGTATGACGCGCAGCTTCGAGAATATTGGCAGTTCCCATGACATTGGTTGCGTAAGTTTCGATCGGATAACTGTACGATCGTCGAACGAGAGACTGCGCTGCCAAATGAATCACGAGCTCTGGTCGATAGTCTTTGAAAGTGGACTTAACGCAATCCAAATCGCGGATGTCCCCGGTAATTGACACCATACCATCAGACACTTTTGCAAGTTCAAATAAACTCGGCTTTGTCGGTGGACGTAATGCCAACCCGATTACACGTACTCCCAGAATTTGCAGCCAGAGAGACAGCCAGCTTCCTTTAAAGCCGGTATGACCGGTAATTAGTACTGTCTTTTGCTTCCAGAAATCTCGCGTTATCACCACGTCTTCCAAGGTGCTTTGCCGCTCTCCCATAGCTCTTCCAACACATGCTTGTCCCTCAGCGTATCCATCGGTTGCCAGAATCCGAAATGTCGATATGCGGAAAGCTGGTTGGTAGCAGCTAATTTTTCCATCGGTTCCTTTTCCCAGACAATCGTATCGCCATCGATATAGTTAATTACTTGTGGTTCTAATACGAAAAATCCACCGTTTACCCACGCACCATCGCCGACTGGTTTTTCTCTAAAATGAGATACCATCGTATCACTATCGTTCAAATGGAACGCGCCAAATCTACCTGGCGGTTGAACAGCGGTTAATGTTGCCAATACACCTCGTTCATGGTGAAATCTTATTAAACCACCAATATCCACATCGCATAAGCCATCTCCGTATGTAAGGCAAAATGTACTATCACCGATATAGTCCTTGACGCATTTTATCCTACCGCCAGTCATTGTTTTTTCACCGGTATCAACGACAGTTACTTTCCATGGCTCCGCCTTATTTTCGTGAACTTTAAGCTGGTTACTTTTCAGATCAAAAGTCACGTCCGACGCATTAAGGAAATAATTAGCAAAATACTCTTTTATGACAAATCCTTTATATCCGCAGCATACGATAAACTCATTGATTCCATATACGGAATACATTTTCATAATGTGCCAAAGAATAGGACGATCACCTATTTCGACCATCGGCTTCGGCTTTATACTGCTTTCCTCACTAATACGAGTACCATATCCTCCCGCTAAAACTACGACTTTCATTGGAAATTACTCGGAATTCTGGTTATGTGCATAACATGATGATATCGATTTCATATTAGCCTATTGCTTTCTTTGTTTTTTTCCGTCAAGAACGTTTATTATCACGTCCCCATCGCGACTGTCCTGTTCCCAGGAAGGCAAAATACCGCCAATCATCTTGTCACGAACCACGTCGTGAATTAGATCCGCATCAATTCGCGGCTTCTGCTCGGCAAACCCGCAAACCAGGGCTGTATCACAAA
>JBHHVB010000072.1:0-9760 GCA_046754065.1 Gammaproteobacteria bacterium
GCCTTCGCGGGAATGACGTTTATAGAATTAATCAGGGTTTCCCTAATATAAATGTTTGGGATTAAACAGTTTTATATGGCGGAATTTGAATAAAGGAATAAATGTCATGCCGGCCACAAACCCGCCTATATGCGCACCGAATGCAACGCCTCCCTGATCCGCGTTTGAAAGAGAGGAATTGATGAGCTGCAAGATAAACCAGAATCCCAGGACGAGGCCGGCTGGTAACCTGGTAGTATGCATGTAAAATCCCAGCGGAATGATAACCAGTACTTTTGCATGAGGATATAGCAGTAAATAGGCTCCCAGTATTCCAGAGATTGCGCCGCTTGCGCCGATCATGGGTATGGTTGATTCCGGATTTGAAAGGCCTTGGGTAAGCGCCGCAGCGATTCCACATATAAGGTAGAAGACAATGAATCTTGAATGCCCCATCGAGTCTTCGACATTATTGCTAAATATCCAGAGATACAGCATGTTGCCAATTAAATGCATCCAGCCACTATGTAAAAACATTGATGTAAAAATCGTCAACGAAGGTGGGATATAGATAAACTGATCAGAAAGGTGTTTATGATCAAATAGCACGGCCGGAATTACGCCAAAGGAGTAAATTGCGTTGTTTGTTGATGGGCCAAGTGACAATTCCCACACAAAAACTATTATACAGAGTGCAATAATAGTTACCGTTACGACAGGGGTAATAATTGTGGGATTGTCATCGTGAAGCGGAAACATATTGTTTTGTCGTTATTGTGTTGGGGGGGGTGAATTGTACGATTGTATTAAATTATTTGTTCATATCTTAGGTCCATGAATTGCTGGCGATATCATCCATTCAATCTTCCAGGTTGTATCATTTTCATCAAAAGTTCTATGTAGGCACACCGCTGTGCCAGGTGTAAACTCAACGATGGAGCCATCATTACCAATGGTTAAATAAGATACCAGTCTGGATACAAATGGCATATGGCTGATCAATAACGTGTCTGCGGCTATGTCGCTATGGGCTTGGAATAATCGTTCGGGATCTGAGTTTGGAGAAATCAGCGAGGAACACTCGGTCGCAACCGCTTTACCGAAGTGAGAGGCTATCAAGTTGGCAGTTTGTACTGTTCGGGTTTTTCCGCTGTGAATAATGTTACTAATATTGATATTAGCTTCGATTAATAGTTGTGCCAGTGCTAATACATCGGTCTGGCCTTTATCGGATAGAGGGCGCTCCGGGTTCTGCTCTTTAGAAAGCGCGTCACCATGTTGAGCGATATACAGTTTCATTCTGGCCGAAAATGTATTTTCATAGTCAGCAGTTGATTTGATCAGGATTGAAAAACATCATTATTTTTCCGTAATTTTTCCAAAGTTGCGTACAATTTATCCGGCTCCTGATTTACATCGCCCGGTTTCATTAATAAAATAAGCCCGCTGGCAATATTATTACGTGAGTACCTTAGCCTTGTCAGGAAAAAACTGATCTTGTTTAGAAAGAAAAAGGCGATGACGAAAAGAATTGAGGTAACAATTTCAATATTAACTATAAATATCAGTCCGTGATCGATTAGATTCGCATAGGAAAAGAAATAAACTAGCAGCAGCATTCCCATCGTAATTCCCATTGTCATACTTATTTTGCGCTGGGTATTTTGGATAGATTTTACTGAATCCAGTTCAATTGAATTAGTCATCTGTCGAATATCCGGTTAGAATATGCTGATTAAACACTGCTCAATAGTTTCATTTAGAAGTACCAGTATGTCAAGCGGCAAACTAACATGAAAATTCCTAATCCAAAATGATAAGTAACTTCAAATGAGAGATTGTTCAAGAATCTTATGTCAGATATCCGTATTTGTTTTGTTAAGTGTTAGCCTGGTTGGCTGCGGCAAAAAAGAATCACTGCAGCAACATGACTGGCTGGAAGGGAAATGGGAATTGACTCATAATCCTGAAAATGATGATGAAGACGTGCTGGAATTCAGGTTTCCAAACGTTGTCAAAATTTACTCGGAAAATGGTCGAATTATCGTGGGTGAATATCTGATTGAGGGCAACAAGGTAGTGATAACACTCAGGTCGCAGAGGCGCGACATGAGTGTTGAGTTCAACATATCAACGGCGAAAGATCGACTAACTTATAAATCCGGTGCATTCTATACCAAAATGTAACTCATCCCCGTTTCAGTTTGATTACGATAACTTTGCCTCTAAATTACGCCTATCCGTTCTGTCTATTAATTTCACTGTTCTTTTATTCAGTTGGGGTAGAGGCAGGCAATGAGGTTGGGCTTGCGATTCAGGTAAGCGAAAAGGATTTTGATTATAACGATACTCGGTATACATCCAGGATAGACAAGGTCAGTTTAACTCTCCATGAGCCATTGAATAACTATAATCAGGCTGGTCTGACCGTCGGATATATATCGCTGTCACAAGAATTAAATCCGGTGCTAAGTGGTGTAGCCATGAAAGGCGGTTTTTTGGGCGTTATACTAAACTCCAGGCTATATCAGGGAAGTCACGTTGGACTGGATGCAAAGTGGTCTTATATTTATCATGCCCTCGATAGCAATGTTTCATCCACTCCCGTAACGATGAACTGGCATGAGTTCATGTTAATGGTTGGAGTGAATGCAACGATTGGTGACTACTGGTTTTCTGTGGGAGTATATGGCCAGCGAATAACCGGTAATGAAATTTCTTCAGCTCCCGTCTCAAAGACAACTGCTTTCAGCCAGCATGCGGGTACGGGTACCTACATTGGTGTCGACTATTATGTGGATCGAACCGGTAAAATAGGTTTTCAGTTTAATGAAGATACCAGGTCAAGTGTAAAGGTCATTTTTTCCCGAGAGTACTAATTGTAATGATCGGCACAGCGCACCACACCATTGCATATTACATTTCAACCTGTACTACTTTCCTATTTGGCACCCACATTTGAAAAATACTCAGTGCTACCTGGAAACCAAAAGAAAATCCCATTAATACGCCAGAGCCAAATACAACATAGGCAAAAGCTGGGTTTACCTTGGTGATATACCACGACAGAATATCAACAAGCATTGCGATAAACGGAATCGCAACAGTGATTCTTTTGAGCATCACCGGAATATCACAAAGGATAAAGATTCGTCCAACAAAGAACAGGATAAAGGCGATGCCAAACAGGTGAATATGTGATACACGAACAAGACTTTGAATCGACGCGCCTGTATCAGTATCGATCAGCTTGATAACAGATTCATAGCTATCAAGTGGAGGAAGTCCCATACCAGAATTTTTGCTATGGCACATAATGCAGCGTGAATTCAGAATTGGGGCAATTTTTTCGTCGTACGTGACTGGAGAACCACCATTTTCAATCCAGTTGATGATTGTTTCCTTATATTCAGGGCGACCGAGATTAGCGCCCATCGCCCCGTTAATCGCGGCACCTAGTCTGGTTTGCTGGTGCTCTCCGTAGTAGGCAATTCGGATATCTTCTACCGATAATCCATCTACATGGTCTCGACCCTGATGCGAGAAATAGATATGTGCCATCGCAAAAAGATAACCAATCCCCATTGTCACAAGGAACATGGTGTCCAAAATCTTTTCGCTGACTGAGGCATCTGAAAATCGACGATATTTTGGCATGGCGTTGGCTGGTTCTCAAAATTGTAAATTTAATGGTGGCTTGAATTGCTCACTTCCATTGTTTATCCGGGAAATAATGTCTTCGACTTCTCGCAATTTGCAGGCAACTGGCCAAACCAGAAAATATTCATATAAAATAACAAATTAATAAAGGTATAAATTTCGTTTCCCATGGTCGCCCACCGGGAAAGAGCGTATTGTAAACAACTATGATTTTAAGTCCAGTAATAGTTAGGTAGGCAGGCGCATTATGAAAGCAAATCAAATCAAGAAAGGGGATGTAGTGGCAATCGATGGCGAGTCTTATATTGTCAAAGACCTTGAAATAAAAACGCCGTCATCCAGAAGTGGAAATACGCTTTATAAAATCCGATTTCGAAATCTTACTACAAAACAAAAATATGAGCAAACCTTTAAGGGTGATGTCCAGTTTGATGAACTGGAGTTAACCAGGTGCCAGGTTCAGTATCTATATCAAGAAGATAACGCGATCATATTTATGGACAAGGAGAGTTACGAGCAGTACGCGGTTGATCAGGACAACATTGATGCAGAGTTGCTGTATTTATCTGACGCGACAGAGGGAGTGCAGGGGCTTCTGGTCGATGGCACTTTAATCAGCATTGAATTGCCATCTGCGGTCGAGCTGGAGATAGTTGATTGCTCTCCGGCAGTTAAGGGCGCATCGGCGACCGCGCGTACCAAGCCAGCGACGTTAAAGACTGGCCTTACCGTTCAGGTCCCTGAGTATATCTCTGAGGGTGAGGTAATCAGGGTCAATACGTCAACAGGAGAGTATATTTCGCGAAAAACCTGAAAACCGGTGATTACAGAATCCTGAACCGGTTTAGGTTACGCTCTCAAATATCTTGAATCCTGCTATGTAGGTACCGAGCGCTGATCCAATCGTACTAAACGTAAATACTAATAGCGTGCGAGTAACCCTGTTTTTCCACCATCCGCTGAGTTGGGTCGTATCCGTTCTAAGGGTTGAGAAATCTTCAACCTTGGGTTTTCTGATGGCTGCTTCAGCAGCAGCGGTCACCATGCCTGCACCGATCATGGGATTCAAAGATGTAAATGGCGCAGCAATAAATGCGACGACAATGGTCAGCGGGTGGGCAGCGGCGATTAGTGCGCCAAAAGCCGCCAATCCTCCATTTATAAAAATCCAATATGAAACGAGTTGATATCCAAGTTCTGAGTTTTTGCTAAAGCCATAAACAAATCCCACCAGTATCAGTGCGACGATAAGCCATGGAATTAATTTAGGCCATATACTGGGTTTTGGGATCTCGTCCAGCCGCGATATTTGCTCTTTAACCTCTTCGTTTTCAGGAGTAGGCTGAATTTCGATGTAATTTCTTATTCCTTTTAAATGACCCGCGCCGACGATTGCAAGTATTTTCTTATGGTCGCTGGTGTAGATTTCTTCCAGTAGTCGCGCTGTCATATATCGATCTCTTTCATCGACCAGGGGTAGGTAGATCTCCTGGGCATCTTCAGCGAACTGAGCGAATGTCGATTCAAGCATATCGCCTTCTTTCAGGCGTTCGATCTCTTCTTCGCTGACCTTTTCCCGCGTAAACAACGATACTATTAATCCAGAAAACAAGGACATTCTTCTCCACCAGGGTACATTCCGGTATACGCGTTTTAATGTTGTACCGATTTCTCTATCAATGAGTAATACGGGTAGTTTGGCCTCCTGAGCCAATGAAACTGCCATTCGCATTTCGGCACCAGGCTCCACGCCGACATGTTCAGCCATACGCTGTTGAAACGCACCCAGTGCAAGGCTCGCAACAACCATAGGGGCTTTCCCTTTGCGGATCACCTCGAAGAGGTTCATTTTTGACAACGTATCGGGATTTATGATGGCGTTAAACCGGCTGGGGCAAAGCTCTACGGCAACCGCATCATATTCATCGGTAGCTATTAAATCACGTACTTTATCCGCGCTTGCCTGAGATACATGGGCCGTTCCCAGTACCGTAATTAGGTTGTCTCCCAGGTTGATATGAGCAATCGGTTCATCCTGCGGTGTACCGGATGAAAAATTATCAGCAATATCTTCCTGTGCGTCTGCGGTGATTTGACTCGTTTTATCGTTCACTTAAGAATAGAGTTAATTATTTTTGGCAATGGAGGAGTATATCAGTAAATTCAAATAAACAGGTGAGGATTTCGCAGGCTCTAAAACCAAGTATGTAAGTCAACTATAAGAAGATTTGAGCCTTGATTTTATGCAAATTAGTTGTTTGGTGTGTGATTCAGGGACGGGGCCATAAAATCGAATTAACTTCAGTATGCCTGGCCAGCGAGGATCATTAAATAAGCGCTTGTTAATTTGATACTTGATCAAACCTGACGCCAACGTGAAAGCAGTCGCCATCAATTTTTGTCCAGCGTATGCTGGATTTGCAGGGGGAACTGATGCCAGGCAGTCCCTCAAGCCAGATCTGATCTTCAATATCATGAGGATAGTTAGCGATCATTCCCACACCACCCTTGCTGATATTGACAATCTTTCCTGGATAATACATACGTCCATCTTCCAGATTGCCTTCATCATAGTTGTAATAGATGGTATCAATAATGGTCTCAATTCTTGGGTGTCTTCTTAGATCAGTCATGATTATTGTCTCGATAAATATTGTAGTGATCGATATTAAATCCTATCAACTGGACTGATTAGCATCAAGAAAAATGTGGTTAACCAGATCACCAGTGAAATAGTTGAAGAAAGTGATTTAAATAATATTCTAATTGGCTAGAATATCCGAAGTATCTTCAAGCAGGATAGAGGCGGGAGTCGTAATCAGCATGAGTAAACAATTCACAGTTGTATGTCATATAAACGATGGTGATCGTGGTGAGATTTCACTAATTAAATTCGATGGTGCAGAATTTTCTGCAATACCAGTCAAGATAACATCAGGATCTCAATCCGATGATACCATTCCCAAGGCTTTCGTTGGGGCAGATAGCGAAGGTCAGTTCCTTTTTATGGATCAAAAAAGCAAGGTAGTCACCGTGTCGCAGGAATTCCCTGAAAACACATACGTACCCTATGCTTATCCAGGAACAAATAATAATGAATTCTGGTATGTCAATGATGGTGACAAAAAGACGGGCGTCGACGATATTAATTGTAACGGCAAGGGGTCGTCTGTCGTAGTGATTGCAAGAAATGACAATGAATCGGGAGTCGGGCAGGTTAATGTTAAAAAAACAATTTGCGTAGGCAGGGGACACCATGTGGTCACTATTCCGTTTGCTAATTCAAGACATCCTGATATTCCCCGGCATGCCTATGTGAGTAACTTGCTCGATGGCACCATTTCTGTTTTGAGTAATGATGAGGATAGCCCCGACTACCTTGAAATATTAAATACCATCAATCTTTGTGAGCCCGAGAAAGAAAAAAGCGCAACAATGTCGGTGCCAAATAATGCGTTTCCTCATGGGTTAGCCTACTCGCCAGAAACTGGTAAGGTTTACAATCTAAATAATGGCTATCAAACCATTGTGGTAATTGATCCCATTGATCAATCAATTACAAACAGAATTGAGTTAAAAGTCAGTAGCAACCTGTTGCTTTCACCAGATAGTCTGTACCTGATTGGTAAAGGAGCAGACCGAAAATCAGATGATACCCATGTTATCGGCCGATTGAGTGTCATCGATATCGTTAATGAAAAAGTAGAAACCGCTATCGATCTGATTGATCTTTATCCGAGTACGTATCGTTTCAATAAAAGCGGTGACAAGCTGTATGTAACCTCGGCGTCTACAGGTAAGGGTGTGCAAAAAGAAAATCTAAAGTTTGATGTATTACAGATTTATGACGCGACGGCATTACCCAAACTGGAATTACTAAAAGAGATAAAAGTAGGTGTTGCAGATTGTGGGCGCAGGCCATTGGCATTTTTCAATGACGATGTTCATGATTTTGTGTTCGTTCCAAATCCTACCGACGGTACTATTTCAGTCCTGGATGGGAAACGGGATGAGATTATAGCGACATTAAAAGTGACGAATCTTAAAGTGTCAGAGGTTACATTTTCGTTCTGGCAGGGAAATACCAACGGCTGTTGATTATGAGAGTAGTGCTCCATAATCGGGAGAGCTGTTTATTCAGCTATATGAATTAGATCGGAATATCTGAACTAATGGGCAACACGCGTATTACCGTTTATTGTTAATACGCGCACCCGATCTCCGATAGAAAATGAAACATCAGATACTGCTTTTTGAACGACTGCAATGATGCTTCCGCTCTCAAGTCGCACTGTGATTTCAATCCCTTGAGACTTGGTAGCATTCTCTTCAATTGTTCCACCCGCGACGCCGCCAGCAACAGACCCTAATACAGAAACAATTTCACTCCCTTTACCTTCTCCGACAGCACTTCCGGCGATTCCTCCAATCACTGAACCTGCTGCTGCCCCGATAGGAGTTTTGGTGCCTTCAATGACAACATCTCTTAAAAATTCTACTGTCCCGAATTGAACTCGTTGAGGTTTCCTGGCTTCATCCCTGGAATATGATTCGCCGGTAAGATTTGAGGCGCAACCGTTGAGGAAAAAAGCGAAAGATATTACAAGTACCGGGATCAGGCGAACATTAGACATTCTGTAGCTCCTTGACGATGAGTGAACCTATGGACATACGCCCATTATATGATTTTTTACTAAGGGTTTCATAACTATAAATCGGTAATCTTGCAACAACTCTTTGATCGGTACGTTATATTGTGTCATGCTTGAAAGACGTGTATTGATTTAACTGAATGGAGCGTGGTAATGGCGAGTGACGTAGAAGATCTGACGGTGAATTATGAAGAAGATGGGCTGTTGGTAGTGAAAGAGCTCGAGAAGGAAACCCTGACAAAAGGGGCATGGTCAACCATCGTCTATAAATATCAGGATTGGGACAGGCGTAAGGAAGAGTATGGTCCGGTTAAATATTCGATCCGTCGCTATCAAAAAAGAAATGGTGAATATCAGCAAAAGTCCAAATTTAATATTTCCAGCAATGATCAGGCTGCAAAATTAATCGAAATACTTCAAAAATGGGCAGATGATTAATTTTATCTAGCTGAAAACAAAAATAAAATAATAATTAGCTGCTCAAGATCTCCGTGAGGTATCCGATATAGTCTATAGCCATGAACTGTTTTGGTTGGATTATGTCGAAAAGATTCGAATACTCTCGTTTTTCAAAGATCGACGATACGCATCCCTTAAGAAAAGCAGTTCCCCAAGGATATGTAGACTATCAGGTCAGGAAGCGTCACGATGGTGACGTATTCTATTTCAATTTTGCTTTAGCGAAAGAAATTGGCCTTATTCCAAAGTGTCACCCGGACAAATTGAATGCAAGATTAACCAAGGTCATTCTCGACACCTTTAGTCTGGTCATTGTTAACGAGTACGATGTTATTCATCAGTCCCGGTTTTCTGATGATGATATTCTCAATAACTCATATATGGCAGTAAGCGGTTAACAAAGCACACCCTATTAATTTGATGCCATTGACTACACGCTATGCGTTTTAACGATAGTGGAGAATGCAATTGAATCAAACAGCAGCCCCTCGGTTAACAACACGCCAACAATTTTGGCTTAAGCATATTCGTACTTGCGAAGCATCAGGCAAGAGCATAAAAAGCTATGCAGCAGCGCATGGTCTTGGCGTAAAGGGTATGTATGCTAGCAAAAAGATGCTGATCAAAAAAGGAGTATTGCCACGCCCCCAATCAGACCGGTTTCAACGGGTAAAGATGACACCTGTTGCGGTAAACAGTCAGTGTCGCATTTGCTTACCCAACGGGTTATCCGTTGAACTATCTGGCTCAGTCGAAGCAGCGACATTAGCCGTCATTCTCAAAACGGCAGCAGCCCTGTCATGATGAGGCCATCACATGATTTGCCTGCGGTGTATCTATGTCGTGACATTGTTGATTTCCACAAAGGTATCAATGGGCTGACAGAACTCGTCGAAGAAGTACTGCAGCAGGATCCATTTTCAGAACAACTGTTTGTCTTCTGTAATCGAAAACGTGACAGCATCATCCAGGGTATCATCGGCAAGATCCAGATCAAACAAACTGGCCAG
>JBHHVB010000073.1:0-9668 GCA_046754065.1 Gammaproteobacteria bacterium
TGCCGGGATCAGGGAGTCAAAAAGGTGGTCTGGTTTTTTACCATCCACCGTCATTGTCAGAGCTTGATCCAGGAGCCATTTAATCTAAGGCACGGGTAATTTCTGAGCGTCATTTACCTGAAAATCTTAAGTGATCTTTAATTTCAGACGAATATAACTGGCTTTTAGGTGGAGTGTATAAATTAAGCAACAGGTAAATTGTTGCGAATGATTTTAGTAGCAAAGCGTAACCCGAAGGTGGAGATGGAATAATACAAGTACGATAAATGTCTAAAGGTTATGTCTGATCGGTGTTGGGCAGGCGTAGAGTCTGATTTTTACGAGACCCACGCCTGCCCATTCCGTCACGCGGCATGTTTATGTTGAGAAGACTGGGCAGTTTCACGAGAGACATGCGCCTGCACATCGTGTACACGAACCGTATGTAACAGATCAGTATCGACGATGTGCTTTCTGGCATCTTCCTCATAAGAAAGGGCAGTGTGCAATGGATCAAGCGAGACGATCGACGTAAACACCAGATAACAGGCTATCATCGATAAAGAGAAGATCATTGCAGGTGTTGATACGACACCCAGAACCACAGAAGCGAGCATTGCAGTTGCGGCTGCAGTGCGGATGGCACGGTTGCCGTTGCTCAATTCATTATGGTTACCGGTTCCTTCAGATTTCACGAAACCCTCAACGACAGTGCTAACGGGATCGAGGCTGATGATTGCGGTAAACACGAGATAGATGCTTGCCATAGACAGGGTAAAGATCAGGCCTGGGTTTGACACAAAGCCGGTCACAACGGCACCGAGCAGGATAGAGGCGACTGCGACCCGGTTAACCCGGTTGGTTGCATTTAACTGGTTGTCAGAAGTTGAAATGGTTTGTGAATAAGTCATGGTTAATTCCTCCAAAGTTCGTTTAAATTCGTAACATTTTGCTGCCACGCTTGGAGGTTATTTAACCAATCAATGATGAATCATCTCTGAAAACAATATTAAGTCAGTCTTAAGCGAATGAGACGACAAAAGGATCAGTGCGGGAACCGGAGCAGAATAAGAGACCGGGGTCGGTGGAAATAGCAACACAATATATCATCTAAACCAACCATTTATGATCTTATAATCGTCTGGTCATTCTCGGATAGAATGACCAGGCTGCGCAGCAAAAACTTAAAAGAATTGAAAAATAAATTATTATGATTTTTGGCCGAGATGATCGCAATTACAAGCATTCAGTAACGAAAGGTATCACGAACAGAATCCAGCCAACTATTCTCTAAAAAAGATCGTTAAATGCCGTGATATTAGGCACTGAATGCTAAAAACTCCGGATAAATCGAATGGGCCTGAGTTTGCCCCGATTTAAGAATCATCTCCCAGGTCGACAGGCCTTTCCCTGAATACCTTGCTGCCGGTGAACATAGCAGATACCAAGCCATTTTTTTCCCTGATCTCCGTGATAACAACAGCCGCTATGTGAAGGGTGACGGCAAATAGTAACAAGTAAAATGAAAATTTATGGGTAGTTATAAAGGGTTTTCGAAAAGCACGCATTTCCTTGTACTGATCCATGTCGACGAACTCTTTTGAACCGGGTTTAAGTTTCGCCAGTTTGTCCTTATCGCCGCCGGTTACCCACTCTGCCATTGCATTTCCAAATGGAGGGTAATAAATATCAGTCCCTGCTAATACAAGGCCCGTGACCGCCTGAGTTGTGAGTAGCAGGAACAGAAACGCCACCATCGCTTTTGCAGCCGGATTATGTCCAAGGTAGGGTGGTGCGTTTCTGGATTTCATGCCGGTAATATACGACTTTAACTCGCTGAAATACGCAGAACCCATCGGGAATACGGCCTTTAAGCGAGCATAACGGTTGCCAATAAAAAGGCCCACTAGTCGCCAAACCAAATTCAGACAAAACACATAGCCTATGCTGACATGCAGGGTTTTTAACAGAATCTTTCCGTCTCCACTAATGCCCAATGCATCGTCATTGAATAAAACCAGTCCAATGCCCATCAAGCCGATGAAGCATAAAACATTAACCCAGTGAAAGATTCGTACCGAGCGTTGCCAAACCGGGTAAGCGGTGAGGTTGTCGGGGTTTGATTGTGTTGACATGTCGTTTCCTGATTGTTAAGAGTTAAAATGAACGTGTTACCTTTATATCGGCGCTGATGAGGCTTTGTTTAACAGGTTAAATAAACAATTTAGATTTGATTCTCATGCCTTTGTTTGAATTATTAAGTCGTTTATTTGATCAGAATATTCAGCAACAGGATGTCGTCATTGATTTTATGGCTGTTCTCATCGATCAAGTACTCCAGCACCGCGTTATTAAATTCAACGCTGTTCAGATCCTGGTATTCTTTCATTAGTTGACCAAGAGATTGTTGTCCCAGCGGTGAGTTACTACTATTCTTGGATTCTACCAGCCCATCAGTATAGAGCAAGATCCGATCACCGCTATCAAGCGACAGGCGATTGGTTGAACAGGAAACAGGTAACGGGGACTCTATGCCAAGCATCGTGGTTTCAGATTCAAGAAACTCGACAGAATCAAGCGCTTTGTGAAAGAGAGCAGCCGGCGGGTGCGCAGCACCGGCATATTCAAACGTTTTTTTCTTATAGTCTATGTGGACTGAGAAAAAAGTTGTGTACATGCCGCCATTCGATAACCGTTTGCATAAAAAATTATTCAGCATATCGATCAGTGTACAGGGATTCCTTGCGACCGCAACATTGGACACAACATAGGTATTGATGCGTGCTGCATAGAGGGCAGAAGCAAGCCCGTGTCCAACCGCATCGCAGACACAGGCAACCACGCTGCTATCATCAATCGGAAAAATCGTACAGAAGTCTCCGCCTAGCTGGTTGTGAGGTCTGGCCTTGACAGAAATTTCTATAAATTGATTAGCGTAGTTTTCCGGGAGAAAGCTGTAATGAACGTTTGCCGCCAGTTCAAGTTCACCCTTTTTCATATTAGCCAAATTAGCTTATCTAGACAGAATGTGGAGAAATGTCGTTTAAAAACGCATTGTAGATTTGCTCAAGCGCTTTTCCAAATGCCTCAACGGAATTTTCTATACGATTTCCGCTATTTTCCTTCACCGTGTAAACCTTTTGCCAAACCTTTTCGTTGGCAGACATATAACTCAGTTCTAGCGAAACAATGACCCCATTTTCCTGCTTAGCCGTAAGACGTTCAAAACGCAGTATTTTGCCCCGGATGGTTGAGCTGGATTCAGTACCCGGTTCAAGGCGAATGGCCTCGTTATCATTAAGTGACAGGCGCAAATATGCCAGCATATGTTCCTGAATCAATTTCGGTGGCGAAATTGCCCAGTGGTGATAGTGATAACGTCGAATGGTCATCGGTGCATGTGAATCAATATACAGCAAGGCGCGGTCTCTACGAATACCCTCCGCCTGAAAGGGTGCTACTGCTACCGGTGTCACGAGTTTGTCTGCCAATCTGTGCGGAGAGGTTGCACTCGGCAAAAAATAATACTGATCCTGTGGAACAGGCGCCTGGTTTGCGCATGACGCGAGCATGAATACTACCAATACAAAAACTGGATAGTTAACGTATTTTAATGCTGATCTTTCCACTTTGCCTATTTTACTTGATCATCAGCTGGTGATCCATTTAATAACACACCGGGGTTAACACGGATCTGATGGCTGAATTCACTCAGGTTTCGGCTGGCCGATTCGAGATTATAGACGATTGATTCAATCCGACCGGATAAGGCGTTGGTTGTCTTCCTGATGTCTATAACTGACTTTCTAATGTCCGGGTTATTACTTTCAAGTACGGCGTTAGCATTGGATGTTAATTGATCAAGATGGTCTACAACGGTATTAAATTCTGACGACATATCTACCAGGGTTTTTGTCAATTGCTCGGTGTTTGTCAATGCATTCGAAATGCTCGATTGATTTTTTCGTGAAAGCAAGCCGTTAAGTCGATCCGCGCTATTTTGTAAATCGGCAATCAGCCGTTTGGTGTCGGTCGTTATATCGGGTAGATCAGCAGACAGGCTGTTGCCGATTTTATCGACATGACGGTTGAGGTTATTCAATAACGGCTTAATGCTGGACTCGGCCAGATCCTCCGTTTGCGATGCGATGGAACTGAGCACGCTCATCATGCTGACGCCAGAAGATCCTGTTATATACCCTCCTGGCGAAAGCATTGTTGTACTATTACCGTCGCTGATATCTATTTGTGAGTCAGATAACATGCCGGGTGAGATAATCCTGGCAATACTGTTATCCGGGATTTTCCACCCGGATTGAATGCCAAGCTCCAGTTTAAACTGTGTGGAATCATTTTCCCTCACAGGCGTTATGTCGTCGACATGGCCAATTTGAAAACCTCCGTAGGTGACAACGCTTCCCCTGGTGATGCCATTGATATTAGAGTAAAGCGCATAGTATGTATCTGAGTCGGTATCTTTCCCGCTTATCCTGAATAGCGTAGCAATGAGCAATACAAACATCGCCAGTACAAAGCAGCCTACTGCAAAATAATTGATATGATCCTGTTTCACTTGATTTGTCGTTAGTTCAGTTTTGGTTGATTTTATTAATCAGAGTTTCCTTAACGTATTATCCCTGTCCGGTCAGTCTTTTCAAATATTCATCAGCATCGATGGTTTCGTCTCTGGGTTGACGGTTTAATATACTTTTTACGCGTTTATTATTGCTATTTCGCACTTCGTCAATGGTGCCTGTAATCAATATCTCTCCCTGATCTAGAACGGTAATTCGGTCAGCGATATGAAATGCACTTGCGAGTTCGTGAGTGACGACAATGATCGTAATATTCATCGCATTTTTTAGTCTGAGTATCAGTTTATCAAGCTCGGCTGATACAACCGGATCCAGTCCCGCGGAAGGTTCATCAAAAAACAGCATCTTCGGGTCCATGATGACTGCGCGGGCAAGTGCGACTCTCTTGATCATGCCACCTGATAGCTCCGAGGGCATCAGGTTTTCGAAGCCGGATAAGTTGACGACCTCGAGTTTTAACCGGCTCATTATTTCAATGGTTCTCGAGTCAAGTTGAGTATGCTCTCTTAAAGGTAACTGTACATTTTCAGCAACAGTCATGGATCCGAACAGTGCGCCGCCCTGAAATGCCACCCCCATTTCTCGACGAAGTTTATACATATCCTTATGAGTTATTTGAGTAATGTCCTTGCCGAGAATACGTATGCTCCCGGATGTTGGTTTGTTCAGGCCTAGCAAGTGTCTTAACAGCGTGGTTTTGCCAGATCCGCTACCACCCATAATGACCATGATTTCACCGCGACGTATGTCAAGATTAACGCCATGCAGTATTTCCCGTTGGCCATAATGTGTGACCAGGTCAGTGACTTCAACAATCGAATCCGGAATCCCGGAATCGATTGGGGTGTTAGTCCGTTTTGCGGCCCGCTGGTTACTCATACGCGTATGATCATCTATTCATGAAATAGGTAAAAATCATGTCGGCCAGTACAATAAAACTTATCGATAGCACAACTGCGCGAGTTGTTGCGCGGCCAATGCCTTCAGCACCACCATGAACCTGGAATCCGTTTGCCGCACCAATCAACACAATAATCGTTGCGAATACGGCGCTTTTAATCAGGCCCTGCCTGATGTCATCGACATATAGTGAATCCAGTGTACGTTCCATATAGGTCATCAATGTCATATCCAGCTCGGACGAAGTAAAAATTGCGCCACCGAAAAGTCCCATAAAATCACCAAGGATCGTCAGGCTCGGTACCGCAATGAGCATGGCAGCGAGTAAGGGTGATGCGAGGAATCTAACCGGATCGATGCCTATTACCCTTAGCGCATCGATTTCCTGAGATTCCCGCATGGTGCCAATTCTGGCAGCGATGGCAGAACCCGATCGACCTGCTACCAGTATGCCAACGATCAAGGGTGAAAATTCACGTGTAACCGAGAGCGCTATGCCCATCACGACCATAGACTCTGCGCCAACAACCCGAAGCGTTGCGATTGATTGAATCGCGAGCATAACGCCTACGGCGAAAGAGAGTATTGCGACAATAGGAATTGCCCTGAAACCGATAGCCATCGTCTCTTTGAAAACAGAAGGTATCTTGACTGGTTGGTTTAACGCTTTGCCAGCGAATAACCAGTAGATACTTTCCAGAAAAAGCATAAAAACATAACCGAGTTCCTCAATTCCCCGAACGGAACCGCGGCCGGTATTTTCAACCAGTTTATAGAGAATACCTGATTGCCTGTTATTTAAATTTTCGTTCATGGCGCTCCATTTAAGCGATCAGCAACTGTCGCATGAATCGGGAACACCTGATCCAGTCTGGCAAGTTCCAGAACCTGCATGGCTGCCTGACTGACACCGACCAGTCCAAACTCAAGGCCTTTTGATTTTGCGAGTTGATAGCCTTCGACAAGACTGGCTACACCGGAACTGTCGATATATTGGACCTCTGAAAGATCGATCAGTACATGTTGTTTGTCATTAAGATATCTTAATATCTGCTTTCTGGCATCAGGTGAATAATATAAATCAACCTCACCAGTCAGTGAGACGACAGTAAAATGGGCTTCGGTGCGTACGGGATATTTCATGGCTCTCCTTGAGGATTATTCGCTTCAGTATTCCTGCTGATCGTTTTTCTAAGTTCGAGGATATTGCCCACGTTTCCCGGGCACTCAAGAAAATGGACACTATCCATCACTTCATTGATTAAATACACACCGAGTCCACCTGGTCTCAGTTCATCGATATCTCTTGATTGACAGTTGCATTGATCGACCGGGTCTGCGAAATCAATAATCCTGAAAATGAGCTCATCTTTATTATTTAGAATTTCCAGGATGATGTCACCTGTTGCACCATCGCCATAAGCATGCTGGATGATATTCATACACGCTTCGTTGACTGCCAGTATGATGCAATCAAGTTCCCTCGCAGTGCATTGATTCAGGGGCTCGATTAGTCGACGCAGTTGTCCACGTACATGCTGTAACTGATATGCATGTGAAGCAAACCGGATCTGTGCAATTTGATGTGGCTCGCTCATTACGGTATTGCCTTGTTGATCAAATGTGACGTGATCAATATTATAGAATTCCTTATCAATGGTGTGCCATGGCCGATGCTGGTTTGACTCTGAAGTATATAGAGCAAGGAATATGCCTGAATTGCGAATTTGGGCAGATTATCATTCCAGTGATAAATATCGTTGACAGAGCCAAAAAATTAGCAAAAATACGTACATTAAACAGTAGCTTATGTTATACTTAAATCCCGTCAATTTGTGAATTATATCTTGACTTAATCAATATTTGGGAATATATTCCCAAACTATGAGTGGTGAATTAAATAAAGCCCTTTCTGCTGCGATACTCCGCCTGTTGCGGCCGTTAATCAGAATTCTGCTCCGTAATGGTATTGCATACGGAAGCTTTGCTGAGCTTGCCAAGAAGGTATTTGTCGATGTCGCGTTCGAAGAATTTGGTATATCCGGAAAAAAGCAAACCGTTTCACGTGTCTCCGTGCTAACCGGCCTTACCCGCAAGGAAACCAAACGACTTCATGAGCTTGAAAATCCTGATGATCAGGGCGCAGATGCCAAATATAACCGCGGTGTCAGGGTCGTTAGTGGTTGGGTCAATGATCCGCTGTTTTTAGACGAATCAGGTCGGCCATTAGCGCTGGATATCGATGGCAGCGCAAGCTCGTTTGCGGAACTGGTTAAAAAATACAGTGGTGACATGCCAACCAAGGCGATGTTGGCAGCTCTGGTTGAGGCGGGAAGTGTCGAGCAAGTGGATGGCAAGATTAATTTGATTACCCATGCTTATATTCCCGGAAAGGATCCGGTGGAGAAAATTAACATTCTGGGTTCCGACTCAGCAGAATTAATATCGACAATTGATCATAACCTGACGGCTGCCCCGTCAATGCTGCGCTATCAGCGTAAGGTTTCCAATCAGCATGTCAAGGCTGAGGTGGTCGGAGAATTTCAGAAAATCTCATCCGCCAAAGCGCAGGCTTTGCTTGAAGAGTTGGATCACTGGTTGTCACAGAATGAAGTAGATGAAAAAGAAGCATCACAGGAAAAATATGTCAGCATGGGGATTTATTTTTACGAACGTGATGTTAAAGAAGAGGATGAGTCATGAGAACTTCAGTCATGTTTAAGCTTGTGTTATTTGTTTCGACAATTGCATTGGTTGTTTCGTGTGGCGGTGGGTCAAGCACTAACACCGCGGGTATTGGCGGGACAGGTATCACAGCAACCGGTACCGTGACTGGCTTCGGTAGTGTTTATGTCAATGGTGTTGAATTTTTTACTACCGACGACACATCATTTGATGTGGACGATAATTCGAACGCGGGGGAAAGAGATCTAAGACTTGGAATGGTGGTCACAGTGACTGGTACCGTGAGTTCTGATGGTAAGACCGGTACTGCCGCGACAATTGTTTATGATGATGACATTCAGGGTCCGGTTGTGGGTATTTCATCCGCCGCAAATGCTTCAAGCCGCACATTTACAGTTTTTGGCACAGCGGTTTCAGTACAAAAGAATGTAACCTCATTTGAGAACATAAGCTTTGATACGCTAGCCGAAGACGACATTGTCGAAATTAGTGGATATGTGGATTCGAATGACGTTTTGAATGCCACCCACGTTAACATGGTGGCTGCCGTTAATGGCGGTAATGAAGTTGAGGTAAAGGGTACCATTCTTTCGGCAAGCGCGTATAGCTTTGTCATGCAAGTTAGTGGTACACAGCTCACAGTCAATTACACGGGGTCTACTGATCTGCGAAAGGTGCCTGGGGGTATGCTATCAATTGGCATGTTTGTTGAGGTTAAGGGAAACTGGCAGAGTAGTAGCAGTTCCACTATCGCTGCTACCCGGGTTGATGTGGAATCGAAGGGGCTTTCCGATAACCTGGAGAATGCAAGCGTTGAAGGTATTGTAACCCAGTATCAGAGTGACTCTGATTTTAAGGTTCGTGGAAAGACCATTGATGCAGCCGGGGCCATTCGAAATCCAGCAAATCTGGTGATTGAAAACGGGGTCAAGGTCGAAGTACAGGGACCAGTGATAAATGGTGTGCTGACCGCAACGCGAATTGAGGCGCGGGGTGGTAGAATTCAGATTGCCGCTACGGTGGCCAGTGTGAATGTGACGGATAGTGTTATCACGATGAACGTGGTTTCCGGACAAGCGGGCATACCGGTCCACCTGAATATCAAGACCAGACTGGAAGATGAGAAAACACATTCTGCTTCATTTGGCCTCGCGAGTATTGTAGATGGTGATTACCTGGAGATTGAAGGATATCTGAATGATCAGGGCGAGGTTGTCGCGAACACGATTCAGCGTGAAAGCGCTGGTGGCGTCGAAATCAGGGCGCCTGTGACCAGTGTCGACTCCATTGCAGGGACGGTTGAATTATTGGGTGTTGTTTTTGCGACCAATCAGGCTACCCGCTACAAAATCAATGGCAATGGTAGCAGTGACAGGAGCAGTTTCTTTGCCGAGCTGGTGACCCGTAGCGCGCTGGCAACTGACGTGTATATTGCAATCGAGGATGGCGACAATTCGGCACCCGATGGATTTGCAGACGAATTAAAATTCTAGGCATAATGATTTGACC
>JBHHVB010000074.1:0-9598 GCA_046754065.1 Gammaproteobacteria bacterium
TCCATGCCGTGCCAGAATCATAAAAATCAGCAGGTTACTGGATGCCCGCCTTCGCAGTAATGACGATACCCATATCATGTCCTGAAGAATCATAAAACTCTCAACCCATTGATGGCTAGTAGTAACACTAACTTTACTTATACACTTAACGGGACAGCACTGCGTTAATTTATATCCTTTTAAACGTGACAACGATTAGCTATCTGCTTATCAATTAACAGAATTAACCCCAACCGTTGGTTGTGATTATCAGATAAATATAGAGGCGCTTCTATAAAATGCTTATCCGGGGCGGCAGTCGATAGCGATATACGCTGGAGATATCGTTCCAAAACCAATGGCATTTCCGTTTGCTCCGTTGCATCCCATACCAACAGACACTGTCCTCCATCAGTTTTGGCTGGAGGAAAATAGACCTCGGTCGTCACTGATATCATTCTTGATTCAGGAAAATATAGCTTTAAATTGCCTCCGGTAAGGCTATCACCAGCGATAATGGTTCCGTTATTGAAACCAAGGCTCTCTATTTGTTTTGCCAACGCCCTGGATGGCAAATGCAATCGTGTATATCTCTCAAATTCCGGTGCCATATATATTTGGGCAACTCGCCCCAATATGACGACAATCGCAAATAGAACCAGCACACTGGCATATATTTTTAGTCTTCCGGGTTTATGTTCAGTTCCCGCGACCCGATAAAAAAAATAAACAGGCAACATAATCAAGATCGGCTGGAACCAGCGCTCCTGAAACCGCGTACTCCCTGCAATTACGATCATCGCAATGAGGATAATCAAAATTCCGATAAAATATCGTTTTAATAATATGTACATCATCGACTTTTGAGCTTTTTCAGCACCCCGGGCGAATATGGCCTGATAAAATATCAATATGCTAACCAGCCAAAATGGCGTCAAAAAGGCCGTCACATTAACGATCAAATCGCCCATACCGTTAACCGTTGAATCGAGATAATTCTCTGTGAATCCCAGTTTGGCCTGATCTGATACAAATCCAGCGATCATCTGCCAGTGCTCCTTTACCCATATGACATGGGGAAACAACACAGCAAGGCTTATCACCACTGTTATCACGATTCTTTTGTCAGCCATCAATCTTCGAGTGGTCTTGCTGGATAATGCCGCGAACATCAATCCCATCACGACTATCGCAAAGCTGTATTTGGACAAAACACCCAAAGCAACGGCAAGACCCAGAAAAACGTAATACCTGGTCTGTCCTCGTTCTATCAGTCGAAATACACAGTAAAACGTCATTGCACTCATCGATGTCACCAATACTGAATGGGTCAGGTCCCGTAATGACTCCCATGCAATACTAGGTAAGAGTAACAACGTAAATGCAGATAACAATGCCAGTCTATGGTCATGTATTAAAAACAACGCGCATTGATAAACGAAATAATAAGTGGCCGCCAACAACAGAAATTTAAGTAAAGCCAGGGAGAAAATACTGATGCCAAACAATTTGAAAACCGCCAACTGAAGCCATGTAAAGAGCGGTGGCTGCGTATCGTAACCCCACTCAAAGGACTGAGCGATGACAAGTTGTGCGGCCTCATCAAGCTCCAACGTATCTGAGAGCACAAGGCGCAGACAAAAATGTATTGCGATATATGCAAATAAACTAGCAACAAAGTAAATTTGCCAAACCGGGTGCTTATTGGTAATTGAGGTATCCTTTTTCATTAGAAACTGTCATTAATAACAGCAAGAATCCATTATTTCCCAGTTAACTGGCTATACAGGCCGATGTATTCTTTGACAATTGCTGATTTAGTAAATCGGGCATGGATAAGGTCGTTCCCCTTACTCGCACATTGCTGCCTGAGCGTATCGTTCGACAACAGTTCATTGATACCCTTCGCCATCAAAGACGCGTCTTCGACAGGCACTAACCATCCTGTTTCACCATGGGTTATAAGCTCTTCCGCACCCATCGTACGAGTGGCTAACACTGGTTTATTGTGGCTCCATGCCTCCAAAATAACGTTTCCCAACGGCTCATGCCGCGCACAGGACACATAAAGATCACAAAGCTGATAGAATTGTTCGGGCGACTGCTGCCAGCCCATCCACCTGACGTTATCGTCGAGTCCGATCTGTTTGGTTTTTGCACGCAACTTAACCAGGTCATTACCATCTCCTATAACCACAAGATAGACACTGCGTCCACTTATTCGAGAGTTTACACTGGCAAAGGCATCCAGCAGCACGTCAAATCCTTTTACAGCATTTACACGCCCGACACCCAATACAACCATCGCATCATCAGGGATATCCAGCTGCCGCCTCAATTGTGCTTTCTCAGCATCAGCCATTGCCTTGACCTCATCAACAAAATTGCCAATATAAAAAACCCTTGCGGATGGCAATCCTTCCCTGATTAAATAATCACAGATTCCTTTAGTGTTCCCTATCCATGCATCCGCATGACTAAACGCCGGCACCTTGTAATACCCACCCAGTCGCGCAACATGAACAATATCCCTGATACCCCTCATCCTGGTCATACGGGTTGCCCGGGTCATATATGTCTGGACGATGTCAGGTGAAAGCGTTTTTATAATCCTGCGGATCTTCAAAATGGATAAAACATCCCATTTGTTACGCATCTCGGCATGGTATTGTTCAATATCATGATTCAATTCTTTTGAAGTCATGCTCTGTGACCGGGTAATGGTATAGGTCCGTTTATCCTGTTCATATAATGCATGTACCAAACGCATATAAAATCTTTCTGCACCGCCTGATAGTTTGCTACCTATGATGTGAACCGTATTGAACATATCAGTCATCCCTGGACGAGCTCTCGATAGATTTTCATATTTCCCTCGACCATCGCTTCAATTGAAAACGCAGATTCCACAATTTCCCTTCCCTTCACGCCCATTTTTCGAGCCGCGTCCAAATCCGTCAGGATTGCATTCAATGCTTCAGAGATAGCTGCAGTATTTTTTACGGGTATCAGGTATCCATTGACCTTATCCTTAACTATTTCCGGAATGCCGCCGACATCGGTTGCAATAATCGGCACTCCCGATGCTGCCGCCTGGAGAAGCGAAACACCCAGACCCTCCATTTCCGCAGGATGAATCAGCACTGTCAGACAAGGCAGAATTCTGTCAAGATCTTTTCTAAATCCCGCAAATATCACATGATCCCTAAAATGACTGGCCAAAACTCGAGACTTGATCTGCTCCAGTAACGGACCTTTTCCCAAAAACAGAAATACGACATCAGGAGTCTGCTCCAGCACCGCAGGTATCGCTTGCAACAAATATCGATGACCTTTACGTTCAATGAATTGCGCGGTCATACCGACGACCTTTGAGTATGATTGCAGTTTAAATTCGCCACGAAACCATTTCTCATTACAGTTCTGCGAATACTTTTCAGTGTCCACCGCGCTCGGAACGCACTCGATTTTACTTTTATCCAGTCCTTCACTCAGCAAGACATCCCGGATACCCTTCGAGATCGTCACCACCTTGTCATATAAACTGTATTTTAAACCAACAACCACTTTTGACTCGGGATTATCCACGCGTCTGGTCAAAACCACTTTTTTTCCTAATCCCAGGGACGCAAGCCCACCAAGTGTGTCTGCACCACGCCGACCATGAAGGTGAATAATATCAGGCTGCTCATTTTGAATAATCCTGCGCAACCGCCAGATAAACGATATATCCATATCACCATGCATTTTTATTGCGTAGGTTTTCTCTGTAAATGTAGCTGCTTCCCTAGCGATCTCGCTACCCTCTGGACATACCAGTACGTTGTCGAATCTGTTGGCACTCAAACCTCTGAGCAAATAGAAAACCTGTAGCGCGCCTCCGTAAAGATGCCTGCCAGTCTCAACATGTATTACTTTCATTGGCATGGCAACTAGCAACCTAATAACGATGAAGCGTTTGACACCACCTCGTCAACCGTAATCGAAGTCAGACAGGTATAAGCACCACCACAGGTCGGGTTACGCCGACATGGAGAACACTCAAGAGCTTTGTATATAATATGTGTCTTTTCACTGCCTGCATCCAGGTAGGGGCAGGTCGAACCAAAAATGGCTATCGTTGGTATCCTGAAAGCTGTTCCAACGTGGGTTAGACCTGTATCAACTCCAATTAATAATCCTGCTCTGTTTATCAACGCTGATGCCTGTCGCAGGCCTGTTTTACCGGTCAGGTTAATCAGGAATTCTTCATGACCAGCAACCATACTTTTTGCAGTATCCTTATCAGCTGGGCCACCCAATACGACACTTCGCAGACTACGTTCTTGCCAAAGACGCTCAGCGACCGCAACCCAGTTGTCTTGAACCCAGTGTTTTTGCGGCCTGGTTGTAAACGGACATAGAATGCTGTAACCACTATTCAGATTTTCTCTATTGATTATCTCGTTGGCAAAATCCAGATCCTCCTGAGCGAGAGCAACATGCATTGAAAACTCTTGCAAATCCAATCCCAGTTGCTCAGCTAAATATCGATATTCAGACCCGATACGTTTATCTCCTTTGGGTTTATCAATAACTCGCGTCATCAATAATGAGCTCCCTTCCTTAGAGCCCAACCCAATGCGCACGTGGGCTTTGGACAATTTTGCTAACAGACCACTTTTCAACAATCCCTGAGCATCGATAACTAAATCATATTTTCGTACCCTTAAGGTTTTTGAAAACGTAATGATGGCTTTTAACAATTTGAATAATTTCTTTTTCCGCCATAGTAACCGCCACTCTCCACGTGGCCACACTATAACCTCGTTCAGCCCGGCGTGTTGATCCAGCAATTCTCCGGCTTCTGGCTGTACCAGCCAGGCGATATAAGCATCAGGATGTTTAGCGCGCAAAGATTCAATCATAGGTGAAGCCATAACAATATCTCCTATCGCGCTAAGGCGGATTACCAGAATATTGTGTTGTTGAGTTTGCTTCACGACGACTCAATAAACTTCATCGGTTTCGAAATTGCGATCTTCGCTATCTGGATTTTTTTCCTGGGTCTCAACAAACGCAAAAGAAATCGCAATTGCACCAAACAACATCCAGTAAAATCGCCAGGGTATATGGGTCATACGAAATTCAGCTAAACACCAAATCAGCGTTAGGCCAAAAGCACCAGCGACAAACAACGCACTATCAAGTTTTAAAAGTTTCTGTTTACTGGCTTCATAAAGGCTTTTAAAAATCCACCAAATTCCAACAATAAATATGACAAAGCCTGCCAATCCAAAACGAACCAGCACTTCAACATAGGAATTATGAAGATGCGCCAAATGGCGTAATTTTTCATCGTCACTATTTGCTATTACAGACTTGGATGCTCCAGGCCCCAGACCCAACACAGGCCGACTTAACCAGCTTTCTAATCCAAGGATGCTAGATCGTATCCGATAACCTAATGAGGAATACGGTATATTTTCCAAATCTGACAATGATAGAATTGTCTGTTTCTCGGCCAAAAAACGATTTTTTAACAACTCCTTGTTATTGACGGATAGAATGCCCGTCATTAACAAGCTAACTGCTAAACCAACTACGAAGGTAACTTTCCACCTCAAACTGCCATGCCGTTTAAATGAAATCCAAATTCTTGCAATGACCACTACAGGCAGCATAATCACAGCTGATAACAGAGCACCTTTAGATTGCGAGGTTAATAGTCCTTGAAGACAAATAGTGAGTGCCGCCAACCAAAATATGGATCTTAATACCAAAGACACTGGATACTTTATATCGCCTATTAAACGAGGTGCGCATAAAATCAATCCCATTATCGCGGTCGCGCAATACAAGCCAAAGGAGATAATCTGCATCCCGAAACCTGTTCTCAAACCCCTTAATAGTGCGTCCAGGCGATCCCAGTCTACGTTTGACAGAATATCCAGCAAAAACCCTGATAATGCTAACAATAGTATGACTGAAATCCGGTTTCTGTCTTTGGCTAACCACCAGGCAACCAGCACAACTAACCCAAGATGCGACCATGACCAGGCCTCTTGCTTATGTAAATATGCTATATCTGGAGACTCGTAAACTGCCAAGGTCGTCCTGATCATTAAATAAACCAGAAAAATCCCGATTAGCATGACAAACCGGTTGTTGATCAGGCTCAAAAAATTAGAGCGAAAATTCATGAATAGCGCCAGCAACATCAGTATGAGACCGGCATAAGCGCCTCCAGCACCGAGAAAAGCAAAAAAAGAGAATATGTACAGGCCGACCAGTCCTATTCGGTCTGCTGCCAAATTCCATGATTCACCTGTTATTTTCATGCTTAAGAGGAAGCTCCCCTATACGTATTCTCAAAAAACCGTAAATTCTAGCATACCCCCTGCTAGATTATTTTAAATCAGCGTCTTTGCGTCAATTTTACTTCAAAATAACCACTAATCCGTATCTACCCCGTAAGGGTGCTCTGCTATGATCGCTCTGATACGGATATACGTTAACTCTATGATATAATGCATGCGGATCAGATATTTGTTCACTCACAGCAATGCCATCTTTTTAGCTAATTCAATCCAATGCCAAAACCCCGAACAGGAAAATTCTCTATTATTAGTCCTTTATTCCGCAACGGGATTGGACATCATGGCGACGGCGGCATCACGCCAGTTATTGTCAACCTGGCTAATAAACTGGCAACCTGGGGTATTCAAGTAGATTTGCTGGTGTTTCCGCCTAAAGGACTCTCACCAAAACTGGACGGGCTTCATACAAATATTAATATTGTTAACCTCAAGTCTTCCCATAAAATAACGACATTGCTATCTTTATTACGCTATTTAAAAAAAGAGCAACCGAATGCGTTGCTTTCCGCAGGGCATAGAGCCAACTTGATCGCAGCCTGGGCAAAAAGGATATCCAAATATAAGACCAAGCTAATAATTTCCGTGCATAGCACCATCACACCCGAATCCAATGTGCTAAAGCCTTTCAAGCGCTGGCGAAGAAACAGTTCCATCAGGTGGTTTTATCCCTGGGCAGATCAAATTGTTGGGGTATCTCGTGGTGTCGCTGATGACTTAATAGAAAATATCCATATTCCTTCAGAACAGGTTAGCGTCATTTATAACCCTGTTTATACTCACGAGTTCCTTAAACAGGCGGAGCGACCGATTTCACACCCCTGGCTAATATCTGACAGTAGCGTACCAGTAATACTCGCTGCGGGTCGCCTGGTACCTCAAAAAGACTTCACAACCCTGATAACAGCATTTGCAAAAGTTCGCGAGAAGATGAATTGTAAATTAATCATCATGGGAGAGGGAGAAGATCGCGCCAAGCTTGAAAAAATGGTCGAAGCGTATCATTTGCAAAAAGATATTGATCTTCCAGGGTTTATCGCCACACCACTGGCATATATGGGTAAAGCCAGCTTGTTTACACTGTCATCCGCGTGGGAAGGCTTCGGGAATGTATTAATCGAAGCCCTTGCTATAGGGCTTCCTGTCGTCTCAACAGATTGCCCAAGCGGGCCCAAGGAAATACTAGATGATGGAAGGTATGGCAGTCTGGTGAATGTAGGAAATGCAGATCAGCTCGCTAGCGCGATTATTGATGCGTTAAAGAATCCTCCAGAAAAATCAATACTTCAGCAAAGAGCTGAGATGTTCGGTATTGACCAAAGCTCTGAGGCATACCTTAAGCTGTCCGGCATTGCGGTATAGATATATATATTAATGGATTACCAATTCACCTTCACCGTATTCATTCCAACTTATAATCGGTCACACCTGCTTCCAAGAGCAATTCAAAGTGTTCAACAACAGTCATTTAAAGATTTCGAGCTACTCATCGTGGATGATGGTTCTACGGACGACACAAAACAGGTAGCCGAAGAGTGGCAGAAAAACTCGGACTTCCCCATCCATTACTGGTACCAGGAAAACCAGGGGAAACATGCTGCTCATAATGCCGCACTAAAACTCGCGAGGGGATTTTTTACTGTCATACTTGACTCGGATGACAGACTCGCACCAGACGCGCTGGAGCGACTGTTATTCCACTGGGAAAATATACCCAAAGATACTAGAGACCGATTTGCTGGCATCGAGGGACTTTGTGCTTACGAAAACGGAAAAATTGCAGGCACACGGTTTCCTGGTAAAGTTCTGGATTCCAATTACATAGAAACCAGAAGAAAGCTCGGTGTTGGGGGAGACAAGAAAAACGCGATTAGAACAGATGTATTATGCGAGTTTCCTTTCCCCGTATTTGATGGAGAAAAATTTATCAGGGAATCTATTGTCTGGGATAAAATGGCGAAGAAATATTCCTTTCGATACATCAACGAAGTGATTCAAATCATCGAATATCAGGCGGACGGCTTGTCGTCTAATCCTTTTCGCTTACGAGTCAACAACCCCCAAGGTTTCAGACGTTGCTTTCAGGATGAAGTTAACTTTTTGGATGATGAACAAAACATCGTCGAGCTTTTGAATAACTATGCAAAATACGTCCGCTACTCCTTACACTGCGGTATCGGCTACCATCAACAATATCAAGATATAAAATCTTCCATACTGTGGTTGTTGAGCATACCTGGTGGCACAATCGATTGGTTAAGGGATAAAGTCAAAATCAAACGGTTAAGGCACATCTAGGTACGCAAGACGGGCAATACCAGTAAATTGCATTGCGAGCAATACCCAGACTGCCTGATATCCACTTCAGCTAATTTTTCAAGCTTGTCATAATAGGTTTCCGGGATGATGTAGATCTCGGCATCGTAGGGCAAAGCGGCCAATAATTCTGTCAGATCGTAGCGCTCGGCATTGAATTCCATCACTAAAACAGGTCTGAATTCTTCAAGAATTTTTTGAGCACCCTTGATTACATCCAGCTCATAGCCCTCCACGTCGATCTTGATAAAACCAATCCTGCCAACACCCTCAAGATGGTCATCTAATGTAACCAGAGGCACCTTTAACGACGATGCCTCATCAATATGGGAAATACCGATATTGGAACCATTAGAGTGATCTGCAAACCCGATTTCACCGGAATGATGTCCCACTGCGACATTATTTACAACAATATTACCTGTATCATTTACCAATACATTCCTCGAAAGACGTTCAAAAATTGTTTTTGATGGTTCATAACTATACACAGCGCCCGTTGCACCGACGCATCTGGACATTACCAAACTATGAATACCTACATTTGCCCCAACATCTACCGCAATCGAGGAAGGTTGAACGTATTTACTATATAAATCAAAATGCGTTGGATTATCACTTAAACCAAACAGGTAAACGCTAGCCGTGTTCTCGTCACTCTTGAAACATTCGATTTTCAGGTCACCGACCCCAAGGCCACACACACCCAGAAAGTTATCGACCACCCCTCGATGATAAATCACCCTTGCAGCCTTCATTACTTTGTGAATAAATAACTTTCCGTATCGTTTGAGCCAGGTATTCGGATTCATACCCAGCCGCACTAAAGCTGCCTTCTTGATCTTCATATGAGACTTTCCACCTGGGACCTGATAAGCATCGGCCACGAGGTTTGGTTAAGCCCGTAAACTGCTGTAAATTTTAAATGAGATGGTGAATATAGGCCA
>JBHHVB010000075.1:0-9495 GCA_046754065.1 Gammaproteobacteria bacterium
TTATCAGTCAAACGCTCGGTGTTCGAAAATCACAATTTGAAGTCGAGAATCCAATCAACTCAAACGTTGGTGACCAGGTTGTCATTGGTATCGAAGAAAAGAATCTGATAAAAAGTTCCATAGCGGTTTATCTGGTACCTATTTTATGTTTATTAATGGCGGCATGGAGTGGTGAGCAACTGTTTCGGATTTTCGGTGTAGGGTCATCCGACGTCGTTACAATAGTGACTGGTTTGGCCGGATTTATTACCGGATTGCTATGGTTAAAACATTATAACTTTAAAATTAGTCAAAATAGTGAGTTTTATCCTGTCATTTTGCGCAAACAAACTGGAATGCATACCGGTTCTGAAGAATAATATTACCCGAATTTAATATCTATTGGTTTTAAGGCTGACTAATTATTATCTGATAGGAGTTTTCATGAGAAACATATTTGTGACTAGGGAAAGAGTAATTACATTGATATTTTTCATAACGTTATTCGTAACAGAGATAGCCTGGTCCTCGGTGTTATTGCCCGATTTTACCGATTTGGTTGAGAAGAACAGCCCTGCAGTTGTTAATATCAGTACGACCCAGAAAGTTGAGCACCCCAAACCGCGTATGCCTCATGGAAATATGCCGGAATCCCCGTTTGATGATTTTTTCAAAAAATTTTTTGGGGATCGGGATGGCATTCAGGAATATGACGCTAAATCGTTGGGATCCGGGTTTATTATTTCTGAAGATGGTTATATTTTGACAAATAATCACGTTATTAAAGATGCCGACGAGGTGATCGTCAGGCTAACGGATCGGAGAGAGATCATTGCAGAAGTTATCGGAGCCGATGAGCGTAGCGACGTAGCACTTTTGAAGATTGAAGCGGAAAGTCTACCTGTAGCAAAGATTGGCCAGTCCAGCGCATTGAAGGTGGGTAGCTGGGTGCTTGCTATCGGATCACCCTTCGGTTTTGATCACACTGTTACCGCTGGTATTGTGAGTGCAATGGGGCGAAGTCTTCCTAACGAGAATTATGTTCCTTTTATCCAGACTGATGTCGCGATAAACCCTGGGAATTCTGGTGGGCCGTTGATTAATCTGGATGGGGAAGTGGTTGGTGTTAATTCGCAAATCTACAGCCGAACAGGTGGATTCATGGGATTGTCGTTTGCAATTCCCATCGACATGGCCATGAATATTGTTGAGCAACTTGAGTCAGAAGGACATGTGACTCGAGGATGGCTCGGTATTTTGATTCAGGATGTGACTCGAGAGCTGGCAGAATCATTCGATATGCCAAAGCCAACAGGTGCACTGGTTGCAAGGGTGTTGCCTGATGGACCTGCAGAAGCTGCAGGGTTGAAGGTTGGCGATATCATTGTCGAGTTCGATGGTAAGGATGTAGTACGTTCATCAGCTTTGCCGCCACTAGTAGGCAGTACGCCTGTTAATAAAGAGGTTAAAGTTAAAGTGATCAGGGAAGGCAAAACCAAGGTGCTGGGTGTAACTATTGCCGAGCTGCCTGACGAAGATGAATTACAGCTAACTGGTTCGGAAAACAAAACCAATGTTAAGATTAAAAGACTGAACATTGTTGTATCAGAGTTGACAGATGATCAAAAACAGGAGCTGGAGAATGTCAATGGTGTTGGAGTTGTAGTCAACGATGTGAAGTCGGGGCCAGGGGCTAAAGCAGGTTTGAGAAAAGGAGATGTAATTTTGAAGATTAATAACGTGAACGTTGAAAATGTTATACAATTGAAGGATCTCATAGCCGAGCTGCCCGCAGGTAAGTCTGTACCAATGCTGGTCCAGCGCAGGAGCGGACCAATTTTTCTGGCGATCAGGATTAAGGAGGAAGACTGATAGCGGCATTCGGTTAGCAGAATAATTAGTTGTATACAAAGGGGGGGACGAAGATCCCCCCCTTTAATATTTGATGGACATAAAAATTCCAAAATGAAGCAAATCCGTAATTTTTCAATCATTGCCCATATAGATCATGGAAAATCAACGCTTTCTGATCGACTGATTCAGATTTGTGGCGGTTTGACCGACAGGGAAATGTCTGAGCAGGTGCTCGACTCAATGGATCTTGAACGCGAGCGTGGCATAACTATCAAGGCGCAATGCGTTTCGTTAGACTATCATTCTTCAGATGGAAATACTTATTTGTTGAACTTTATTGATACCCCCGGACATGTTGATTTTTCATATGAAGTTTCCCGGTCCTTAGCAGCTTGTGAAGGCGCGTTACTCGTTGTTGATGCCTCACAAGGCGTGGAGGCGCAAACGGTTGCCAACTGCTACACTGCAATTGAGCAAGGGCTCGAGGTCGTCCCGGTTTTAAATAAAATAGATTTGCCTACCGCAGAACCACAGCGGGTAATTGACGAAATCGAAGAAATTATTGGTGTTGACGCACATGATGCGATAACAGTGAGCGCCAAGACAGGTGCGGGGGTTGATACGTTGCTAGAGCAGCTGGTCGCAAGAATTCCACCCCCACAGGGCGATACCGATGCGCCTTTAAAGGCACTTATTATAGATTCCTGGTTCGATAACTATCTCGGGGTAGTTTCTCTGGTAAGAGTAATGCAAGGCGCTTTGGTGGCAGGGAAAAAAATGACAGTCATGTCTACCGGCCGATCATATATGGTGACACGGGTTGGAAAATTTACGCCCAAGCCGTTTGATCTTGGGGAGCTGAAGACCGGCGAGGTTGGTTTTGTGATTGCAAGCATTAAAGAAATTGATGGTGTTCCTGTAGGAGATACATTGACACATACGGAAAAACTCGCCGATCAACCTGTACCCGGATTCAAGGAGATTCAACCACAGGTATTTGCAGGATTATTTCCAATTAGTGCCGATGACTATGAGGGGTTGAGGGATGCGCTCGGCAAACTGTGTTTAAACGATGCGGCTCTCTTCTATGAGCCAGAAACATCTCAAGCTCTGGGTTTTGGTTTCCGCTGCGGCTTTCTTGGAATGTTGCACATGGAGATTATCCAGGAGCGGCTTGAGCGAGAATATGATTTGGCATTAATTACTACTGCCCCTACTGTTATTTATGAGGTTGAGACAAATAAGGGGGAGGTAAAGACTGTGGATAACCCCTCTAAATTGCCTCCAGTTGGTACGATTGCGGAAATTCGGGAGCCAATGATCCAGGTTGATATTCTGGTGCCACAATCCTATCTGGGCTCTGTCATCAGTCTCTGTGTTGACAAAAGAGGTGTGCAAAAGAAAATGTTGTATCACGGAAATCAGGTTTCGGTGTCCTACGAATTGCCCATGATAGAGGTAGTGATGGATTTCTATGACAGGCTTAAGTCGGTGAGTCGAGGGTATGCTTCGATGGATTATACTTTTCTGAGATTTCAGGCTGCCGATCTTGTGAAACTTGATATTCTCGTGAATGGCGAGAGAGTGGATGCTCTCTCAACAATTGTCCACCGGGACCGATCCAATTCTCGAGGTAGAGAACTGGCGGAGAGAATGCGAGAATTAATACCTCGCCAGATGTATGATGTTGCGATTCAAGCTGCGATAGGCGGACATATAATCGCAAGAGAAACGATCAAGGCGTTACGAAAAAACGTAACCGCAAAATGTTACGGTGGGGATATCACTCGTAAAAGAAAGTTGCTGGAAAAGCAGAAAGCCGGTAAAAAAAGAATGAAGCAGTTAGGTTCAGTTGAAATACCACAGGATGCATTTTTGGCTGTTTTGCATACAGGGAAAAAGAAATGAATTTTGATTTTCAGGCGTTTATGGTGATAGCTCTTGTCGTTCTTGGGGCGATTTGGGCAATAGATTCCATGGTTTATGCCCCCCGTCGCAGGAAACTGGATACAGTAAATGTAGATGGTGACAGCGAAACGGGTTTGACAGAACTGGCAGAACCGAAGATTGTGGAATATTCACGATCTTTCTTTCCTATTATCCTGGTCGTGCTTGTATTACGTTCATTTCTCGTTGAACCTTTCCGTATTCCTTCAGAATCAATGTTGCCAACGTTACTGTGGGGCGACTTTATACTGGTAAATAAATATAGTTATGGTGTTCGTCTGCCATTATTTGGAAACAAGATAATAGATGTTGGAGAGCCATCTCGGGGTGACGTGGTGGTTTTCAAATATCCGAAAGATCCATCAAAGAATTATATAAAACGAGTGATTGGCTTGCCTGGAGACCGGATCGAATATATAAACAAGGTTTTATATATTAATGGCAAACGTATGAACCTTGAGCCGATGGGTTCATATTTGGGGGATGGTGAATCTTATGGATGGCCGCTAATAAAAGAAAGGTTGGAAACCGTAGATCATAATATTCTGGTTAACCGAATTCCTGCTGCTCGCGCGTACCCGTTTCTCGGGGAAGACGGATATACTGTGCCAGAGGGACATTACTTTATGATGGGAGATAATCGCGATAACAGCAATGACAGTCGATTTTGGGGGACAGTACCAGAGGAAAATCTGGTAGGGAAGGCATTCATGATCTGGATGAGTTGGGATGCATACAATGGCGGGATTAACCTCAATCGTATAGGTTCAGACATTGAATAGATAGCAATGGAGCATTGTGTAATCAATGAATAGACAAACTGGAATGACAATTTGGGGATATTCACTTGTATTACTGATTATCGGATTCATCACATTGGGGGTTCTGAAACTGGCACCCATCTATATCGAACATCTGGAAGTGCTGAGTTCCATGAATTCCTTAAAATCAGAATCGGGTATCGATAAAAAGGATAAAAGAGACATCAAGGAACTATTACTTCGCCGATTGCGGATCAATAATGTCGACTCTGTTACCGGAAAAAATATAAAGATTACCAAAGAAAAAAGGAAAACTGTGGTTCATGTGGCCTATGAAATACGAGAGCCATTTCTGGTCAATATTGACTTTGTCGTGGCGTTTGATGAAAGCGTTTCGCTTTAGCATATTTGACACTTCAGGCAAGTGACTCCCGGGAAATTCGATTGAAAGAGACATTGTCAAAATTATGCGAAAAGATTAATTATTCTTTTTCTTCCGTCCATCTCCTTAACAGCGCATTGACTCACAGAAGTGCCGGGAAAAATAATAATGAGAGATTGGAGTTTTTGGGCGATTCGATTCTTAATTTCATTATTGCGGATGCGCTTTTCCTACGATTTCCTGACGCAACCGAGGGGCAATTAAGTCGTATTCGGGCACATTTAGTGAAGGGAGAGACGCTGGCGAAAATCGCAATTGAGATAAAAGTGGGTAATCACCTCATCCTGGGGCAGGGTGAAAAAAAGAGTGGAGGATATCGACGCGACTCGATACTGGCCGGCGCCATGGAGGCGATTATCGGCGCTGCATATATTGATGGAGGATTCGAAAAAACTCAGCAAATGGTGTTGGATGTCTATAAAGATTATCTTTCAGCAGTGTCGCCTGGCGAAGTGACGAAGGACCCAAAAACACGATTGCAGGAGTATTTGCAGAGTAAACAGTTAGCTTTACCTGTTTATGATGTAAAATCAGTAGCCGGGAGTGATCACGCCCAACATTTTACTGTCGCCTGTTATCTGGAAAAACTGGAAAATCCGTTTCATGGTGAAGGGGGTAGCCGAAGAAAAGCTGAGCAAGATGCGGCAAGCAAGGCACTTGAATTTCTGGAAAAAAATAATTAATCAGGTTTCTGTGAAACACAGGTATGAGTGCTTTTAATAATATAAACCGTTGTGGATATATTGCAATTCTGGGTAGACCTAATGTAGGTAAATCAACATTACTAAATTATATTCTGGGACAAAAGATTAGTATTACCTCGGATAAGCCTCAAACAACCCGTCATCAGGTGCTTGGCATAAAGACATCTTCAGTTGCCCAGTCAATTTATGTCGACACGCCCGGGTTACACCAAAATTCAAAAAAAGCGATGAACCGCTATATGAACAGGGCAGCCAGCAGCATCATAAATGATGTTGATATTATCGTTTTTGTCGTTGATGCACTTAACTGGACAGATGAAGACCAGTCTATTGTGGACAAGTTAATTGAGGTGAACGCACCAGTAATTCTTGTGGTCAATAAAATAGACAAGCTTGGTAATAAAAACCGATTGTTACCGGCTCTGGAATCATTATCAAGTAAAATGGATTTCACAGATATAATTCCCGTTTCCGCAAAACGGGGGAGTAATGTTGATAGACTTGAAAATATAATTGAAAGATTGTTGCCGGAGTCCCCCGCATTTTTTCCAGAAGAACAGGTGACAGATAAAAGTGAAAAATTTCTGGCTGCAGAATTGATCAGGGAAAAGCTGATGCGAAAACTGGGTGCTGAACTTCCTTATGCGCTAACTGTCGAAATCGAACGTTTCTCGGATAAAAAGGATTTGATATCAATCGATGCCTTGGTTTGGGTGGAAAGACCAAGCCAAAAATCCATTGTGATCGGAAAAAATGGTTCGTTACTGAAATCTGTCGGTAAACAGGCCAGGCAAGAGATGGAGAAAATGTTCGATAAAAAGGTATTTCTCCAGTTATGGGTAAAGGTAAAGGAAAAATGGTCAGATGATGAAAGAATGTTACGGTTATTGGGGTATACGGAACAATAACCCGCTGTACGAGGATGCTTCGGTAGCCGATTCAAGTGATCAATAGATGGTGAGTGGAAGAGCAAATTACCAGCAGTGTTATGTGTTGCATTCAAGGCCTTACCGAAATACAAGTCAGCTCGTTGATATTTTTTCGAGCAATTATGGGCGATTATGTTTGGTCGCAAAAGGCGTTCGAAAATCCAGGTCTGGATTAGCAGGAATACTCCAGCCGTTTCAGCCCCTGACTCTGTCCTGGGTAATCAAAGGAGATTTAGGTACGCTTATTTCCGCTGATTGTGCTGCATCGCCCCGCTGGTTGGGCAAGCAGTTTGTTTTAAGTGGCATGTATGTTAATGAATTGCTGGTAAAGCTTACCCAGAGACATGATCCACATTGTACGCTCTATAAAAGATACGATGAAATGATTCAGGCATTTCATCAATTGTCAGGTGATGACAAAAGTATAGCTATGCCGGATTTCGTATTTCGAATCGAGAGATTGCTGAGAATTTTCGAAAAGCATCTTCTGATTGAACTGGGTTATGGTATGACTCTGGATCATGACGTCATACAGGGGAATGCCATTTTAGAGAACGAAAATTATCGCTATTTCCTGGATTCAGGACCTGTAAAGTGCTCGAACCCTGATAGGGAACATGATCTGGCCAACGAAAAAAAAACGGGGCCAGCTGTTAGTGCGTCCATGTATATGGATATTCAGGGCCGTAGCCTTATTTCGTTAGCAAAAAATGAATTAACAGATGTTCAGAGTTTGCGGGATGCAAAAAATTTAATGCGCATGGTATTAGCCAAATACTTGGGCAACAGGGAATTACATAGTAGAAAGCTGTTTAAACCGGTTTATACTGCGTAGTGGCTGGATAAAAAATCAGGTGAAATTTAATTAAATGAGCGGACCAATACATTTAGGCGTGAATATTGATCATGTCGCAACGATTAGGCAGGCGAGAGGTACGCGTTTTCCGGATCCAGTGCAGGCTGCGATTGAAGTGGAACAGGCCGGAGCAGACGCAGTCACATTACACCTGAGGGAAGACAGGCGGCATATACAGGATAGAGATGTCGAGCTACTAAAAGACATTCTGCAAACAAGAATGAACCTGGAAATGGCGGTAACCGAAGAGATGCTTGCCATTGCAGAACGCGTAGTGCCCGAAAATTGTTGTTTGGTTCCTGAACGAAGAGAGGAATTAACAACTGAAGGAGGGCTCGATGTCAAAGGACAGTTGTCCAGGTTAACGGATGCGGTTACCCGGTTACAGACAGCTGGTTGCATCGTGTCACTGTTCATTGATGCTGATATGGAACAACTCAACGCCGCTAAACAAACAGGGGCGAAGGCGGTAGAAATACATACAGGCCATTTTGCGGATGCGGTTAAAGCGAACGATCGCAGCGGTGAACTACGCAAAATAAAGGATGCAATTGTCTATGGAAATGAACTGGGCTTACAAGTTAATGCCGGGCATGGATTGCACTACCATAATGTGCAAAGCATTGCCCGGATAAACGGTGTGTCAGAGCTTAACATCGGGCATGCGATTGTTGCGCGAGCCTTGTTTACCGGGCTAAGAAATGCGGTGTCAGAAATGATTAATCTAATCAGGCAGGCGTAGTTTATGATATTTGGTATTGGCACTGATATTGTGAAAGTGGTAAGAATTCAGGCCATCTACGATAAATTTGGCGAGAAATTTCCTCGACGTATCCTGACCAAGCGTGAGTTAGATATGCTTCAAAAATCAAGGAAGCCGGTGCATTTTCTCGCCAAACGATTTGCTGCCAAGGAGGCTGCTGCAAAGGCAATGGGTGTTGGGTTTCGCGATGGCCTTGTTTTGGCTGATATTGGTGTTGTTCAGGATGCTGTGGGGAAACCGATGCTGGAATTTAGCGGTCGTGCGAAGCAGCTTAATGACCGAAACTCGATCAAGGCAAGCCAATTATCATTAGCCGATGAGGATGAGTATGCGATTGCATTTGTTATGCTGGAGATTTAAAAAGAATATTTCCTTGAATTAGCTTCAACGTGTCTGTTAGTATTCATGCGCGTTATATGAGTGCGGGGTGGAGCAGCCTGGTAGCTCGTCGGGCTCATAACCCGAAGGTCGTAGGTTCAAATCCTACCCCCGCTACCAATTGAACAGACGGCTCGAAGTTGTGATTGTCATTCGCAGTCATAAATTCGAGCCGTTCTTCTTTATTTCATTTAAATTTCATAGGGTTATTCGTCATCGAGATTTTCAGGATTCCAGCCAAATCTCCGTATAGATCGATTGATAAGTCATCCCTGTCTGCCCTTGGGGTCAGGACTATTTTCTCTATCAGGGCACGCACATGCTCTCTCGCTTCGGCTGCTTGCTGTTCCGAGAGTGCCTTGCGCAGAGCGGCGACCTCTTCTTGGTAACGGCGAGCCATGGCGGGATGAATCAACGGTCATACTGTCCCAGAAAGTGTGTCTAAAGGGGTAGAAGCACCCCAAGTTGAGTTAAGATGAAGTTGGAAAGACTTTAAGAAGAAGATATTAACAGCGAACGTGCCATGTTTTGTTTTCAGGTATTACTTCTTTCTATTATTGAAAAGCCTATAGGAACGATCTGAATAATCGTTTTTCACAAAATAGCCAGAATATAATAGAAATTCACAGGCAATAACCAATTTTCACGATTGCGTATCTTCTTCAATCGAATATGGATTCAAAAACTGGCGACCCCAGAACAGTTTTCTATCTGTTTCACTCAGCTCGGCTTCCTCACATACTGAAGCCCACTTTGACTCAATAACTTCTTTTTGCTTTTCAAAAATTGCGTGCGCATCATCCTCTGAAAGAAGAAAGTTATGCGCAGCAGCAAGGCAGGTTTTCAAGTGGCTCAGATTATCATCTCCATGAATTAACATGG
>JBHHVB010000076.1:0-9180 GCA_046754065.1 Gammaproteobacteria bacterium
CATCCAGTAACCTGCTGATTTTTATGATCCTGGCACGGCATGGATTCCCGCCTTCGCAGGAATGACGACTTAACGGGGCAGTGATATTAACGATAAACGTCGCTTGAGTCGTGACGTTTGAATCGTCGATGTATCCAGATATAGTCCTCGGGGTGCTCTCGTACCTGTTGTTCAACAATCTTCATAATTCGACCTGTATCCTTGACCGCATCGTCTGAGGGAAAATTATCGATAGGTGGTTGTATAACCAACCTGTAACCAGCGTAATCAGGCAGCCTGACCGTATAAAACGGAATTACGATAGCATTACTCATTTTGGCAAGGCGTGATGTACCACTGCTGGATGGCGCAGGCACATTAAAAAATGGTACGTCGATGCTTCCTCTACCTCGGTAATTCTGGTCAGGTGCATACCATACCGCTTTCCCATTTTTAAGAACGGTAATCATCTTGCGTAAATCATGGTGGTGAATAGAGTTCTTAAAGGCTCTTCTTCGGCCATGTTCCATAATTTTTGCAACCAGCGGGTTTTCATTACTACGGTGCATACAGTAAAAAGGCACAACGTACCCAAGTGCATTGCCGCTGATTTCCATCGTTGTCAGATGGCTCACTAGTAATATGATACCCTGTTTGTTTTTGAGGGCCCTTTCAATATGTTCCAGTCCCTCTATAGCTACGAGTTTTCTAATTTTGTCTTCTGGTGACCACCAACTCAATCCAAGTTCAATTACCCATAATCCCAGAGATTCAAAATGTTTTTTGAGTAGTGATTTTCTTTGTCGGGAGCTTAGTTCAGGAAAGCAAAGCCTGATATTAATCTCAGCAATATTGCGTCTGCGTGGAGCGACGTAAAACGCAAGTATACCTAAAGCTTTTCCTGTTAGTATCTGTAGTCTGAATGGAAGTTGACTGACGCACCACAACATAAAAAAACAGAACCAGACTGGCCAGTAACGTACACTTATGTAATCACGGAATGCTTTCTTGGTTGACATCCGATAATGTTAGCACAAGGTCTAGTGTGGTGAGTAATCAGTCCGGCCTGTGGTATGATGTGCCCAAAGCAGCAACCCGACGATAATTAACCATGCAAATTCACATACCTGACTATTCGAATGCCCGCGTCCTGGTCGTCGGAGATCTGATGCTTGATAGATACTGGCAAGGAGCGACAACCAGAATATCTCCGGAGGCACCTGTGCCAGTTGTTAGTGTTAGTCAGCATGAAGACAGACCAGGGGGGGCAGGTAATGTCGCACTAAATATAGCCAGTGTCGGTGGCCACGTGTTGCTTGACGGTATCGTTGGAGATGATGAGGCCGGTGATGTGCTCGCGAAGTTGCTTAACGATAAAAAAGTAGAATGTTGTTTTGCACCTTCCAGTGAGGTCTCCACCATCACCAAGTTGAGGGTGCTTAGTCGACATCAACAGTTGATCAGGCTGGATTTTGAATATTCTGCCCTTGAGGCCGGCCGACAGGAATTAATTAGCCGCTTTGAAGAAAACCTGAAACAGGTTGATGTTGTTGTGTTGTCAGACTATGCAAAAGGTACCATCAGTGATAACGAAGGGTCTGTCACTCAAAAAATGATTGAGTTGGCCCGCAATGCTGGTAAGCCGGTACTTGTTGATCCCAAGGGAAATGACTTTGATCGATATCGGGGTGCAACGGTTGTAACGCCAAATATGTCGGAGTTTGAAGCTGTAGTAGGTTACTGTGCCAGTGATGATGAGATCATTGAGAAAGGCAATGACTTGCTTCGACGGCTTGGTTTGCAGGCATTGATGATTACGCGAAGCGAACGTGGTGTAACGCTGCTACAGGCGGAAGGCGATGCCTTGCATATTCCTGCCCATGCACTGGAAGTATTTGATGTGACCGGAGCCGGGGACACTGTTATAGCAATATTGGCGGCTACGCTTGCTGCTGGCGAAACACTTGATGTGGCGACGCGACTCGCTAATATCGCAGCGGGTATTGTTGTTGGTAAACTCGGCGCAGCATGTGTGTTGGTCGAAGAGCTTCGAAAAGAGGAGCTGTTTCGCCGTAATCTATCCATGACAAAAAATGGTGCGCTCGACGAGACTTCGTTGATGGATGCTGTTCAGTATGCAAGGTCCCAGGGTGAAAAAATAATCATGACCAATGGCTGCTTCGATTTGTTGCATGCGGGACACGTTACTTATCTAGAGCAGGCGAGCAAGCTGGGGGATCGACTGATAGTTGCGGTAAATGATGATGCTTCAGTGTCCAGATTAAAAGGTAAATCGAGGCCAATAGTGACCATTGAAAACCGGATGAAAGTATTGGCAGCGCTAGAGTGCGTTGACTGGGTTGTACCTTTTAGTGAAGACACGCCTGAGCAGTTAATATGTAAAGTATTGCCTGACGTCCTGGTTAAGGGAGGCGATTACATGCCGGAGGAAATTGCCGGCAATCATTGTGTACGGAAAAATGGTGGTGAAACCGTTGTGCTTGGGTATGAACAGGGATGTTCGACCAGCGCGATTATTGATGCCATTCTGAATCGTGCCTGATTATTAACTGGATAACAATCGCGGGGAATAGTGTGCATAGAATCTTGTATACACTGTTGCTCTACTTGTTTGTTCCGTTAGTGATTCTGCGTTTGATATGGCGTGGGCTAAAAGCACCTGCCTATCTTCACCGATGGAACGAGAGATTTGGTATCTTGCCCTTTAGGATTGATCGAGGGTCGATCTGGGTTCACGCGGTTTCGGTTGGCGAAGCCCAGGCCGCATTGCCACTCATCAATGCACTGATAGAAAAATACCCTGAATTGCCTGTGATCGTTACGACAACGACGCCTACAGGATCAAACCAGGTACAAAACTCCCTTACTGGGAAGGTCTACCACTGTTATATGCCATATGACTTGCCAGGATCGGTTAAGCGTTTTCTGGCAAGGGCCATGCCTCGTGTGGCGATTATCATGGAAACGGAGTTATGGCCTAATCTGTATTCGCTATGCGTATCAAGAGAAATTCCCATCATCGTGGCTAATGCGCGGATATCAGAACGTTCCGCAAAAAAATACCTGCGTTTCTCAACATTAACTGCGCAAACGGTAAATCACGCCAGCCGGTTGATCATGCAGGGTAATGAGGACGCAAGGAGAATGGTCAATCTGGGTGCTAACCAGGATCGTGTTTCGGTTAGCGGTAATATCAAGTTTGATTTGCAGTTGCCGGAAAGTCTGCATGAACAAGCTGCCTCATTAAGACGCTCATGGGGTCAGCAGCGGGCAGTGTGGATAGCGGCGAGTACTCATGAGGGTGAAGACGAACAGATTCTTGCGGCGTTCTCAACAGTCAAGGAGAGGGTGAACAATGCGTTGCTTATACTGGTTCCCAGACACCCGGAACGATTTGGCGAAGTATCAGACTTGTGCTGTCAGTCAGGGTTCAAGGTGATTCGCCGCAGTGATCAAGTCGACTGCGATGAATGTGTCGACGTGTTCGTCGGAGATACGATGGGAGAACTACGATTATTTTATGCGGCGGCAGATGTAGCATTTGTCGGTGGTAGTCTTGTGCCTGTTGGGGGGCATAATGTGCTGGAGCCCGCAGCACTGAAAAAACCTGTCGTGTTCGGACCGCATATGTTTAATTTTGCCGAGATCGCGAGGATGTTACTGAATGCTGACGCTGCGCAACAAATTGAAAATAGCCATGAATTGGCCAGCGCTATCACCGCGTTGTTGGTTGATGTTGAGTTGCGCGCACAACTCGGTGAAAAAGCGGGTCAGATCGTGGATAGCAATCGAGGGGCATTAGCAAAAACGATGGGCATTATTTCCAACTATATTGATCATTACGATTAACCCGAATATTTCCCCAGGGCGGCGAACTTAATAAGATAAGTGTATGACGAATTTGAGATAAAACGTATTGACTAAACAGTAAAAACTGTACCCGGAGATGATGTATCATCCGGGATCATTGGTGAAAGATTCGGGTTAACGATCATGATCCCAGACGATTAACTTATTCAAGCCAGTTATTAATATCATCTATGTCGTTTTGCGATACCAGGCCCGCGGCCAGTTTCAGCCTCAGCGAGTTGATTACATAATCATACCGCGCACGGGAAAAGTCTCTCTGAGCGCGGAAAAGCTCACGACGTGATGCAAGAACATCGACAGTTGTGCGAGTACCAACCTCAAGACCGGCTTCCGCAGCACTGAGTGCGCTTTGCGTTGAAACCAACGCCTGGTTGAGCGCCTTTACCCGGCTGATAGTTGCCTGAACAGTCAAGTAAGCATCTCTGGTCTGCCTTTTAACAGCGCGCCGCTGCTCGATGACGGATTCTTTAGCCCCTTCCAGGAGATACCGGGCTTCACGCGTTTGAGAACTCGTTAATCCCCCCTGATACAGAGGCACATTCAATTGCAAACTGATAGAGGTATTATCGATGTCGCTACCGCCCAGACTTCCGCCATCAGAATTTGAATTGGATCGATTGGCTACGAGGTCGAGTGTTGGGTAATGGCCGGCGCGATTGCGATTGACCTCTTCCCGGGTTGCTTCAAGATTTGCCCTGCTCGCAATCAGCTGGTAATTCTGTTTTAATGCTGTTTCTGTCCATTGGTCGATATCTTGCGGGTCAGGTGAAACCAGCGGCATTTTATCGGTAAGCGGAGATAGCAGCTTATGGCTGCTGTTCGTAATTTCACTGAGTGCTTCTCTGGCACTGGATAACTGGTTTTGTGCGTTGATTTCTCCGGCTACGGATAGATCAAACGCCGCCTGTGATTCATGTACATCGGTGATGGCTATTAAACCGACCTCAAAGCGCTGTTTGGTTTGCTCGAGTTGTCGAGCTATGGCATTCTTTTCAGCACGTGCAAACTCGAGGTTGTCGATCGCTGCCAAAACGTTAAAGTAGGCCTCCGCTACCCTGACGATCAAATTCTGCTCAGCGCTGCTGTAGGTAGCCGTCGCTGCCCGAATACCGGCTTTTGCCTGGCGCAGTTGAACATAATATTCATGATGGTAAATCGGCTGAACAAGACTCAACGAATAGCCATGACTATTGTAATCCTCGTTTCCACTGAAAGTTGGATTTCCGAAGGTTCGATCTTCGGAGTTTTCCGTTGTGTTTGCCGAGAAATTAATATTGGGTAATAAAGCGGCACGGCTTTGCAATCTGCTTTCTTCAATAGCCTGCCTGCTAGCCGCTGCCTGTTTTATAACCGGATCCTTCTCGACGGCTAGTTGATAGATCTCTTTAAGATTTTCCGCAAGGGCATTACTGAATCCCAACAAGCTAATACCCGTTAAAATCAAGCTGCAAATCAATACTGCTTTTCTCTTATTACGCATAGTGGCTGCGAATTCTAATAGGGAAACGAGAGGCCGGTAATTAAAAAGTGAATCGGGATGTTTGTTCCGCATTTTTTAGCATTGGAATATCGGTCTCATATAGACTTTCGCGATGATATTCATTGTTTCCAGTGCGACGTATCAACACAGCTTCCATTACCGGTGACTCACCAACAATCGCGAACATGCGACCGCCGCGATTTAACGTGTTTTGAAAGCTATCAGGTAAAACGGGAAGTGAGCCGGTGATGACAATGACATCAAACAGTGTGTCATTACTCCAGCCTCTGGAAGCATCACCCACCTCGAGAGTAACATTAGTGATGCCATGTTTCTGAAGGATTTTCTCTGCAAGGGTAATGAAGTCGGGTTCAATATCAACACTAAATACATGCCCCCCCGCCTCAGCCAACATTGCCGTTAAATACCCGGTACCCGTGCCGACTTCCAGAATTTTATCGGTCTCGTGCAGACTCAGCGCCTGTAGCATATGCGCCTCGTGTTTTGGGTGAAGCATAACCTGTTCGTGCCCAATCGGAATCGCAATATCGGCATAGGCGAGATTTCGGTATTCTGCTGGGACAAAGTCTTCACGGGGGAATTGATCGAGCAGGTTAAGGACGTTTTCATCAAGCACATTCCAGGTGCGTATCTGCTGTTCAATCATATTGAAGCGCGCTTGTTCGAGTCCCATATGTTTCCCCCTGTCTATTTATTGGCGTATCGTTGAATTCCTAAAGATATTAGGTTTGCCAGGACAAGGCAAGACCAAGCTTGCTATATCCTTGAAAAATACATGGAATAGCCCTAAAACTACCTGTTTTGTATGGGAATAATCTGCTTTTAGGCATAACGCTCAGCTTGCATCTTGCCGGGGCATCATATAGATTCACTCGGGGTTGATTAGCTGCTATTTTTTTGCCGGGTGTTACTATCTACGGCTGGACCATTATTAAACCAAAATTGGCTGTTTTGAAGGGGAAATGATATGAGTGCAATTCCAGAGGATGTTCTAACAAGGACCGTATCGCGTGAAGCGGATACCGTACAGCCATTTCCCAACTCCCGAAAAATATATGTAGAAGGCTCCAGACCTGATATCAAGGTACCGATGCGTGAGGTCACGCTTTCTGATACGCCAGCCAGCTTCGGCGTTGAAAAAAATCCGTCCGTGACAGTCTACGATACATCGGGCCCCTATACAGACCCGAATGTTGATGTGAATCTGCGTAATGGGTTGACTGATATACGCAGGGTCTGGATTGAAGAACGAAATGACACGGAATTATTGACGTCACTAACCTCTACATTTGGTCGCGGGAGGATGGCCGATAGAAGCCTTGATCATTTGCGTTTTAAACATATTCACCAACCCAGACGTGCCAAACCAGGGGCAAATGTGAGCCAGATGCACTACGCGAAAAAGGGGATAACCACGCCCGAGATGGAATATGTTGCCATTAGGGAAAATATGCGTCTGGAAGAAGCGCTTGAGAATGGTTCGTTGAATCAACATCCGGGGCAGTCTTTTGGTGCCAGTGTCCCGAATACAATTACTCCCGAATTTGTACGTGAGGAAATTGCCCGCGGTCGGGCAATCATTCCGGCAAACATCAATCACCCGGAACTGGAGCCCATGATTATAGGCAGGAATTTTCTGGTTAAAATCAATGGCAACCTGGGCAACTCGGCGGTGACTTCCTCCATAGAGGAAGAAGTCGACAAAATGATCTGGGGCATCCGCTGGGGTTCGGACACCATCATGGATTTATCGACCGGAAAAAACATACATGAAACCCGCGAGTGGATATTGAGAAATTCCCCGGTACCTGTCGGCACAGTGCCCATCTATCAGGCGCTGGAGAAGGTGGAAGGAAAGGCGGAAGAGCTGACATGGGAGATATTCAAGGACACGCTTATTGAACAGGCCGAACAGGGTGTCGATTATTTTACAATACATGCTGGTGTGCTACTTCGTCACGTACCGCTGACTGCAAGGCGAGTAACCGGGATCGTCTCCCGTGGCGGTTCAATCATGGCCAAATGGTGCCTGGCTCATCACAAAGAAAACTTTCTCTATACGCATTTTGATGAAATCTGCGAGATAATGAAGGCCTATGATGTATCTTTTTCATTAGGTGATGGTTTGCGACCCGGGTCAATTGCAGATGCCAATGATGAGGCACAGTTTGGTGAACTCGAAGCACTTGGTGAACTGACAAAAATTGCATGGAAACACGATGTGCAGACTATGATAGAGGGTCCGGGACATGTTCCTATGCACATGATCAAGGAAAACATGGACAAACAACTCAAGGAATGTGATGAGGCGCCCTTTTATACGCTAGGGCCACTGACCACTGACATCGCACCGGGGTATGACCACATCACCTCGGGGATTGGTGCTGCGATGATTGGGTGGTACGGATGCGCGATGTTGTGTTATGTCACGCCAAAAGAGCATTTGGGCCTGCCTGATCGTGATGACGTCAAGGAAGGCATTATCACCTATAAAATTGCTGCACATGCGGCCGATTTGGCCAAGGGTCATCCTGGTGCACAGATTAGAGATAATGCGCTTTCTAAGGCGCGGTTTGAATTTCGTTGGGAGGACCAGTTTAATCTGGGGCTGGATCCAGATCGTGCCAGAGAGTTTCATGACGAGACCTTGCCAAAAGACTCGTCCAAGGTAGCCCACTTCTGCTCAATGTGCGGGCCGCATTTTTGCTCAATGAAGATCACACAGGACGTACGTGACTATGCTGAAAAGCAGGGAATTGATGAAGGAGACGTGCTGCGACAAGGGATGGAAGCGAAAGCAATGGAATTTAAGCATAGCGGCGGAAAAATTTATCAAAAATCTTGACGCCAAAATCTTGCAAGCATGTCACTTAGTGGTAAAGTGAAAAATATCCTCAGAATTTGGCTTTAATTTAGTGGTATTTTAGAAAGTATCAATTTCTTTTCGTTGCGGTTTCAGCGTGATTGGCGGTTTTATCGCAAGCGTTGGTGAATTATCTTTATCTGTAGTCCATTGTCAGAATTAAATATATTTCAGGTGGTGTGCCATGGGAATAAGATTTATCTATGATTCTGAATCAAGCGCAGTCAAAACTTTTTGGGAAGGCGATTTAGACCAATCCGCCATTGACCAGTACCTCGACGAGCTGGTTGAGCTTTCCTATATTAAGCCGGGCTGGGTAGAGATCATCGACATGGCCGGCGTGAACAAGATCAGTCTCAATTATAATAGTATCATTTCTCTCTCTAGGAAATATGGCTCGCTTACCAGCCGGGGATGTACAGGTTCTATTATTTATGCGCCTGAAGTATTCACGTATGGAGTTGCGCGCATGATCCAGTCCATTTATGAGTACGATGGTTACAAGGTAGAGATATCCCGGTACAGGAATAAACTCGAGATACTTGTGGCGAAGCTGCGAGCGAGCCCATACAAAATGCCCATTGGTTCAAATTAATATGGGACTTTTCAGTCATGCTTCAATGGGAAACGGAATAAACATCCATAGCTGTTGCGAATCATGCTAGTAAGGCAGGCACAGGCCGGCGATTACCCAGGGCTATACACGGTGATAAGAGCTGCCTTCGTGACCGATGCTGAGGCAAAACTGGTGGAGAAATTAAGAGATTGTGAAGCTTGCCTCCTGTCCCTGGTAGCGGTTGAGGGCGAACGTGTTGTTGGACACGTACTTTTCAGTAAAGTCAGCATTAGTCACTGTAAAAAAAACTTGCTCGTTGCTGGTTTAGCGCCAATGGCCGTACTACCTGAATGGCAAAATCGCGGCATTGGAACAGAGCTTGTTAAGGAA
>JBHHVB010000077.1:0-9074 GCA_046754065.1 Gammaproteobacteria bacterium
TAACCGTGCTTATCGCTGCATAGGCATTCAGCGGGAATAACAGCAAAAGACCAGCAGCATAGAGGATTGCCGGATGAGCACAGGTACATCGTTGAGAAGAAGTTGGACGTCCCTGTCCAAAAATAAAATTCGTGAAGCGATTTAGGGTCCATAGAAAAAACTTGCTTATTATTATCATACTGAGCACTCCCCCTGTGATGTCCCTTAGATTAAGCATTTTTTTATATTGGGCTGCTTGGGTAAATTTGAGTCACTTGCAAAAATGTCCCTAAGTGGAATATTCAACTGTCCAAACTAGACGACATTGCTCGTATTCAGGTATCCATGTTTGTCATCTTATCTGGCTTGCAAAATAGTCGAATCACATCCAAGTGGGTTTTTGAAAGACGTAAAAGTAAAGACGAAATGAGATGACGATTGTCACATAATAATTTTCTAGATAATGTGGGGAACGTGTAGGTTATTAATAACAATGAGGAATAATTCTTAAAAAAGACTTAAGAATTATTCCTCATTGTTATTAAATTTAATGCGCCAAGTTAAGGAAAAATATTTTTACATCTGCCGCAGCACTGCGAATCAAATTCATCTGATTGAATGATATATTACCACAATTACCCTATAGCAACTGCCGCTATACAACCAATGGAGAACCATAAAATATATTCCGAACAATACCGGTAAATCCCTATTGCAACGCCAAAATACGATCAGTGCTAATTATTTATTTTAACAATGTTGCTACTTACCAACTGATTATTACTGTCATTTCTTTCGATGACCTGATCAATACTGTCAACGCTAACGCCTAGAAAATACTCCCAGGCCTGAATGCTGACAGGCAAAAATAATTGCTCGTCTACAATCCGGGATTGCTGGCCATCAATCCCGGTAACGCTTGAAGAACCTATCAAGATTGGGATTTGTACGGAACTCGAACTTTTTGCGGTCAACCCAACATTATCGATGTAAAAATTATCCCCACCATTGATATTCATCTGATCGAAAATTGAATGATTATTATCTTCAGCCCAGACGCTCGCGATCGGTTGCCCAATTGATGGTTCTATCTTGCCGGCATAAAGGCGTCCAAACACGCTAGCACCTGTCCTGCTCAATAACATCGTATACCATTGTCCCGAGGTTAATACGAAAGGATCAACGACTGACACTGAAAGGTCATCACTGTATATCACACCACCGCCAAGATTCAACAGACCAATTCGATTAAAAATTGAATAACTGGCATCGGTTACACTAGCTGTAGCAAGAGGTGGACTAATTGATGGATCAACCCGACCCAGGCATACCACCGCAGTCAGTTCGTTCAGGGCATCCTTTCGCTCAAATTCCAGCGTATACCACTGGTCATTTAATAACCCTCCTGCAACGACTTGCGATACAAGATCTACCGGCGCATCAATATCAGATGCTTGTCGAATAATTTTCAACAAACCGTTATCAAGATCAAGAAAAATCCCGTATTGACCATTACCTTTATCGCTCAGGGTATAATAGATCTGTCCATTGCTCCCCGTTGGTCTCTTGATAAAGGCTCTGTATCGAAACTTCGATAACGACGGCGTGACTGCAGTGTCTATAAAGTCGTTAAACACTCGACCACTCGTTCCGCTTGTAGCCATGACATTTCCAGTTGTCGGATCATTTACTATTGTCATTGTCTGGGTTGTTTGAGCCCAACTCGTTAATTGACCAGTATCGAAGCTATCAAAAAACCGAGTGCTTTGTTGCTGCGGCATCGTAGTATTTAGGGTTATTTTTGAACTCCACTGCCCATCGCGCCGATCCAGGCTGAATTGTTGCGAGGCGACGTCGACAGTTAATCCATAGCCGCCACCTGTCGCTGACGTTACGCTAAAACTGCTCGTTGCAAGGCCTGTAGAAACCAGCGGTTTCGTATTCAACACCACATCAAAATTCGCAAATGACTGGTTAACGGGAACATAACCTCCGCTCGGGTCATCGTTCATCGTCTTGTGCAATACCCAACCGTCCACCGGATCGTTCGCTACAACCACGGAACCAAATATCAACTGCAACCACGGAGGGGTAAGGCCATCTTCAAAATCATCAAATAAGAGGACATTACTTTGTGCCGGATATAAATATATTTCGTTATTAAAGGCCGCAGCATTATCCTTACCGAGGTTGTCCAACTGGAAAGAAACCTGTATTGGATCACCTGCGTTCGCTGCAGCTGGACCCGATATTGACACTGCCACCAGATCTGGTGCATTGGGTGGCCGGTCCATCGCATCGTTCGGATCGCTTCCCACATTGACCTCTACGCCGTCAAGGAATCTATCACCATCAGTATCAGTATTTAACGGATCGGTTAGATAATTAGATATCTCTTCTCCATCATTGATACCATCCATGTCCGTATCAGCAACTAATGGATCCGTGAGGTAGGTGTCCAATTCCAGCTCATCCGTAACACCATCGGAATCAGTATCACTACTATTAGGATCAGTCAGAAAATTGATAATTTCATCCAAATCACTGAGGTTATCATTATCAGTATCAGGGTTCTGATGATCAGTCTTGTATATATTCAACTCTTCCCAATCCCTTATTCCATCTCCATCACTATCCGGATTTTCAGTCGTACAGGTACGAATCTCGCCAAGAACCGTTCGACCCTGGTTTTCAGCCGCAATTCTATAGTGATAGGTTGTTTTAAGTGAAAGATTGGTAATCGTTTGGGACAAAGTAGCGGAAATCTTACCTTCGCCCATAGATTCAATTTTGCTTTGATTGCCCAGGTTCCCGGATGGACCCCATTCAAACCATGCTTTTGTCTCGTATCCATTTGGGTTAACACCAGCATTCAATGTGCATGTTGAAGAGGTCACTACGCTGACCGCCAGTGTCCGGGCGACCGGCGGCTCGGTCACAGCGCTAAACCCATTGGAACACGCCGTCAAAATTAAAGTTACTCCACCGAAGAATAGCTTCGCAATGAATAACATGTGGTTTTTCTGGAAATTTACTTGGTAAAACATATCTCAGGCGATCCTGAAGGAACTGATCTCAGGATTGGTTTATTGATGACTGAACCGCGTGGTAATTCTTTAGTGACTGAGTAGCAAATTCAAACAACCGCCAAACAACACTTTTGGAGTAAACATAGTCTGCCATTTGAGTGTTTAAACAAGCTGTGAACAATGCAATCATCTTAATCTCGTTTCTATTTTGGTTATAAACCCATACCCCCAGGCATGCCTTTAACCGGAATGGCTTTAGCGTAGGAACCTGAGTCAAACGAATCTATCATGGCTCCAAAGATGAAACAGCATGATCCATGCCATGTCTTTTTTTATTGATATTTCTTACACTTATGGAAGTTTAACCACACCAAAACGGTGATCTACACCAAAAGTGTAGCCATTTTCGACACAGTTCAGGGCTAATAATTGAGAGACAGATTACCGATCAAATTGGCATCATATGAGCTTGTATCTGAATTACTGATTTTTATCGTTCCATGGTTTACAGAGGCCTCAACTGAAAACGAGAGAGAGGATTTGTAGGAAAATCCAATTCCGGCTACAACACCTAAAGTGGGCGTATTGACCGTTTCTGATTTAACCAACTGCGTGCGAGGGTCACGCGAAATCACCATACCCCCGATTCTTGGCCCCCCATAGAATGAGGTGTTACCAACACCTGTACGATATAAAAGGGATAGGCCGTATTTCATCAGATTCACCTCAGCCTTTGAGCTTACCGCACCAATCTGCAAAACCTGTTCTTCCTGACCATATGCTACATCGACACGGAACCCTGCATTTGGTGAAAAATAACTGTAGTTGTTATAGGAAAGGCCGACCATCATCAAGGGTCTGGCGATGCTTTGGTCTGCCGTGTCGGTCAAAAAGCTTTGATAACTGATCGCGAGTGATGCTCCGTTATCATGACCCTGCAGTAATACTGGAATTGAAATCTGCTCACCCGCAGAAATATCAAAGTCCTGTTGATATAATGGTTTGTCATGCTCGCTTCTGGCCAGCTTGACTGTGTGATTACCCGGGTCAACCGCAACACCGATAGGAAGACTTCCTTTTGCCACACCATCGACAAATACAATTAAATCTTCGAACCGGTTGGAATAATCATAAAGGACGGGTTTCCCGGCTCTCTCAAAATTGCCTGACAAAATAATGGGATCGACACCAAGAATGACAGACTCCATCGAGGGCCGCTGCTCACCTTTGGTTAAATAATACGTCTGTTGTTTTGCATAGTCATGAGCCTCGGTAACGGTAACGGCACCATCTTCATTCCTGTCGTTCTTTTTGATCCCTTCAATAAGAAAATGTGTGTAAATGTCATTTTCCAGTACATTCGCCTCTCGCGCGGTTTCCCCCCAGGCACTGGCAGCGAGTACAATGGTTGCTTCACTGGCCTCTTCAATCGGTTTAACGAAAAACGGGCCCTTTATTTCCTTAAGCTCATGCATCAAGTCGCTATTGAGATTGGACTTGCCCTGACCACTGTGGCACGTCGCAAGCACCATCACCTTTTTCTTTGCCTTGAAACCGGAGATGGTTCGTTTGATATGATTTACATCTATTGCGGTGCGAGTGATATCATCAAACCGGGTGTCGTTGGCAACGAGGTACTGATGTAGCTTGCCATCATCCGTCCTCGCCAACGTACCGTGAGTCGAAAAATACACAACTACCGTATCATCTTCTGATATATTGGCGCGCCCAAACCGGGCCAACATTTGTTCAATGTTTTCGCGTGATGTCTGGTCTGCGGAGGTTAGCGAAACAACCTCATCGAATTGCCCATATCGGTTATCATTCAGTACCGCTGCCATGTCCTGGGCATCTTTCGCTGCAAATCGCAAATCCCCCCATTCATTATCTTCAAACTGATTAATCCCAATCAGTAGTGCCAATTTTTTTGGGGTATTGAATATCTGGCTTACCGGACTGGCGCGAAATGACGGGTTGGTATGCTGCGTTCTTCCTTTCTCGATAAACTGGGGCGTTGCACACCCTGCTAACAGGAGAAGTGGCAATAGATAAAATACAATCTGGCGCTTACGAAACAACATTAAAAAAGACTGAATCTATAGCAACTTCCTGTCCAAGATGTTGTTTCAATAATTTAGAAAGATGATCAGTTTCCGGAAAGTGACCATTGCCAGCAAGTGACTGCATAACCTGCTCAATATTCTTAAGTGGTTTGTCGGAATAAACCCCTATGACCCTGAAATAACCATTAATCTCTGTTAATGCCAATCCCTGAGTCGCATCGTCACCTGGATAGGTATATTCGCCGGGCTGGAGTAATAAAGATGAAACAAGGTTTTGTTCCAGCCTGACCGGCTTTTTTCCTTCCTCAATACCAAACAGATAAACATAACCATCGGCAATCAAACGATAGTTCAGAAATAGTGACTGGGCCCGACTGTAGCTACCGCCATTCACACCCCTTGTCAGGTGGACATCTCCGCTGCTATTCAGTCTACCCGTGGCGAACTGCAGATTTATCGATGCCAGCGGTGTGGCGTTACCTTTTTCGTTAAACTCGATATCACCCAGCGTAGGAGAAAATTTTTCTGACCGCTCGGTAAAATTTGGCAGAAGCAGTGTCAATGTGACGACTACAACGGCGAATGCACCAACCCAGGCTGGCGTTTTAGCACCAGAGCCTCCAAAAAACAGTTGCGCTAAATTCGTCAGGAATGATGCTTTAGCTTGTGCCCGATTGGCTGAAATGTCTACCGCACCCGTCGCGTTACTTGCTGAGCCTCGAACATGGGAATCATCGACTTTTGGTCGCTCATTGCTAAATTTTTTCATCGCAATGTATTGCTGTAAAAATTTCTTCTCCTGATCCGCATCCAGCTGGGCTATCAGATATTCACAATCTGGACAATCAGACGCGATATGCGCGCTTAGCTCCAATTTTTCATCATCGGATAGCTTGCCTTTGAGCAGGCGCTGCCATCGATCTTCAGTGAGAATTCTACAAGTCATAATCAGGGTATTGGCTACTTCAGGAGTTCGGAGATAATGTGTCTTCTGAATTTAATTCTGAATCTGTTCAGTCTGGTTGTAATTGCGGTTTGGGAAACGCCTTGTAACTCAGCTATTTCGTTTGTCTTCTTACCTTCCAGATAAAAAAGCTGAATGGTTTCCCTGATTTTTGGATTGTCGATTCCCTGAATCAAGTCCTCCACGACCTGAATCTCTGCCTCACTCCAATGCTGCTCATTATCAGCCACCGTTTCTTTTACCACGTCGTAATCCCCCAACATCTTGGCAAGTTTGGTCTGCTCTCTGACATAGGAGATACTTTTATTTCTTGCGATTTCGCTTATCCACGCGAAGAATCTGCGGTGATCCTTCAATTGATGCAGACGACTATAAGCACTCAAGAATGTCTCCTGACAGAGGTCAAGGGCTTGAGCATAGTCTCCGCCATTGATTTTCAAGCAAATAGAAACGATTCGCTTTTTATATCGATGAAAAAGATACTCAAATGCACGATTATCACCAGCAAGCGCAAATATAACCAACGCCTCATCTGGCTCTATAGCCCATTTAATATAGACGTCATTTTTACTATGATTGTCACATTCGGCGATTGTGCAGGTTGTACTAGTCATACTTGATTTGGTCATTACTCTTTTACGGAAATCGAAGGCACAGTTACGAACCATTATCTTTCGCTACCGATAAATTACCGTTTACACCCCTTACAATTTCATTTATTAACGGTTATTTATACCATATTTTGCTTATATTCTCTACCGCAATGATTATTTAATTTATTTACTTTCAATAAGTTATTGTATTTTACTTCAATTTTACATCCCAGCCCGACCAACTGTTTAGTGCCGCGTCGGGCATGTAAACCCATCGCAAACCATGCCATCAACACGGATAGCCAAAATCCCGCCCCCCCCCCTGAATGTGGAGTTTGATTGGTACCGGTATTTCCCAGACTAGCGCTTAGCGCAAGACCACTCGGATCTCTGATTACGTAGTCTGCAACACCATCAGCATCGTTTGGCCCACCGTCCTCAAGCATTAATTGAATACAACTATGACCGGGCGCCAGTCCAGGCTGGTAAGATTGATTTCCAGGATCTGGGCAGACCCCGAAAGATTTCATTGCGGAAAATACGCCATTCTGGCCGTCAATGACAAAGTCTTGCCATCCAGTCTGCACAAGAAATTTTCTATATGTTGCATTTTCGGGAATAGAGTCCTGCAAAGGTATGACAAGCATAATCGATTGTCCCGATTCAGCCAGACCACGAATTTCGAAATCAATATCGCTTCCGACATGCGGCAGACTATCCGTCATATCCTGGCCGATGGTCGAAGTTTGAGTCGAAAGCTTCGCAATATCTGCCATACTGACGGTTGCGGTATTATTTTGGGCTCTGAACGCGACCTCACCGAGTGACAGGCTTGTACCTGATTCACTAATCAGAATACCTCCAGTAATTTGCAATTGATCTACACCCAGCCCGGCAGGATCCAGATAGTTGGGAATGCCATCGTAATCGCTATCAGCAAATCCCTCAATATTATCCGGCAAACCATCCAGATCACTATCTGCATCAGTCAATACTGGACTGGTGACCCGGACATCAATCAATAATTCGTTTTGCGTGGATAGCAATGACAGATTATCGGTGACAGTAACGGTAAGGTGATAAAGCCCTGGCTGAAGCCATGCTGGATCAAAAATAAAGGTTGATGGGTTAGTATCACTGTTCAAATCAACCAAGCTGTTATCGGTCAGGCTCCAGTCATAACTCAGGGATGCCGTTGCACCACCGACATTGATTACCCTGGCAGTCGCCGTTACCTGACCTTCGTTGATGATAATGATATGCCGCTGTTCCCCGGATTGAACGGCGTTCAATTCAACTTTCGGTAATGTATGGACATGCCCCTGGGCCTGTGTTTGATTCTGAACCGTGGTAGATGTATTAACAACCAATGAGGATGTGCCTGAAGCATTAGCGTTTTCTGAACCAGTGCCTGTAGTAACACTGCCCGAAGTTGAACCACCGGGCATTGAAGTATTACTGTTACTGCCTGGATTACTGCCAGCATTCGTTGAACCCGCCGGTTGTGTTTGTTGGGTGACGGAGGTGTCAACCACGGGAACAGCTCTGGTATAGCTTATCGCAACACTATCAAGCATGGGTGTGGACTGAACCGAACTTGAACGCATTGCTATCTGGAATTGGATATATCGATCATCGATACCATCTCGATGCGCGGTATTTATCAGCTCACCAGGCAGCATATAGTAGTCATTATTCCCGGTTGGTCCCATCCAGGGGCCCCAGACCAATCCATCAGGAGATGTTCGCAACTGAATTCCCAGGAACGTGTCTAGTGGAATGTCGCCAATAAAATCTATCCCGGTAATCTCGTTTAGTGAATCCACCGAATCGATAATGGAAGATCTCAATATCGACTTATTGTCCAGTTGATAATTGATTACGATGCTATTCAATCCAGGTGCATTAAGACCATCCAGACTGACCAACACGATTTTATATTGAACAAACTGCTGACCATCTTCTACAAATGGTAACCCTGACAGATCCTGCCCATTACTGACTTCCGACCAGTGGTCGACTGACCGGTCAGAACAATCTGAAAAATTACAACTACGTGCATAAACCGTCATCTGAGTGCCAGCGGGTTGTTCAGCAAACCAATGCATCGTATGCCATGATGCTGGGTAATTGGTATTGTAGACACCAGACATGTAAATCCCACTATTTAGTGGCCCGCCGGCAGTCAGCGCAAGTTCTACCGAAGCTGACGCACCTGTGGAGACGATGCTCACCTGGTCAAACGTTGCCCCGGAGAAATTGAATCCGGTATCTGCAGCAGTATCATCGGACTGATACCAGGTTGAGTGTCTACTGTCATACGCGGATGACGCGATTGAGATATTCCTCAAACGGGGAAGCACATAACCAGCAGTACTCATATCAACTTTATACTGAATAAAATGGTGATTGTTTTCCACGTAAAGCAGAGGAGAAATATTCTGTC
>JBHHVB010000078.1:0-8811 GCA_046754065.1 Gammaproteobacteria bacterium
ACCCCCAACCTGCGGTTTTGGAGACCGCCGCTCTGCCAATTGAGCTACTGGCCTAAAAAGCAACAAGCTCACAAACCCTAAAACGGGTTTGCGAGCCTTTACATCAATCTTGTTACTCAATAATTTTGGCGACGACACCGGCCCCGACCGTACGCCCACCTTCACGAATCGCAAATCGCAACCCGTCTTCCATCGCGATCGGCGCTATCAGACTCACTGTCACCTTGATGTTATCTCCAGGCATCACCATCTCTGTGCCCTCCGGTAAATCTACCGCTCCCGTTACGTCCGTCGTACGGAAGTAAAACTGGGGGCGATAGCCCTGGAAAAACGGCGTATGCCTTCCACCTTCTTCCTTCGTCAATACATACACTTCCGCTTCAAACTTCGTATGCGGCGTTATCGATCCAGGTGCACAGAGTACCTGTCCACGCTCCACTTCTTCGCGCTTCGTACCACGCAGCAATACACCCACGTTATCTCCAGCCTGACCCTGGTCCAGCAGCTTGCGGAACATCTCTACACCTGTACAGGTGGTCTTCGTCGTATCCTTGATACCAACTATCTCGATCTCTTCACCAACATTGATCACACCACGCTCTACACGCCCCGTTACAACCGTGCCTCGACCTGAAATCGAAAATACGTCTTCGATCGGCATCAGGAATGGCTTGTCGACCGGACGCTCAGGCAGTGGGATGTATTCGTCCATCGCCGCTACCAGCTTCTCTATCGATGGCGTACCAATGTCACTGGTGTCTCCTTCCAGCGCCTTCAATGCTGATCCCGTCACAATCGGGGTGTCATCCCCAGGAAACTGGTAACTGTCTAACAGTTCACGTACTTCCATCTCTACCAGTTCCAGTAATTCTTCATCATCTACCATGTCCGCCTTGTTCAGGTATACAACAATATAAGGAACACCTACCTGACGCGCTAACAGAATATGCTCTCTCGTCTGGGGCATAGGACCATCTGCCGCGGAACACACCAGGATCGCTCCATCCATCTGCGCTGCACCGGTAATCATGTTCTTTACATAGTCAGCGTGTCCAGGACAGTCTACATGCGCATAGTGACGATCATCTGACTCATACTCTACGTGTGCCGTCGCAATCGTTATCCCGCGTGCTCGCTCTTCCGGTGCATTATCAATCTGATCATACGCCTTCGTCTCTCCTCCGTGCTTATCCGACAACACCTTGGTCAACGCCGCTGTCAATGTCGTCTTACCATGATCAACATGACCAATCGTTCCAACATTTACGTGTGGCTTCGTACGTTCAAATTTTTCCTTGGACATTTATTTCCCCCCGAAACTCTATGTTATTGCCGCAACCGATACTTAAATTTAGCTGTTAATCCCAAATGGAGCCCATAACCGGACTTGAACCGGTGACCTCTTCCTTACCAAGGAAGTGCTCTACCGCCTGAGCTATATGGGCAACTTAAAATAATCCATCTAACCAGCAGCCCAATGGTAGCCGTCTGATGGAGCGGGTGATGGGAATCGAACCCACATCATCAGCTTGGAAGGCTGAGGTTCTACCATTGAACTACACCCGCCTGGCGACCAAGCACAACCATACTGCACACCTTCCTCTCACCCACCGGCTAACCTGCTGGTGGAGGGGGGAGGATTCGAACCTCCGAAGGCTGAGCCGTCAGATTTACAGTCTGATCCCTTTGACCGCTCGGGAACCCCTCCTAAACATAAACGGGCTATTTTGCTGGGGAATCTGGGCAATGTCAATAAAAACAACATCGAAAAATACAACTTGTTTCAATAATTTGTCATTCTCCCCCTCATCTCTTCATCATCAACTACTTACCGAACTGGTTGCACCGTTTCCGACCAGGCCTCGCGCTGTTACTGATAGCTTAGGAAGCTATTCCAGCCCCGAACTCATCCATATTGTTGCACTTATCTCTGGTTTAAATGATCTTGCTGCCCACCCGACAGTTGCTCGCATGATGTTTACCGGAAGGCTATTGTCACCATCGCCGGCACCGCCGCAAAGCCCATTTGGTGACTGCGCTTAAGGTTCGGGGTTGGCTGGTCGTTACCTTATAATAAGGTATTCAAATTGATTGTTTCACATCAAGCACTATAAAACCGGAAGGATCTAAAATGACACAAGCTATATTAGTTACAGGTGGCGCAGGATATATCGGTAGTCATGTTGTGCGTCAACTAGGCGAACAGGGACATCAAATCGTTGTACTGGATAATCTTTCTACCGGTTTTAGGGAGTCAGTTCTACATGGTGAACTGATAATTGGCGACACGGGCGATAAAGAACTCATCAAGGACATTCTTGGGAGATATAACATTCAGTCAGTGTTACACTTTGCAGCACATATCGTCGTGCCTGAGTCCGTGGCTGATCCACTCAAATACTACCGGAACAATACATGTAATACACGCAACCTGCTGGAATGCTGCCAACAGGCAGGGGTTAAACATTTCATTTTTTCTTCGACTGCAGCGGTTTACGGGATTCCCGACCAGGCGTTGTGCGTTGAGGACATGCCGACCTCACCCATCAATCCTTACGGGTCGTCAAAATTGATGTCCGAGTGGATGCTGCAAGATCTCGCAGCTGCGTCGGATTTGCGTTACACCATTCTGAGATATTTCAATGTCGCAGGCGCAGATCCCGAAGCTCGCATCGGTCAATCGACACCAAATGCCACCCATCTCATCAAGGTTGCCAATGAAGCGGTCGTTGGAATCAGGGATACCATTTCTATATTTGGAACAGATTACCCGACCGAAGACGGAACCTGTGTCAGGGACTATATCCATGTAGAAGACCTCGCCAGTGCCCACCTGCATGCCCTCGATTACCTGACAGCAGGTGGTGAATCAGTCGTCTTAAACTGCGGCTATGGTCATGGTTACAGTGTCAGGGAGGTGCTGGATACTGTAGAACGTGTTAGCGGTAAAACACTTAAGATTATCGAAGATAAGCGCCGCGCAGGAGACCCTCCCGCGCTAGCGGCAAATGCAGACAAGATTCGTCAAACTCTGGGATGGGTTCCCAAATATGACAATATCGACCTTATCGTCGATACTGCACTTCAGTGGGAAAGAAAACTCAAAAATATAAATCTGTAATTGCCCAATCACTGACAACACAACGCCACCTAACTCAACCTAAAAATGATTTGATCTGCTCGTTAACCGGGTGGGCAAACAACAAAATTTAGGCTATAACATTGTATATGGAACGACAAATTCAAAAGGAATCTATTGTGAAAGTATTACTCCTGTGCATCTCATTATTGCTTCTCACTAATGGCGTAGAAGCGAAGAATATTCGCTACGTCACTGACGAGCTTGAAATCACGCTGCGAAGCGGTAAAAGCACCAAACATCAAATCCTGCGCATGATCCAAAGTGGTACACCCGTCGAGGTTATTGAGGTCGATGAAGAATCCAAATACAGCAAGGTGAAAACACCCACGGGTGCTATCGGCTGGGTCATAAGTCGCTATCTTGAAAATATCCCGAGCGCCCGTGATCGACTCGCGGAAGCCGAAAAGGAGATAGCCAAGCTTAAAATATCTAACAACCGGCTTAATAGTGATTTGGGCAGTGTCAAACAAATCAAATCAAAACTGAGCAACGACCACAAGCAGCTTGAAAAAGAAAATCGTCGTCTTGTCCAGGAACTAACCCGCATTCGGCAAACCGCTGCCAGTGCTATCGCAATAGACAATGAGAACAAAGATTTGAAACAGAAATTAAAAAATCTTGACCGCGAACACCAGACACTTCAACAGGAAGCAATCGCTCTTCGTGATCGTACCGACAGGGACTGGTTTATGGTAGGGGCTGGCGTGGTGATTATCGGAATTGTCATAGGATTAATCATTCCAAATATTCGCTGGCGAAGGAAATCCAGCTGGGACCGTCTGTAGTATGACCCAGGACCCTGCGCCTGTTCTATTAAGCACTATCAGGGATAATCTGAAAAGTTCTGCTCAATCTCCTGAGCGGTTTCAGCACTGATTTTTCGTTGCTGGTTACCCTGCAGCAAGCCATATAACCCGTAAACCGCTGCACAATATTCATCAGGCGCGATTTCGCTGAGTTGTCCTTCTTTGGAGCGAAACAGCGTTTGCTTCCAATCATGAGCATCGGGTTTAAGCTCAGACAATAAAGGGATAAACCGCCACAGCAGCCCCCCATCGCCCTCCAGTTCTGACATATACTGGCGAATGTCTTCCCTTACGACGTACTCTTTCCGGTTAGTCGATAACATCCAGAAGAACACACCCATAACAGAAGACGGAATCATTAGAATCCAGACGAGCTTCGCAAAATTGGTGTAACTTACACCACCCGTTTTCCAGGCATAGTAGCCAACCCCAAACCCGACTGCATAGATAGCCCCTGCCCCCAATACGCCAGTGAGTTTTGATTTATCCCTCAATGGTTTGGTGCGCTTTTGATAATCCAGCCTCTCTAAATCAAAAAGCTCGTCAAGACTGGATAGCAAAATCTTTCTGGCACGACGAAACTTCTTGTTTTTAACACTCATTGTCAGCGGGTAATTTTCTACTCATCAGTCACGCAACCTTCAGATGCAGTTTTTACGTTTTTAATATATTTATACAATGTCCCTCTGGTTGCTTTATAAGCTGGCATTGTCCAGTCCGATCTGCGCTGCTCCATTTCTGCATCACTAACATCAACAGACAAAACATTTTCCCGTGCATCTACGGTAATGATATCTCCATCCCTGATCAGCGCGATGGGTCCACCAACCTGTGCTTCGGGCACCACATGCCCAATGATAAACCCGTGAGAGCCTCCCGAGAAACGCCCATCGGTAATCAATGCGACATCACTGCCTAGCCCGGCACCCATTATCGCTGATGTCGGCGTCAACATCTCCGGCATACCTGGCCCACCTTGAGGACCCTCGTAACGAATAACTACCACATCGCCCTTTTTAATTTCATTTCGCTCCAGCGCGGTCAGCATATCTTCTTCCGCATCATATACCCGGGCTGGCCCGGAGAACTTCTCACCCTCCTTGCCAGTTATTTTCGCCACTGAGCCTTGCGGAGCCAGATTCCCCTTAAGTATTCGAATATGACCGGTTTCCTTGATGGGATTCTCAACAGGAAATATCACTTTTTGTCCATCCTTCAAACCTGGAACCTCCTGCAAGTTCTCAGATATCGTGTTTCCGGTCACCGTAAGGCAGTTACCATCAATCAGGCCCTCGGAGAGTAAATATTTCATGACAGCCGGTGTTCCGCCTACATTGTGCAGGTCCTCCATCACATACGTACCACTTGGCTTAAGGTCGGCAAGATAGGGGATTCTGTCGCTAACCGCCTGGCAGTCGTCAATGGATAGATCAACACCAACGGCCCGCGCCATCGCCAGAAAATGTAATACTGCATTGGTAGACCCGCCCAGGGCTATAACAATCACCATTGCATTTTCAAACGCCGCTCGCGTCATAATATCCCGTGGCTTAATGTCTTTTTCCAGCAGAACACGAATAGCAACACCGGCATTCAAACATTCCTCCAGCTTCAACCTGTCAACAGCGGGCGTTGAAGAACTATATGGCAATGACATACCCATAGCCTCAATGGCAGATGCCATGGTATTCGCTGTATACATACCACCACATGCGCCTGGACCGGGGCAGGATTTTTTTACAATTTGCTCACGCTCCTCTTCCTCTATATGCCCGGCAATAAATTCACCATAACTCTGAAACGCGGACACGATATCCAGCGTCTTATGGTCAGCGTGACCAGGTTTAATTGTTCCACCATAAACCATCAGGGACGGGCGATTCAGTCGACCCATTGCGATAAGACATCCAGGCATATTTTTATCGCAACCGGGAATTGAAATATTTGCATCGTACCACTGAGCACTCATCACAGTTTCAATTGAATCTGCTATCAAATCTCTAGATTGCAGGGAATAACTCATACCTTCCGTACCCATAGATATCCCATCACTAACACCAATGGTATTGAATCGCATCCCTACCAATCCAGCAGCCTCTACTCCCTCCTTCACTTTTGCTGCCAGATCGTTGAGATGCATGTTGCAGGTATTACCCTCGTACCAAACACTTGAAATCCCAATCTGGGGCTTTTGCATCGCTTCGCTGGTTAAGCCTGTCCCGTACAACATCGCCTGGGAAGCCCCTTGAGATTTGGGTTGCGTAATACGCGAGCTAAACCGATTCAATTTACTGGACATTATTCCTCCACCTCCAAAAAACAGGGAAAATATTTACCATAGTTGTTATAAGTTACTTATAATTTTACAGAATCCAGCTCAGCCAGCAGAGGCTGAATCCACGATTCATATCGTTTCCAACGTTGTATCGAGCTATTATATATTGGATCCCTGATTTGCATGGTACTAGCCGTTGCTACCGGTCTCGACGAATGATGAAATGACAAACAGTCTTTCTCCCATGGCAAACCGCAAAATTCCAGGATTCTCCTGGTTTGATTTTCCTGATCCCTGACCAGTTCCTCATAATGCACATCCAGAATATAGCCTGGGAAAACATGATGCCAATGGCTCATCAAATTTTCATAAAGCGTATAGTATTTTCCCAGCTCAACCAAGTCGTAGGAATACTTGTGAGCAGCAGTAAATAACTGATTAAACCCTGATATACAGGTATCCCGGGGATCACGCACGCTATGAATAATTTTTGCGTCAGGAAACATGGCCTGGATCAAGCCAATAAACCTGAAATTTCCAGGCATTTTATCGGTGACGTACCTTTGGCTACCAGCTTTGGCCTTAATCCCCCGAATATATTCATTACCAATCTGGGCGATTTCTTTATCACCTGCTTTTTCCATCCAAACTGGAAATCTGCAACCCGTTTTAGTCGAATATTGCAGAATCAAGTTTTCTAATAATGCTAGCTCCCCAACACCATAAACCAGAGAATGGCTCGATAGAATTTGCTCTATCAATGTACTACCAGAGCGTGGCATGCCAACAATAAAGATTGGTGTTACATTGTAATGACTAATTTCACTATCCTCAAATCGAGGGTTTTTATCAAATGTTTTCTTAATCGCGTTAAAGCAGGTTACATCATTGTTAATGTCGTACTCGATTGTTTTTCTTTTCTCTTTATTTCCGAGAACAAAATAATTAAATGATTCACCATATAGCTTCAAATCTTCGTAAATTTTCCCTAACGCAAAATTCAGATGGATCTTATGTACGCCAGAACCTGAATTATGATCAAGCAACGCTTTTAGCTTATGAATATCTTCATCATCAACGTCTGTATAGGTCTTGGCAATGACATAGTTTCTCCAAACCCTCGCATTTTCTGGCTCTAACTCCAATATCCGACGGTAACAATCGAGGGCATTATCAAAATCGCCCTGAAACTTATATATGTTACCCAGATCATTAATTGCAAGTGAATCGCCAGGTTTAATCCGCAAGGCTTTTTTAAAATACTCCATGGCCTGGTCGTATTTTCCCTGTTCATAATAAACAGAGGCAAGATTGTATACAGCGACGTAACTCCGGGGGGCGATTTCAACTGATTTTTTCATCAGATCTTCGGCAGCCTCATAATGCCCCGTCATCGCTCCTATTACACCCAGGTAACTCAACGCATCAACATTCGCCGGTTGAACGGACAGTATCTGTCTGTAAATTTTTTCGGCGGCCGGGAGCTGATTGGATCCAAGAAGCTGATTCGCCTTCTGTAAGGCAGCATTAACGTTAACCACAGGCTGACCATTTTTTATATTATTTTTATTTTTTGATCCTGACTTATTCATATCGAAACCTGCTTCGATAATCCGATAATTGCATGATTTCAACTGGACCGTGTTGTAACCTGCCAGGAGTAAAATAATTTAAGTCCCGGAAATTTTTGCTTTGACTCATCAAACAATTACAATGCTAGCGTTTCAGAATAATCATTCAGACCAAATCGTTAAAGGTAACGTGATAGTGAGCAAATTAGAAAAGAAACTTCATCATTACATCAGCAAAGCGATAGCGGATTATAACATGATTAGTACGGGAGATCGTATCCTGGTTTGCCTGTCCGGAGGCAAAGACTCTTATACCATGTTGTCTATTCTGAACATGATGAGAATTCGCTCAAATTACAAATTTGACATCCAATCCTATACCCTGGATCAGGCTCAACCAGGTTGGCACGCTACTGAAATGAGGGACTGGCTTGAAGCCAACAGGATTCCTTACGTAATCGAAAAACAGGATACGTACTCGATTGTTGTGGATAAAATCCCGGAGGGCAAAACCTACTGCTCATTGTGCTCACGGCTTCGGCGGGGGAATATCTACCGCTATGCGGCTGATCATGGCTTTAACAAAATCGCGCTGGGACATCACCGCGATGACCTTATTGAAAGCTTGTTAATGTCTATCCTGTATAGTGGCGAAATACGATCCATGCCACCCAAGCTTCTAACAGATAACAGAAAACATATTGTGATAAGACCCTTGGCGTATTGCCAGGAAAAGGATATCACCCAATTTGCGGCAGAAAATGAATTTCCGATCATCCCCTGTAATTTGTGCGGCTCGCAGGAGAACTTGACCCGACAACGCATCAAATCTCTTATTAAAGAGCTATCAGAGCAAAACCAGAAAGTTCCCAGCAACATGCTCAACGCGCTTGGAAATATTCAGATCAGTCAATTAATGGATAAACGTCATTGGGATTTTAAATCGCTCGAAAAGCTCGCATCCACCAATTCAAATGGATTAAACGTAACAACCGGAATGCAGCAATGTCAAGCACA
>JBHHVB010000079.1:0-8606 GCA_046754065.1 Gammaproteobacteria bacterium
GAAGGAAAAAGAATATTAAGGGATTAAACTTTTGGTCGAGAGGGTATTGCGTCAGTACAATAGGCTTAAAAGAAGCGCAGGTTCTTGAATATATCCGTGGGCAGGAAAAGTATGACCAAGAACAAGAGCAGAGAGACTTAAACTACAACTGAAATAATGAGGCTGGGTAGGTACAACAATGCCCCCCATTGGGGGGCTTCGTTCAAACTACCGGCTATGCCGGTAGTAGGTGACTTCCCGTTAATCTCGGGATCAATCAATACAACGGTCGGCATATTATCGGTGGTGGCATTGCCTATCATGTTAACCCGGATTGGGAAATATGTATCAATGGTTGTTTGACCGAAAGGCTGGATAATCAGGTTGGATTATATGGTGAATACAACTATATGATGACTGGTAACAGCTTTATAGGCGTAAAAATGACCCTGATAGATTATGAGATAATCGGTATCGCGATTGACGGAAACAGTTTTGGCGCTTACGTGGGGATGGAGCTTAGTTAAGTGAATTCACCATTAGAACCCAGTTTGAAAATCCATGAATATTATTTTTTAGTATTGCGTTACAGTACATTGCCATCAAATTCTAAGATAGAATATTAACAGAAGGCGCTAAATATTATTGCCTGACATTAGATGCCGAAAGTAATTTCTAATCCTCACTAGATTATTTTAGTTTTTATCAAAATTTCCTTTTTGAAGAATGTGTGTTGATACATCAGTATGGATTTGTATAATAAATGCTCTCAGTGCAAAAAATAAAAAATATCGGAGGACTTTGCCTGAGTTTGTTTGCACTTATCAAATTTCTTTGGAGTATGTTTATCCATTTGCTTCCTTGCAGATAGTTTACTCCTCAATAATGAAATTGTGTTAGGTGTTTTAACGGCTGATTGTTTGCAGTAAATAGCTAGGAAAGCGAACTATCGTTTGAATTAGTTTTGCAACGGACTGTTAATACACATTAAACATAATGCAGTTTTATTTTCCTTTGCGAGGGGTTATCTCATGTCTTGTCGATTAGCGTGCAGTTTGGCTGTAACGGTTCTCATCATAATTTCTATCCCGGATATATCATTAGCAGAAGTCAAGCTGCCAACCTGGGCCGATTCGGGAAATCTTGAAAATGAATTGTCCAACAAAGGACAAAGTGTAGCGAATGTTATTGCAATGATTGTTGGTATGCTTGCAGTGATTGGTATGCTGGTTGGTGCGGGTTATTTTGCAATACAAAAGGCAGAACAGGGTAAACAATGGCTTAGTGGTGGTGCTATTGGTCTTGTGGTAGCCGGATCTGTTTACGGCATTGCTGCGCTATTCGTATGAGCGCATTTAATGCTCGCCTTAAACCCAAAGAGATATTTGGGTTACCGATTTATGCTGTGTTTTGTGTAACAGTCTTGTTGCCCTCAGTTGCATTGGCAGTTCTTGTGCCATTTACGGTGCTTAAGATTGTTTTTGGAATTTTGGGTGTTATTAGCCTTTTTGGAGCGATAATTTTTCTATTGCTAGGATCAGAAATTACCTTTTTCCGTTTACGGCTGATGTCACGCTCAGAAATGAATTGTGTTACTTCAGAAACATGGACAGAAAGTTAAAAAAATACGAACGGAACTACACATGGTCTCATGTTTATGATGAGAATGTAATCGTTCATAAAGACGGGGCCCTTTCGCTGCTTATCGAATGGGATGGTTGTGATATTGAGATGCTTACTGATCAAGAGCGTCAAAATGTCTGGTTGGATTTTTATCGGTTAATTGAATCGATAGGGCCAGATTATTGCGTTGAGTTTCATTTATGGCGAGAGCACGATGATACTTTAGCGAAAATCTACCTTCAGCATGGCTCTACTGCAGTTCGTGGCACAGAGTTTTCAGAGATAATCAGACAGGCACAGGCTGCTCATTTGTCGCAGTATAGTCTGGCAAACTCGGTTGGCGTAGTTTTAACCCGAGTTCCTAAAAAGACGGTATTCCGAGGTGCCAAATCAGTTCTCAAGCAGCAGGGAGTACACGCTAACTGGCTGATAGAAAATGCGCAGACGATTCTTAAATATCTTCCCGGAGCCAAAATCAAAAATGCCGAAAGATATCTCCAAAGAATTTATCAGAGCATTGACAGAACTGGCTTTTTAAGGAAATCCCATATTCAATATGACCCTCAATTGTTGTTGTCGGAACAATTGGTAAGGGAGGCTCCTGTAGTCGAAAATAGGGCGCTTAGGGTTAATTGTGCGGTCACAAAAGTACTGTTCGTTTTTTTATATCCCGAAAGCATGCCGGGCTGGTTTATTTCCATTTCGCAATTGAGCGCAAGTATACATGTATCTCACGTAATAAGGCCTGTAGATACTTCTTCTGCCATGCGCAGGGCTGAAAGAGAGACTGATCTGTTAGAAGGAACCGCATCACGTAGAGGAAGAGATTACACAATTAAGGGTATGTCTGATTTATCGGCGTTTCGTCGCATGGTAGCGGATAATGATTTATCCATATTTCAGAACGCATTTATAATTCATATTCATGGTGGAATATCTGATATTAACCTCGCTTCAGAAAAAATTAAAGACATAATTGAAAGGGCTGGTGGGCAGGTTCGCGATGCAGACTATGTTCAATTGCCATTTTTCAGAGCAGGACAACCCGGACAGGGATATCGAGCTCCGATGTTTCGTCCCGATCACACCTGGCAAGTGGCAGATATGTTACCTGTTCAGGTGTTTTCATCGGGCGAGTCTGAACCGGAATCATTAAGATTGGGAAGTGCGTCACAACTGATAGGATTTAGTTTGTCAAATCAAACGGTGGCCCATTCATTTACCGTTGCGATGACTGGTGCGGGTAAGGGTGTTGATAAGGTGGCGACAATTGCTGAAACCTACCCATTCGGTATTGATTGGTATATTGCAGAAATAGGCTCGAGCTATAAATGGGTTGTTGAATCGTTTGGTGGTACCTATACTCAAATCGATCCGGATCATACTGTAGTGAACCCATTGCCATTGTATCAGATTACTAATGCTGATGAGGGTTATCCACTGGATGCTCACATCGCTGGGAGTACAGTCAGGGCGCTAGCATTTTTGCTAACCGATGGTCAAATTACGCTTGATGTGCACAGTGAGGCAGTAGCACAGAATGTACTTCAGCATCTCTACAAATTACCAAAGCCCGAGATCGATGCCCCTACCCTCGAAGATTTTTTTCTGGAGATGGAAAAAGCCGATTACCTGGAAAATGAAAAACAGGTGCTCGCAGCTAAAACCATGACTGATAACCTGCATTCATTTTTGTCAACGACGGCTGGAAGGAAATTTTCTCGCCCAGATAACCTTGTTTTGTCGCCAGGTATCACGGGTGTTGATTTAAAGGAAGTTGGCAAGTCCTCGCCCCAGTTATTGAAATTTTATCTTGTTTTTCTCTCGCTTCGTATGGCGAATATGGCGTTCTATATGACCCGAAATCCAGCGCGGGTTTTACTCGATGAAATGCATGAGTTTGTTCGTGTTTTCCCGGATGTTGTGGGCGCATTAATTTCCAGCATTGCGCGCATGGGAAGAAAGGAAAATGCTGCTATAGATATAGTAACCCAGGGTATTCGGGAAATTGATGTTATAGAAAAGGAAGTGTTGAACTCTATGCCATTGAGAAGTTTGTTGTACAGGTCGGATGAGTGGGAAGAAATAGCTGATCGGATTAACATGCCGAAACAACCGTTGAATATATGGAGAGGGTTTGATTATCCCATGAGTCAGGATTATCGACCCTCTATAAGGTCAGTTGGAAAAAATTACTTTAACCTATTCTTGGTCTATCCGGAAATCCTGTTGGATCTTGCTTCCACTACACCGGATGCTCTGGAATTAAAAGAGAAAATTGGAAAATCGATTACCGATCCATTAGAGAGGCTCGATATGTTTAGAAAGGAAACCAATCGGAATGTGAAACTGGCTGAGGTGGCAAATGCGTAAGTACATTATTATTTTCCTATTCTGTACGCCGGCATATGCAGATATTACAGGGATTTCCGATATCGAAATCATTTCTCAGCTGATGGAACAATACAAAATAATGATTAAGCAGTTGAGAGAGATAAAGGCACAAAACAGGACGCTGGATGAAGTTAGAAATCTGTATAAACAGGCGTTGAATACCTACGAAACGGTAGTCAATATTGATATGGATGAAATAGAAAATCGAATTATTTCAGACTTCAGAGGGCTCACAGAACTGGATGATATGGATGGAATGGACTTGATGGATAAACTCAAGACGATCGAGCGTGAACTCGACAGGCGAATCGAAACTGCATCCCCTGAAAACAGGGAAAACGTCGAAAGAGTTGTGGGGAACCAGAAAAGCCTTTTGAATAAGTACGCAACCATGATTGATCTGGAAAAAGCGCTGCACCAAAACCTAAAGGAATCAAATAAGGATATTGGCTTGAAAAAAGCTGTCCAGATACAGGCGCAGAACAACACTATATTATCGATTCTTGGTACCTTGGAGGCTAAAGAAAGAGTTGTCGAGGCGATGGCGGAACAGGAAGGTGAGCTTCATAGGGAAAATATGGAAGCTCAGATGCGAACTGTTTATAAATCATTGGAAAAGACAAATTGGTAGTAACCAAATAAGGGTTGGCCAATATTTATCAGCTCGGGCAAGTATTTCTGGAGAGTTACAGATGATGATTATCCTCAAGCGAAAAAAATCGGAAGCGCCAGAGCCTGATTAGCACTAATTTATAAAAATGGGTCTAAAGTCAATACAGGATATTTTGTGGAAATAGATATCAGTCAATTTCTCGATGCACTGTCTCCAGTTCTGATGTACGAGCAAGGCAAGGCAGCTGCATCCTATTTTGCTATGTATATCACACCTTTCCTGCTCGTGATTGCGATTGGAATAAGAACACTTGAAATTCAAGTCGATGCAGTAGCGTCTGGATCAGGAAAATGGGGGATTTTTATCAAAGATATCGGTGTGTGGGCGACGGTTCTTGCCGTATATTTTAGTTTGGCAAGTCTTATCAATGACGTTTTTACATTGCTTTATGAACATTTTGCAGAAAAAGGATCATTGGGAAGGCTTATGGAGCTATTTAATATGGTCCAGTCTCAAATGGAGTCATCCACAGCAGAGAGCGGCGGAATTCTTGACGGCGCTGTCTCCTTTATAGGAGACGTGGTCGGAAGAATTGCGTATGGGGTTTATTATATGTCGTTTGTGGTGGTATCCTTCGTGGCCTCTTTTCTACAGTCAGCCCACGCGATGGCTTATGCGTTCGCGATCATTTGGGGATTAGTGGCTATTCCGATGTCAATCACAACCTCTTTCAAGCTGTTATCACCATGGGCGAAATTCACTGGGATTATCTTAATCTGGCCTATCATCCATTACATTATATTCGCACTATTTATGCCTATATTTACGAATGCGGTGAATGTTTTGCTGGGAGATTCAGTATCTGTGTTTGATATTGGAATGGATAAGTTACAGATATATGTGTTGTTTACGATTATTAATTTTATTGCCATTAGTCTGATCACCTCTGCACCATTCATAGCTCAATCGTTGATTACCAGCGGATCAATCTCTGGTATTGTTGCCCCATTTACTGCTGCCGGTATCTCTGCAGCAGCGAGTGTATTAAAAATAGGAAATGATGCCAGGAAAACGGTTAGTAACGGCGTTAAAAATAGCGCAAGCAAAAATAAAACAGAGAATACCAACCAGGAAAGCTCGAATAACAATCCCGTTCCATCGGGTGACTCTAAAGAGGGTTCGATGAAAGAACAAGGGGATATTTCGCTACCCAGGCAACATTCGGACAATGCCATTCAGGGTAGTACTGGTAACAGCAGACAGGAACCAAATCGAACAGAAAACAGGGAAAATAGCAGGGACCAAACTCCCCGTAGCGAATCATCAACAATGTATTCCGGAAAAAAGAGGCTAGCTCAAGATGCTGAATTCTGATAACGCGCTGCCTAAAAACCTTAAAAAAAACGAATTACTCGCATTACATGGTGTTTCGGGTTGGCTGATCATAAGATTGCAACGATATGCGATGTTGGGCTGGTTAGCGTTTTTTTTGTTAGCAATTATATTTGGTGTTTATATATTTTTTACGGAAATAAGGCCTGTTCCTGTCCTGGCAGTAGACGAAAGTGGAAAACTTTTAGGAAAATTTGAATACCTTAGTCAGGACTATCGTACTGATCATGAGGTTATCTCCGGGGCAAAATATTTTGTAGATCGGTATCTATCTGTCAATAGCTCATCAATTTACGATGATTATTCCCAGGCTTTGAATATGATGTCTGAAGAATTAAAGCAGGAAAAGCTCAGGGAACTAAAGGAAACCGCATATCTATCTCAGGTCGCCAAGGCAAAAAGTCGTTCATTTCTGGAATATCGCGGAGGGGAAGATAAGCCAAGAATTCTGTGGAAAAAAGAAATGGATTATGCTGTATCGCTCAAGGGAGAAATGGTGATGTTGGTGAGGGATCAGAAAATTGAGCGACCATTTGATGTGGTTCTGGAAGCATCTATCATTCCGAGAAGCACCTTATCCTCTCATGGCCTGAAAATTAATAGAATTGTTAATAACTAGAATGAGTAAATTAATCTATTATGGTTGTATACTATTAGTCGTTTTGCCAGCGCATGCGTTTACACCAAAGATAAAACACGTACAACTGGAGGAGTTCACTACGCTGGTTGTTGATGTTATACCGGATCTGGGGACCCGATTTGTTTTCCCATTTATTTTGGATGAACAAGATGAATATGTGCCCTTTACGCTAAATGTTACAAATCCAATTTTCGAGACTGCTCGGGAGTCAGGTCGAAATTCTTTTGTGGTTACCGCCCCACCACCAAAAAAAGGGGGTGAGATACCTGTGTATTATTCAAATATGTTTGTTACGGTTGCCGGTTATAATGTTTCTGTTGCGTTGAGAACAACTCGTGATCTTTCTTCCCATGTATCAGACATCGTTTTTGACTTGTCTGATGAAAAAAGAGAAAACGTCATTCAGCAACAGGTGAAACAACGAATCAAGACGATAAAGTCTGAATACAGGCACAAGGCAGATATGCTGGACGAAAAGCTTCACGAGCTTGTATTAAATAAAATCGGAGTATTGGCGTTAAATAAGCCAGAACGTAACAAGATTAGAGAAGAAGCTGTTGTCGTTACCGAGCAGGGGGATCGGATAAGGCTGTATTTTAATGAGGTCGAATCGTACGGAACCTTTCACTTGTTTAGATACGAGATCACCAATGAAGGATTCTCGCCTTTAAAAATATCTGATGCCGCGTTATACGTTGTGACTAGAGAAAATACCGAGCAAAGACTGGTAAGCTCTAATATTACAAATACACGTATCGAGCCCAATCAATTTAGTGAAGGAGTCATTGTCACTGATTACGATCAGATACGGGAAAGTAGGGCAATAAAATTGTCTGTGTTAACAGACAGTGGGGCAATTGAAGTACAGTGGTGAAAAATATCTTTCTTGCTTTCTTGCTGTGTCCTTCTGGTTTGTTGGCAGTTACTCCTGACGATTTGCGTCAAATAGATGGTGAGGCCGAGAGAATCAAACGCCTTAAAGCCAGCCAGATTGATCCAAACAATCTTTCTTCCTTGTTTGAAGATACTGGTTCCAAAGCAAAGGAAAATGTGCTTGTTAAATCCGGAGGCGTTCTTAAAAAAACGGATAAGAAAAGGCAAAAAACAAATATTTCTGATAAAAATAGCGATTCAACTCGTATCGAAAAGAAGCAACGAGTTAAAAAAGAAGAGTCAGAGAGTAACCAGAACCTGTATATTCCGCCGCCAAGACAAAACGCAGGAAAAAGTCGGATAAAAACGGATGCGGTAGTCATATCGCAAAAAAAATATGGTATTAGAATGGGTACCTGGATTTCGGCAAGCCTTTTAAGGAGCACGTCAAATTCTGATCCTGGACTTATTGAAGTGGTTTTGACAGAGGATGTAGTGGGCGACGTGAAAACGCTTGAAAAAGGAACTATCCTATTCGCAGATAAATTCTACAATTATGGTACCTCAAGGCTGGATATGCATGCGATCAAGGCGATAACGCCGTCAGGTTACGAGATGGATATTAGCGGACTTGTTTACGATACGCAGCGAACCGCGGGGCTTTTGGGGATTGTAACCGGGAATATGCTTTCCGAATCAGTTAAATCTGGTATGTCGGCAGGATTGATTAATGTTTCCAGGGCTGCAGTGAAGAATTTTGCCAAAGATGGCAGTATGGCCGGCGCCATGACAGAGGCAGCGGCAGATTCGATTATCGATGATAAAGAGGCTGTTCTGACGTTAAATCAAATACAGCCATACACGATCCGCGTTGCCGCACAGGATATCCTGATTCGAATTGAGGAGACTTTTTAGTGAAAAATACCCGGATACCCAAGCGCCTTTCAACTTGGATTGTGCGGGAGTTTGAGAGCATGGGAGCCTCGTTCCAGTTAAGCCTTTAAAGTCTAGAATAAAGAGAAATGAAACCGGTTATTAGATTGTTAGTTATGGTGGGCGTAATCCCTGCCGTTTCCTCGTGTCTTTCAAGTC
>JBHHVB010000080.1:0-8160 GCA_046754065.1 Gammaproteobacteria bacterium
GAATTTGCTAACTGTTATTTGAAGGCCAGCGAGCCTAACTAAACGATCACACACAAACAAACGTAACGTACCTAAGAGGAGATAACTAATGGATCAATCTAGTCGTTATGCAGATCTCAGCCTTAAAGAAGAAGATCTGATCAGTGGGGGGAATCATGTACTGGTTGCTTATCATATGACGCCAGCAGATGGTCATGGATACCTGGAAACAGCAGCTCACTTTGCTGCAGAATCTTCAACGGGTACCAACGTTGAAGTATCAACCACAGATGAGTTTACCAAAGGAGTCGACGCACTGGTTTATGAAATTGATGAAGCCAAAGGTGTCATGAAAATAGCGTACCCATCGGCCCTTTTTGATCGCAACATTACTGACGGCCGTACCATGCTGGTATCTTTCCTGACGCTGGCGATTGGTAATAACCAGGGTATGGGTGATGTAAAATGCGCTCAAATGCAGGATTTCTATGTTCCGCCCAAAATGTTGCAACAGTACGATGGTCCAGCAAAGGACATCAGCGACTTGTGGCGTATCCTGGGTCGCCCGGTAAACGATGGTGGTTACATCGCCGGTACGATCATCAAGCCTAAATTAGGTCTGCGTCCTGAGCCATTCGCAGAAGCCGCTTACCAATTCTGGTTGGGCGGTGATTTTATCAAGAATGATGAACCCCAGGGTAACCAGGTGTTTGCACCAATGAAGAAAGTCATTCCATTGGTTGCGGATTCTATGAAGCGCGCGATGGACGAAACGGGCCAGGCTAAACTGTTCTCAGCAAATATTACCGCTGACGATCACTATGAAATGTGTGCACGTGCTGACTACATCCTGGAAACATTCGGCCCGGATGCTGATAAAGTTGCATTTTTGGTAGATGGTTATGTAGGTGGCCCTGGCATGATTACAACGGCACGTCGCCAATATCCTAACCAGTACCTGCATTATCATCGTGCAGGTCATGGTGCGATTACATCGCCATCTGCTGTTCGTGGTTACACTGCTTTTGTTCTGGCAAAAATGTCTCGTCTACAGGGTGCTTCAGGTATCCACGTGGGCACCATGGGCTTTGGTAAGATGGAAGGTGGTGCTGACGATCGCAACATCGCCTACATGATTGAGCGTGATTCTGCTGATGGTCCTTACTACCATCAGGAATGGTATGGCATGAAGCCAACCACACCAATCATCTCTGGCGGTATGAACGCGTTACGCCTGCCTGGCTTCTTCGAGAACCTGGGTCACGGTAACGTGATCAACACTGCTGGTGGCGGCTCTTATGGTCACATCGATAGCCCCGCCGCTGGTGCCACGTCACTTCGCCAGGCTTATGAGTGCTGGAAATCTGGTGCAGACCCAATCGAATACGCGAAAGAACACAAAGAGTTCGCTCGTGCATTTGAATCTTTCCCACAGGATGCTGACAAAATCTATCCTGGATGGAGAGAAAAACTGGGCGTTCACAAATAAGCATCCAGTGAAGTCAAGAAGTACCGCAAACGCCTCCATTTTTGGGGGCGTTTGCATCTCTGGGACCAGCAATTCCACACTGACATCATGACTAAAATTAAAGGCAAATCAAATGAGCAATAGCGAACAGTATTTAATTAAGGAAGAGCCCTATTATCAGCCGCAAGCGGATGAAGTGGAGCTTTATGATGCCGCCTATGCAGCCCGCCTGCCTGTCATGGTCAAGGGGCCTACAGGTTGTGGTAAATCACGATTTGTTGAGTACATGGCCTGGAGACTCGGTAAACCGTTAATTACCGTTGCCTGCAATGAGGACATGACAGCCTCGGACCTTGTCGGTCGTTATCTCCTGGATGCAAATGGTACACGCTGGCTGGACGGCCCCTTAACGACAGCAGCTCGCATCGGTGCGATTTGCTATCTCGATGAAGTTGTCGAGGCCCGCCAGGACACGACGGTGGTTATTCACCCGCTGACTGATCACCGCCGCACACTGCCACTCGACAAAAAAGGGGAACTGGTTGATGCCCACCCGGATTTCCAGTTAGTGATTTCATATAACCCCGGTTATCAAAGCCTGATGAAAGACCTTAAACAATCGACCAAACAGCGTTTTGCCGCGTTAGACTTTGATTACTCTTCCGCATCTCTTGAGACAGAAATTATTTCGAAAGAGACTGGCATTGATTCAGACATCGCAGCCAATCTGGTCAAGATCGGAGAAACTGCGAGAAATCTAAAAGGCCATGGCCTGGATGAAGGTATATCAACGCGATTGCTTGTCTACGCAGCAACATTAATTAAGGGCGGCATTGAAGCGCGAAATGCATGCCGAATGGCATTGGTACGCCCTATCACGGACGATATTGATATCCGTGACACATTAGACCATGCGATAGACGGCGTGTTTGCATAAACCATTTCACATACAGAGAATAATCAGGAGTTAAGTTTTATGCCGGGACTGGAATGTATTTTATGGGATGTCGATGGCACGTTAGCCGATACGGAGCGTGACGGTCATCGTGTTGCATTTAATATTGCCTTCGAGGAAGCGGGACTGGACAGGCGCTGGGATGTTGCGACTTATGGTGAATTACTCAGTGTGACTGGTGGTAAAGAGCGCATCCAGTTTGATATTGATCGCGGTGACATGCCCGAGATGCCCTATGAAAAAATCGCTGAACTGCATGCTCGCAAAACTGAAGCCTATCAAAATCTGATCGCCGAAGGGCGAATGCCATTGCGACCGGGAGTACGGCGTATTCTTGAAGAGGCATTTGCAGCCAACATTACGCTTGGTGTAGCAACAACCACAACGCCTTCAGCGTTAGACGCGCTGATTGAACACTCATTGGGTACCGAATGGTTTGACCGCTTTGCGATTCTCGCAGCCGGAGATATTGTTCCTTCAAAAAAACCAGCGCCTGATATCTATATCTACGCAATGGATAAACTGGGGGCCTCGCCGACTACGACATTGGCAATGGAGGACTCGGAAAATGGGCTCAAGGCTGCACGCTCTGCTGAGCTAAAATGTATTGTGACGGTCAACGACTATACTCGAAATCACGATTTTTCAGGTGCAGACCTCGTCGTCTCAGAACTTGGTGAACCAGCCCGAGAGAAAATAGAGGTTTTGGATAATCGGCATGATCTAAACAACCTGGATTATGTTTCATTATCACATTTAAATAGCATCATGCAGTAGTTGCCTGGCCAGGGAAACAGCATACAGGAGCAACCATGACTACAATTGCTCAATATTGGGAACAGCTCGACTGTGGTTTTGAACAGGTTGAAGACGTTTTTGATACCTGCATAAAAGAGGCGTTATCAAAACTTTCACCGGAAGGGATGGATGCCTATATAGATGGTGCGCGTTTTTTAGGCAAGATGGGGAGAGGCGCTGAGCCGATGCTGGTATACCTTGAAGAGGCGCCAGAGCTTGTCTCACAGCTCGGTGAACATGCGCTGACCACCATCGTTGAGTATGTAAAAAAGATTTCGAACTCGCCCAATGGTAAAGCCATTGTACCTTTTCTTCAGTCTTTGGCAACGGCATCAAGACGATTGTGTTCCGAAGAGCAGATGGATCACTACCTGGATCTGGTGATTGATTTAATGGAAAGAACAACCGTTTCTATCCATGGATTTCATTCAACAATACCTAGTCCTGGTTTACCTGAATTCCTTGAACAGACACCTTTTCTGTTAAACCAGCTTTCAATTGACGGCTTAAAAAACTGGGTCGAATACGGTATACGCAATTATAGTGACCACCCCGATAGACAGAAGGAATTTTTTGGCCTGCAATCGGCAGATAGCCGCGCGATGATGCAGCGCGAGCGGCATGGCACCCTATACGTTGATAACGAACGCAAACTGGATCTATACCTGCGCGCACTGTGGAAAAATCCTGACCAGTTTGTACCTTATTCTCTGGCCTTTGATGAGATAAGAAAACCCCAACCCTATTACGACAAACTGGGCATTCGCTTACCCGATGTTTACGATGATGACAGAGGAGTTTCGGGCATTGACCGCTACCGGGCTTTGCTAGCCCATATTATCGCGCATAAACGCTGGACTACCCAGGTGGTCGCTGACAACATCAGTCCGTTTCAACGTATGGCTGTAGAGTTTTTTGAAGACTCACGCGTTGAATACCTTGCGATGCAACAATACCCCGGTCTTCGCAGCCTATTCAAGGCATTACATCCCACACCGGTCGAAGGTGCATGTAATCCTGAAGAACAGTCCTGCCTTCGACACCGTCTGGCAATGATTTCCAGGGCGATCCTGGATCCTGATCATACTTACCAGGATGAGGACATCAACACCTTTGCAAAACGCTTTTTTGACGTCATGTATGAAGATGAATCTAGCACTAAAGAAATGTCAAAACTGGCACTTGCGTTCGTTGCTAAAACCAGGCGTCAGAGCGATCAACTACCCAATGTTTATTTTGAAGATACTGAAATCGATTATCGGGATGACAATCGCCATATGTGGGTCTTCATAGAGGAAGGCGATGAAGAAGAAATGTTTGAGGACAAGAGTGACCAAAATCCTGAACATGAAGAAATCTCTCATATACCACCCAGGCATTATCCGGAGTGGGATTACAATAGTCAGACCTATCGCCCTGACTGGACCAGTGTGTACGAAGGACTGCATCCTTCTGAAAGTCCGGCATTCATTGATAACTTGTTGTCAAAACATAGCGCACTCGCAAAACGCCTGAAGCAGCTTCTTGACCTGCTCAAACCACAAAATTACGTGCGAGTCCGTTTTCAGGAAGAAGGTAGCGAGCTGGATCTTGATGTTGCGATTCGATCATTAATTGATTTTAAGGGTGGCGCGAACCCTGACCCAAGGATTAATATGAGTCATAAACATGATGGTCGCGACATAGCCGTATTATTATTGGTCGATTTGTCAGAGTCTCTGAACCAAATACCCGACGGCTGTAGTCAAACCATTCTCGAACTAAGCCAGGAAGCACTTGCATTATTATCATGGGCTATAGAACAATTGGGAGATCCGTTTGCCATTGCTGGTTTCCATTCCAATACTCGCCATGACATCCGCTACATGCACCTCAAAGGTTTCAGTGAACACTGGGACGACAATGTAAAGGGACGACTTGCAGCAATGAAGGCCAACTATTCTACTCGTATGGGTGCAGCGATACGCCACGCATCTCATTACCTCAGCAATCAGAAAGCCGATAAAAAACTTTTACTAATTCTGACCGATGGAGAACCCGCCGACATAGACACTAAAGATGAACGGCTACTTATTGAAGACGCACATAAAGCAGTGCAAGAGCTGGATCAGGACGGCATCTACACCTACTGTATCAATCTTGATCCAAAAGCAGATGATTATGTTTCAGATATTTTTGGTAATCAATATACGATCATAGACAAGGTAGAAAGTCTGCCAGAAAAATTACCTCAACTTTTTATGGCACTCACAAAATAAACCATGGAATAATCTGACGAATGCATGTCACTCTGCGGCAACTCAAAGTCTTTGAAATGGTGGCGAAACATTTGAGCTTCACCAGAGCCGCAGAAGAACTACATCTGACCCAACCGGCAGTGTCACTGCAAATCAGCCAACTGGAAGAAAATATCGGATTACCCGTTATCGAAAAAATGGGGAAGAAAATCTATTTAACCGACGCCGGCAAGGAACTCTTTGAAAAAAGCCGGACTATTTCCCAACAGCTGGAAGAGGCCGAAGCATATTTTGAAGAAATAAAAGGCATTAAGGGCGGTCATCTAAAGATCACGGTTGCCAGTACGGCAAATTATTTCTGCTCAAGATTACTCGCAACATTTAACAAACGTATTGAAAACCTGACCGTTAGCCTTGATGTCACAAATCGGAAAGGTTTATTACGCCAACTTGAAGACAACGAAACCGATCTGGTTATTATGGGTAGGCCGCCAGCGGACATGGACCTTAACGCCGAAGCTTTTTTGGAAAACCCGCTGGTTATCATTGCTTCACCCGACCACCCGCTTGCCGGCCAGGAAAAAATCCCCTTATCCGCGCTAAAGGGCGAAAAATTTGTTGTCCGCGAACGAGCTTCAGGAACACGTATCGCGATGGAAAGGTATTTTGCAGATAAGGGCATTCATTTGAATACCAGCATGGAAATGAGAAGTAATGAATCAGTACAACAAGCCGTTCAGGCTGGACTGGGACTGGGAATTGTTTCTATTCATACACTTGAACTTGAGCTTGAAACCCGTCGTCTGGTTGTGCTGGATGTCGAGTCATTCCCGATTATGCGTCAATGGTATATAGTCCACCGAAGGAGCAAGCGTTTATCTCCCGTTGCACAAGCTTTCATTGATTTTATTTTAAGTGACTCAAAAACCCTGATTAGAATACCAGGAATAAATATTTAGAACGTTTCCATTAGATGCCTAGCAAATCACCCATGTCGCCGCTCGAACTTGCCAATAAGTACCTGGAAATCTTCTACTCTGGAACTAATCTGGAAGATTTAAAGCTGATTTTGTCACCGAATTTTAGGTTTCGTGGCCCCCTTTTTAAATTTGACCTAAGTGAAGATTATATCAATACATTAAAACAGAATCCGCCCGATGGATTAAGCTATAAAATAATGCATGCGTACGAAGAACACAGTTCTGCCTGTATCGTCTATGAATTTATAAAAGACGAAACCAGCACGCCAATGGCACAAGTATTTGAAGTTTCGGAAGGTAAAATCACTAATATATTGCTTCTCTTTGACAGCGAAAGAATCCGCTAGCACAAGAATATGAGACCAGTCTATTCCCGAATCGTAATATCAGGCGTCATGTTCAGTCTGCCGTCATCTTCAATAACACCATAACTGGTACCATCAGTTCCCGTTACGACCGGTATGGGCACATCGAGTCCCTCTCGTCGAACAAACTTTAACACCCAACCGAAATTTTCAATATTCCGCAACGCCATTAACTGCAGCGGTGTCAGCAGTTTTGCATAATCTTCAGGTATGGCTGGCATTCGGTTGCGTTTATCCATAACGGGCTTTCCCTCTTGTTATATGCTCCGCATATTTTGACAAGTATCGACAGGGTGTCAACTTGAATATACATCCGCCTCACACGAATCAATCGTCCGATGGCCCTACCCAGAAAAACGGATTATAGGCCACCTCCCAAAGATGGCTGTCAGGATCACTGAAATAGCCGGAATACCCGCCCCAGAAAACCTTTTGTGCCGACTTAACAAGCTTTCCACCCGCAACAAGCGCCTGATTGATTACTGAATCAACCTCCTCCTCTGATTTAACATTATGAGCAAGCGTGAAATTGTTAAATCCTCTTCCGTCTGGAGATACAGTGGCATCTTCAGCCATTGCATCTCGCGGATAAAGACCTAACCAGGTGCCATTTAGCGTAAAAAAAGCGACTGATGGTGGAGAGTCCATTCGAGGAAACCTCAGACCCCGCTCGTAGAACTCAATTGATCGTTCGAGATTTTCGACTCCCAATGTAATCATGCTAATTCTAGGCTGCATCCGACTTCACCTAGGCATGCCAAAAAACAAAGGCTTTAAAACAGTTTGAATTTGCAAAAGCAATCATTGACCGGTCCGTGCTTGTCCCGACGACCTATTCATTATCACCAATACTTCTTTTATTTAGATGGTAGTTTTAATTGCTTTCACTGCTCGATGCGCTCAAGTAATGCCTCAAGCCGTTTGGCAACTGCCTCCCATAAAATGATAGGACCACCTTCCTCAATAGTATTTTCTTGCCAGTCTTCCCGTGTTTTTTCTTTCACCTCATCGATGTGACTCAAAAACTTTTCGCGTTCCTGCCGAATAGATGTTAATTCATCAGAGAGCTCAACAGCCATCGGAAGCGCATTAATACCCTGCTCTGCCTTTTCAAGCAGCTCATCAAAATGTTTACGACGGGATTCGTATTCAAGGATTTGTTGTTCTACCAGAGCATCGTTATAAGCCATAACTATTCCTCCTATAGACGTATATTGGATATTATATTCCCGATTTCGGATACATACTAGAAGATTAGTAAAGAATTAGGTGCCTTACTAATTCCACAATTAATATCTCTTTTTGAAATTCAACTTGTATAAATCGCGGATTCAAGTTGCTAGTGCAACGGATGGTTTAATCCCGAAAAATACCTGAT
>JBHHVB010000081.1:0-7916 GCA_046754065.1 Gammaproteobacteria bacterium
AGCCGAAATGGAAAAAATTATATATTGTTTCTGGAAAAGTGATGAATCATCGTATTGCAGTCAATTCACACTGGCTAATCGTAGCGATAGGCATTTTGGGCCTTTTGTTCTGCCAGGCGTTACTTGCTGAAGGCTCCGGTAACAAGCTGAGCATTTCTATACGTAATACTGAAATCCAGGAAGTATATGAAATGATTTCTAAAAAAGAGCAGATTAATATTCTGCTGGGCAAGGAGATCACAGGGAAAATATCGGTAAATCTTTACAATGTCAGTATCGATCGCGCTATCAGGGCGATTGCCAATGCCGCTGGATATACCGCCGAGTTATCCAATGGATCTTATATCATCCTGACGAAAGAGGACGTTGGCAAGGATGTTATCAGCAATAACACACAAATAAAGACCTTCAAGGTTCAGTATAGCGACCCAAAGGTTGTGATCAAGATTCTGACCAAACATATATCGCGCCTTGGAAAAATCACGTTACTTGATGACCGACAGGTATTGGTAATCGAAGACCAGCCAGAATTTCTGGCTCGTATTGAGACCCTGCTCTCTGAAATTGACAAGCAACCCAAACAGATATTAATTGAGGCCAAAATTCTCGAGATTACGCTTGATGACAGCGAATCGTTTGGTCTTGACTGGACCCATATATTCAACGCAGGTGACGGCACCGGGCGGATCGGTGCCCAGGGCTTCGCTGCCGATTCTGGAGCGACCGGCTTCTTTTTCAGCCTTGCCAACTCCGATGTTGAGGCATTCCTGAATGCACTTGATACCAAAGGAAGAGTACGCACACTATCGACACCAAAATTATTGACGCTCGAAAATCAGGAAGCACAGGTTGTTATTGGCGACCGAATTGGATTCAAGGTCACAACAACTATCAATGCTGTTACAACAGAGAGCATCGAATTCCTCGAGTCGGGTATCATTCTCAAGGTCACGCCTTCGGTAGACCAGATGAACAGAATTCTTATGGATGTACACCCGGAAGTCAGCAATGGGACACTGTCTACCGATGGTATTCCATCCCAAACAACGACTGAAGTTACCACCCAGTTACTAGCCGAAAGTGGAGAATCCATTTTTATCGGGGGACTCATCAAGAACACAACGAATAAAGTGCGAACCTCTGTACCTGTTCTTGGAAGCATACCAGTCATTGGAAGCGTGTTTTCCAAACATGAAGAAAAAGATACCAACACCGAAACGGTCGTATTGATTACTCCGTATATCATTAATGGAAACACAAAAGAAATCATTCAAAAGGAAGCTCAGAAAGTTTTCAAAATTGAAGAGTATCTTCCTCCTGACATCGTATTCTCAGACTCTTTTTGGCAGGAAACGCTTAAAAAGGAATCTTCTGAATAGGTAAAACTAATATCTAAAAGATGCGCATTACCAGGTTTATCAAAACCGTATTTGCACACTGGACCGATTGGACCCGAAATGGGACAATACATGGCTTGTTCAAATCGGGTCATCATGATAGAAAATATTCTAAAATTTCGGCGTATTACCTTGCTTGCGCTGTTAACGATGCTAGTCATTCCCTCTTTCTGCTTGGCGAATAGCGATGTTACTAACCATCATTCAGATTTTGACCTGACGACAAGCTGGATTGGTATATCGGCGCTGTTAATCTTTATTCTTGCCTATTGCGTCGTTATTTCCGAGGAATTTCTGCATTTAAGGAAGTCCAAACCGGTCATGCTGGCTGCTGGTATTATCTGGACACTCGTAGCGGTAGGCTACTCACAGCATGGAGATACAACAACAGCCGAACTGGCCGTCAAACACAATATTCTGGAGTACGCTGAACTATTGCTGTTCCTGCTGGCTGCGATGACCTATATCAACACACTCAGCGAACGTAATGTCTTCAAGAAACTTCGCGCCTGGCTGGTCTCCTCCGGCTTTTCACTGCGAGTCATTTTCTGGTTAACCGGATTACTTGCATTCTTTATCTCTCCCGTTGCAGACAATTTAACCACAGCTCTGGTCATGGCAGCCGTCGTTGTTGCAGTAGGCGCCAGTAATACTGCCTTCATTGCAGTCGCGTGTACTAATATTGTTGTCGCAGCCAATGCTGGCGGCGCATTCAGCCCATTTGGGGACATAACAACCTTAATGGTTTGGCAGAAGGGTGTTGTACATTTTGGGCAATTTTTTGTCTTGTTTATCCCCTCCCTGGTGAATTGGCTTGTACCCGCTGTTATTATGATGTTTGCTGTGCCTAAAGAAAGACCAGAGGCCATTGTGGAAGCGGTAGAAGTCAAGGAAGGCGGGTATATCGTTATCGGGCTATTTATCCTCACTATTGCCATAGCGGTATCAATGCACAACTTTCTGCATCTTCCTCCAGTATTGGGCATGATGACAGGACTAGCCGCACTCAAATTCTTTGGTTATTTTCTCAAGATAAAAGACCATGTGGTCCCACGTATTCAAGGTCCTGAAGGAGCTGCAATAAAGTCCCCACCTGGCGAGACGTTTGATATTTATAAAAACATGGAACGGGCGGAATGGGACACATTGATGTTTTTCTATGGCGTCGTATTATGCGTTGGCGGCCTGGGTACTATAGGTTACCTTACAATGGCCTCGGAACATATGTACATCGATCTCGGTCCAACCACCGCAAATATTCTTGTCGGCATTTTATCAGCAGTCGTAGATAATATTCCGGTCATGTTTGCAGTACTAACAATGCAACCAGATATGTCGACAGGACAATGGCTGCTTGTAACGTTAACCGCTGGTGTCGGCGGCTCTTTATTATCAATAGGCTCCGCAGCGGGCGTTGCGCTCATGGGCCAGGCTCGTGGTATTTATACTTTCTTTTCACACCTCAAATGGAGTTGGGCTATTGCTCTGGGGTATGCCGCCAGTATTTGGGCGCATACGCTAGTCAATGCTTCTCTCATGTAAGCTACAGTATCTACTCATTCCAGTAAATATTCATTGTATAATAGAACAAGGCGGGTAATTGGCGATACTTGGCTATGTTAGCTATACAAAAGGAATGCTCTGATTCAAACAAGACATTTTTTATTGTCTTAACCATTTTTTTTCTGATTTTGTCTCCCTTCTCTGCCTCGCATGCGGTCAGCGAGCTCAATCAACATAACGATCCAATTGCACCAGTCATACTAAGCGTCACTGGCTTATTGTTTTTTGCTTTACTTGGTAGATTTGCTGCCCGCAAGTGTAGACAACCCTCTGTGTTGGGAGAATTAATCGTCGGTATTTTTATCGGAAATATTCTTTATTATTTCGGTGTAGATATCATCAAAGTTTTACGAGAAGGCAGTGCAATTTTTGAAATAGTGGACCTCACTTTACAAGGAGAAACCTGGGAAGAAGCAGCACATAACACGCTAGACAAAAACGCTGATGATCTCATCACGATTATGCGCAGTACTCAAGGTGCGACTATGTTACAGATAGCGCAAACCGTTGATGTATTCTCACGTTATGGTGTCATCTTTTTACTGTTTTTAGTTGGTCTGGAATCCAGTATCAACGAAATGAAAAGTGTTGGAGGCGATTCTTTAAGAGTGGCCATCATCGGGGTTGCGCTTCCTTTAATACTGGGGTTTATGACGATTTACTGGCTTATGCCTGAGCAATCGAGCAACACCCATTTGTTCGTTGCATCAACTTTGGCGGCAACGAGCATTGGTATTACTGCTAGTGTTTTACACGATTTAGGTCAACTGCATGTCAAAGAAGCACATATTATTCTGGGCGCTGCGGTGATTGATGATATTCTCGGACTTGTCATTCTCGCGATTGTTACAGGTATTATTGTTTCGGGCGGTGTCAATACATCAGACATTTTGAGTATTGTCGGTCTATCAGCGCTTTTTCTAACCAGTGCAATATTATTAAGCCCTTATTTTCTCAAAATCGCCATCAAGCTAGTCCATCATATGAATTTAGGGGAGGCCAAACTCTTTATTACGTTTCTATTTGTCATGGCCCTCGCCTGGTTCGCAAGTCTCGTCGGTTTAGCAGCCATCGTAGGGGCATTTACCGCCGGGTTGATTCTGCATGATGCCTACTTCAAGCACTGGGGTGATCACCATCAACATCGTGTTTCTATAAAAGACATGGTAGCCCCGCTTGAGGCTATTCTGGTGCCCATCTTTTTTGTCCTAATGGGAATTCAAGTCAAGCTTGAGGCATTTTTAAATCCCCATATACTCTATGTCGCAACTGGACTGCTCCTGGCCGCAGCGGTTGGGAAAATAGTTAGTGGATTCGGAGCAGGAAAAGATACCAATCGATGGACGATTGGAATTGGGATGATGCCTCGTGGAGAGGTAGGGCTCGTTTTCGCCTCAATTGGAAAAAGCCTTGGGGTTATTAGTACAGAGCTGTTTTCCGCAATTGTACTGATGATTATCGTGACAACATTGGCCACCCCGCCATTGCTTAAGTATTTCATATATCGAACAAAAAAAATCTAGAAAACAACCAAAACTGGCTAAATCTTTAGCTCCTCTTCAACCAAATGCCTTGCCTTTATAAAATCCTTATGTGATACATGCAACAAATCCGAGATCTTCCTGACCAGATATTCCTCGTATTTATCCTTATGGCCATCTGAGAATGCTACTCGCCATAACATTTCAACAACATGAATCTTCTCACTTTGTGAGAAATGCTTGTCAATTAGGGACGTAAATGGATAAAGTGAAGCTGCTTCCCTGACTTCCTGCTCAGCAAGCTTGACCAGTTCAACAGTCTCCCTGTCTGACAAGCCAAACACTTCACTCAGCGCTCGGTCAACGCTCTCTCTTTCCTTGGCAGATACATGATAATCGGCTCTTGTCATTTCAACCAGCAATGCTGCAGTAGCCAACTCAATTGTATGGTCAGTAGAGTGCTCCGCCTTAGCAACCGTGTTACCTGAAATCTTATTCTCGAAAAATTCTTTCACCGTGCTAAACATCGATCATCCTTTTGAAGTAACATCCAGCTTGTGCCACAAACAATTATCACCACTTTTCGCTTTAATCATTTCCAGATAACGTTCGTGTCTGCTTATTTCTTCTTCTGTTGCACGTAATACCGTGAGCGCTGGTCTATCGGGTGAAAGTCTTTTGATTGAATGTGAATCCTGATCACCGGTTTGTCCGGAAAAGCCGTCCAGAGATAGCGCACTTTGACCACCAGTCATCGCCAGATATACATCGGCGAGTATTTCCGCATCAAGCAAAGCGCCATGTAATGTTCGCTGTGAGTTATCTATATCATAACGCTTGCATAACGCATCGAGGCTATTACGCTGACCAGGATGTTGTTTACGCGCAAGCCTTAATGTATCAAGAATAGAACAAACATCGTCTATTTTACCTAGCCCCCGGTTTAACAATTTCAGCTCATTATTAATAAAACCCACATCGAAGGGCGCATTGTGAATAATAAGTTCATCGCCCTTTACAAACGCCAGAAATTCCTCTACCACGTCCGAAAAACAGGGTTTGTCTGCCAAAAACTCATTTGTAATTCCATGTACCTCTATCGCACCATCATCAATCTCTCTATCAGGTTGAAGATACTGATGATAGTGCTTTCCGGTTAACCGGCGGTTAACCAGTTCAACGCAGCCAACTTCAATAATCCGGTGTCCTTGTGCGGGTTCCAGCCCTGTCGTTTCAGTATCAAGTACAATTTGTCTCATTAGTCTACCTGCAATTCCGGATCATCCAGTTTGAAGCTCATCAATAGCGCGGTTTGCCAATGCATCGGCCAATTCATTTTCTGCGTGGCCAGAATGACCTTTCACCCAATGCCATTCAATTTTATGCCTGTTTGCCTCTTTATCCAGAGCCTGCCAAAGCTCAATATTTTTAACCGGTTTTTTTGACGCTGTTCTCCATCCTCGTTTTTTCCATGCTTCAAGCCATTCGGTAATACCCTTGCGCACATACTGTGAATCAGTCGTCAGCTTGACCGTGCATGATCGATTCAACGCTTGCAACCCCTTGATTGCTGCCGTTAATTCCATGCGATTATTGGTTGTTTCCGGTTCGGCACCATATAATTCTTTTTCGTGATCTCCAAATCGTAACAATACACCCCAACCTCCTGGACCGGGATTACCTCTACAGGCACCATCAGTATAAATTTCGACCATCTTCTTTTTTCTGGAATGTCGTTGGCTTCGGTATATTAACATCCACTAGACGTCTCGGTCGCCATCGTGGTTTTATCATTGTTAATGTAGACTCTCTTTTTTTCGCAACGATAAGATACGCTCCACCAAAAAATGGCCACCATCTTTTACCTAACGCATCAAGAAACCTGAGTCTGTTTAGTACACCTGATCTTTGAAACGGCGGACGATAGAAATACACGCGAGATACGACTGTATCAAACCCCAACAACCCCAACCAATCCTTTATACGAAGCAAGCTGCGAAAGCGACCAAACCATGGTGGTGTACCTCTACGATAGCGAAACAATCGCCATAAGCCCCAATAGCTCCAGGGATTTATACCCTGAATGACAACATGCCCCTCTGGCACCAGAACGCGATCAACCTCTCGTAACGCCTGGTGCGGATCATTCTCAAACTCCAACGTGTGGTGTAGCAGGACAACATCGACGCAATCCGATTGTATCGGCAGCACATCCGGGCGACCGCTAATACCCAGGTATGCGTCACCGCCCGGATTATAATTCTTCTCTGGCAGTAAGCCATCAATGACAACCCGGTGTGAAATTCTGCTGGTGGACAATAAATCTTTTTCAACAAAGGCCCCAATTTGCAACAGATGATAACCAAACAGATTGGGGAGTATGCTTTCAAGTTCTGCTCTTTCTATTTCTAACAGCTTCTGGCCTAAATTACTCTTATACCAGGCCTTCATTTTTTTCCGGTCCATGGCAATCCGGTTTCCATCAAAATCCATCCGCAAATTGTGCTTTCTTTGCAACATATCAAATATCTTAACATTTACATTTCAGTATTGACCCAGCTTTATTTCCCTGTCAGCATGGCGCAACGATGAAAATCATTCCAATCAAGGCGTTCAGGGATAATTATATCTGGTTAATTCGAGACCTCGAAACGGTGTCCAATAAAAATCAGTCCAGTTCACCAACTATAATTATTGACCCTGGGGATGGGCTACCCGTCATCCGCTATCTAGAAGAAAATCAATGCAATCCTCTGGCCATTTTTATTACCCACCATCATTATGATCACATAGACGGTATCAAAGATCTGCTGGATTACAAGCATATACCTGTATATGGGCCTGCCACGGAATCGATACCTTTTATGACTCATCCGCTTGGTGATGGTGATGATATAATGATTTCTGACAGTGTTACATTTCGAGTTTTAAAGGTCCCGGGGCACACCCAGGGACACATCGCGTACCTCGCCTCAGGCACATTATTTTGCGGAGATACCTTGTTTGCGTGTGGCTGTGGCAGATTATTTGATGGCACAGCAGAACAGCTTTACCACTCGCTAAACAGATTTGCGGCGTTACCCAGTAATACAAAGGTCTATTGTACCCATGAATATACATTATCAAATATCAAGTTTGCGCTGGAAATCGATCCTGAAAACCCTGAATTACAGCAAAGAAAACTGGAAACCGAAAAATTGCGCAAAGCCGGCTGCCCGAGTTTACCTACCACAATAGGGTTAGAAAAATCCACAAATCCCTTTATGCGTTGCAACGTGCAAACAATTAAAATTGCTGTCGAGCGGCATTTTAACGCTCACTATCGTACGGAGATGGAGATTTTTACTGCGCTGAGAAAATGGAAAGACACCTACTAACCACACCAATAATTATCAATATCCTTTTGTTTTTTATGATAATTTAATGGCAAAAACCGCTCTGTATTCCTCAAGAAATCGAGTATAATAGCCGATCT
>JBHHVB010000082.1:0-7661 GCA_046754065.1 Gammaproteobacteria bacterium
GCCTCCGCCAATACATATCTCGTCATGATAGAAAACAATGGACTGGCCCGGTGTCACCGCGCGTTGAGGATGATAAAACTTTACATGATAATTATCTTTGTCCTGTTGATGTATTTTGCAGTCTTGATCTTGCTGACGATATCTTATTTTAGCAGTACATTGAAGCGGAAACTTGGGGGGGGTGTCCGATATCCAGTGAATTTGACTGCAAACCAATGCATCCTTGAAAAGCAAAGGATGATTCTTTCCCTGAGCAACGACAAGGCTGTTATCGTCAAGGTTCTTATCTACAACATACCAGGGTTCACCACTATTTTTGCCGGTGTTACCATGGATTCCGCCAATTCCCAGACCTTTCCGCTGGCCAATTGTATGAAACATCAGGCCATCATGTTCTCCCAAAACAGTATTATCCACAGATCTTATTTCACCCGGTTTCGCAGGCAAATACTGATTTAAAAATTCCTTGAACGCCATTTCGCCGATAAAGCAGATACCCGTGCTGTCTTTTTTCGCGTGATTGGCAAATCCTGATTTGAACGCGAGTTCGCGGACTTCTTTTTTGTTTAGTTCGCCAACGGGAAATATTGCCTTGCTTAGCTGATATTGATTGAGTCGGAACAGAAAATAGCTTTGATCTTTTTCGGGATCGAGACCTTTAAGAAGCTGATAATTCCCGTCTTTATTGGTAATTCGAGCGTAATGCCCGGTTGCAATTCGCTCGGCACCTTGTTTGAGCGCATAATCCAGAAATGCCTTAAATTTAATCTCCTTGTTACACAGAATATCGGGGTTTGGTGTTCGACCACTCTTGTACTCTTCAAGGAAATAGCTAAAAACGTTATCCCAGTATTCTTTGGAAAAATTGACCGCATCAAGTGGTATGTTCAGTTGTTCGCAAACTCCAAGTGCGTCGATTGCATCTTCGGCAGCGGTACAGTGACCAGTATCTTCTTCTTCCCAATTTTTCATAAAGAGGCCACTGACTTCATAATCTCGCTCTTTAAGTAGTAAAGCCGCGACTGATGAATCCACGCCCCCGGACATGCCGACGATTATATGTTCTTTGTTAGAATCCATTAAATTGATACGGATATGCGATCTGGTGTTTGTTTAGTGGCGTTATATTAGCACAACAGTCATACAGCCATGAATTTGCTAGAGTTCGCTAAATAATGATAGCGGGTAGTGGTACCCTGACAGAAAATCATCAATGCACCGAATAACCATAGGGCTGCGGACACGTTTGTATTCCCTGATAAGCTCTTCACGAGACATCCAGAGTGCCCTGATTATGCCGTCATCAAGTGGTTGCGATGGCACTTGTGTTAAAAGCTTCGCATGAAAACACAAGCGTAGAAAAGTTTTCTTTTTGTCGGGATGCTTCCATTGATAAAGGCCGGTTATCGCTACGGGTTCTATATGCCAGGCCGTTTCCTCAAGCGTTTCCCGAATAACTGCATCGATCAGGTTTTCCCCATCTTCCATATGTCCTGCTGGTTGATTAAAGACGATTTTTCCCTCGCTGTGCTCTTCCACCATGAGGAATTTTTCATCCTTGCAAACAACAGCAGCGACTGTGACATGCGGTTTCCAGACCATATCCTGATTTCCCTTGATGCCTAGAGATGATTCTCTTCGATTCTGGTTATATTATCGGTACTAAAGTTCCAGGTTTTAGTTTGTTTAGCCTTGGGCAATAGTTGTCCATTCACCGGATTTTAAATGACCAATTGTCCAGTTACCGATCGAGTACCTGATTAATCTCAACGTTGGTATGCCAACCGCAGCGGTCATTCGTCTGACCTGGCGATTACGACCCTCCTTGATTGTTAGTTCAATCCAGCTCGTTGGAAGATTGGCGCGATACCGTATTGGTGGCTGTCTTGTCCAAATTCGGGGTTCATCAATGACACGAACCTTGGCAGGTTGAGATGCCCCATCTTTTAACAAAACTCCTTGACGTAACCGATTTAAAGACGCCTCCGTAGGCATGCCTTCGACCTGGACCCAATATGTTTTTTCGAGTTTATGGCGAGGGTGAGAAATCTGGTTTTGCAGTTTTCCGTCATCAGTGAGTACAACGAGCCCTTCACTGTCCTTATCAAGTCGTCCTGCAGGATATACCTTTTTTACCGGGATATAGTCTTTCAGCGTTTGCCGATTTTCTTCATCGGTAAACTGGGTCAATACGCCGTAGGGTTTATTGAATAAAATAAGCATGCCAGTGAAGATTATAAATGAGTGGTTTTGCAGTTCATTGTACCCTATTAGGCTGAAAAACATTTAACTGATAAACTGTTGCCTATAAATTATTCAATTTAACGATTAGGAGCCTCCATGAGCTTTAAGCATATCAAGATTCCCAGCAATGGCGAGAAAGTGACTGTTAATGATGATCAGTCACTGAATGTGCCGGATAAACCCATCATTCCTTTCATTGAAGGGGATGGCATCGGTGTTGATATCACGCCAGCAATGAAGGCTGTTGTCGATGCAGCGGTAGAAAAGGCTTATTCAGGTTCAAGAGAAATAGCCTGGATGGAAATCTATGCTGGGGAAAAAGCGACGCAGGTCTATGGTTTAGATGTATGGTTACCGGAAGAAACACTCGATGCGGTTAAGGAGTATGTTGTATCGATTAAAGGTCCGTTAACTACGCCCGTGGGTGGGGGAATCAGATCACTTAATGTATCTCTAAGGCAGGAACTGGATTTGTATGTCTGTATGAGGCCTGTTCGATATTATGCCGGGACTCCGAGTCCGGTGAAGGCACCGGAAAAGACCGATATGGTTATTTTTCGTGAGAATTCAGAGGATATATATGCGGGCATAGAATGGGAACAGGGTACACCTGAGGCAGAGAAAGTCATATCCTTTTTGCGTAATGAAATGGGTGTTACAAAAATTCGCTTTCCTGAGACATCAGGCATAGGTGTTAAACCGGTTTCGATAGATGGAACCAAACGGCTGGTACGTAAGGCAATCCAGTATGCTATTGACAATGACAGGGATTCGGTAACCTTGGTGCACAAGGGCAATATCATGAAATTTACCGAGGGTAGTTTTAAGAACTGGGGTTATGAATTAGCGCAGCAGGAGTTTGGTGCCACGGAAATTGACGGTGGTCCCTGGTGTCGTATGATCAATCCAGATACCGGTAAGGAGATTATCATCAAGGATGTAATTGCCGACGCATTCTTGCAGCAGATATTACTGCGACCTGCGGAGTATTCTGTCATAGCGACACTTAATCTCAATGGCGACTACATATCAGATGCGCTGGCGGCCCAGGTCGGTGGCATAGGCATAGCGCCCGGTGCAAATCTTTCGGATACTGTCGCGCTGTTTGAAGCCACACATGGCACAGCCCCCAAATATGCCGGACAAGACAAGGTTAATCCCGGTTCGTTGATCCTTTCTGCAGAGATGATGCTTCGTCATATGGGGTGGAAAGAGGCCGCTGATCTTGTCGTTAAAGGTGTTGGTGGTGCGATTTCTGCGGGAACGGTTACCTATGACCTGGAACGTTTGATGAGTGGCGCCACGTTAGTGAGTTGTTCCGGTTTTGGCGAAATGGTAATCGCCAACATGTAAATGTTGAATTCGTACCAAAGTTTTGAATTCAACACTTGAAAACGTTTAAAACGAGCATAAATAAACAATACGGGGTAGCATTGTGCAGCCGTATTGTTCCCGTCTGTCAGTGCAGCGAGGACGCTGATGCAGGAACAGGTAATTGGCAGAAAAATTGCGTTCATTATTGCCAAACCTGTTGATTATTAAGGTAATTAGCGCTGATTTTTGACCGCGAAAGTATGGTATACTGAACCCTTGCAGGGTATTAGACTCGGGCATTCGGGAGTACTTAATTCAACCAGGTAAGTGACTGATTTATGGCGCACGATAACGACAATCACCATCAAGACGATGGGCTTGTGGTTCAGGAGGCAAGACCAAAGCTTAAACGTCCTCCATTATACAAAGTGATTATTGTCAATGATGACTTTACCCCAATGGATTTTGTGGTACATGTTTTGCAGAAATACTTTGCAATGGATTCTGATAAGGCGACGCAGATTATGCTGCACGTTCACACCAAGGGTGCGGGTGTTTGTGGCGTGTTTTCCCGTGATATAGCAGAAACAAAAGTTTCGCTGGTCAATCAATATTCCCGAGAGAATCAGCATCCACTTTTGTGCACAATGGAAGAGGCATAACGATTCTAAAAGCGAGGTAATAATATGCTCAGTAAGGATCTTGAATTCACCCTAAACAAGGCATTTCGCGAGGCGCGAGAGAAAGATCATGAGTTTATGACCGTTGAGCATCTGCTATTAGCATTGCTCGAAAACGCATCCGCTGCTTCTGTACTAAGATCGTGTGGTGCCAACCTCGAACTTTTGCAAAAAGATATTATTCAGTTTCTTGATGAAACAACACCGCTGCTAAAGGACGATGAAAGAGAAACCCAACCTACATTGGGATTTCAGAGGGTATTGCAGCGGGCGGTGTTCCATGTCCAGTCCAGTGGAAAACGTGAAGTGACAGCGACTAATGTATTGGTCGCGATTTTTGGCGAACAGGACTCCCAGGCTGTATTTTTTCTCAATTCGCAAAATGTAACGCGGCTAGATGTCGTCAATTACCTGTCGCATGGGCTGACCAAGATGTCTGATGATGACAATGTTGAAGGTGTGTCGGTTTCTCCAGAGGAGGATGCCGAGGACGGCACAAGCAAAAGTCCTCTAGAGAGCTTTACAGTCAATCTTAATGAGCAGGCAAGGCAGGGCAAGATTGATCCCATCATCGGGCGAGCCGGGGAGTTAAAGCGAGTCGTTCAGGTATTATGTAGGCGCCGTAAAAATAATCCGCTGCTTGTTGGTGAAGCCGGTGTGGGCAAAACAGCCATCGCTGAAGGTCTGGCAAAAAAAATTGTCGACGGACAGGTACCGGAGGTGCTGGAAAACAGTACCATTTATTCACTCGATTTGGGCGCGTTATTGGCGGGAACAAAATACCGCGGTGATTTTGAAAAAAGGCTAAAAGGTGTTTTGGCTGGATTGGCAAAGGAGCCAGGCGCTATATTATTTATCGATGAAATTCATACAATAATTGGCGCAGGGTCTGCTTCTGGTGGTGTGATGGATGCGTCGAATCTGATAAAGCCGGTTCTTTCATCTGGTAACTTCAGATGTATCGGTTCGACAACTTATAATGAATATCGCGGTATTTTTGAAAAAGACCGCGCGCTCGCAAGACGTTTTCAAAAGATAGATGTGGTTGAGCCCTCCGTTGAAGAGACGATCCAGGTGTTGAAAGGGCTGAAGTCCCGTTATGAGGAGCATCATAAGGTTAAATATACCAACGACTCATTGCGCGTTGCTGCAGAATTGTCAGCACGTTATATCAATGACCGCCATTTGCCGGATAAGGCGATCGATGTGATTGATGAGGCTGGTGCGAATATACGGTTGAAACCCCCTTCAAAACGAAAGAAGACCATAGGTGTAAAGGATGTGGAAGATATTATCGCGAAGATTGCCCGCATACCGGCGAAAAGCGTGTCCAGTTCTGACAAGGACAAGCTTCGTACGCTAGAAAGAGATTTAAAACTGGTGGTCTATGGTCAGGATGAGGCTATCGAAACGCTGACAACAGCAATAAAAATGTCCAGGTCTGGCCTGGGGAATGTAGAAAAGCCAATAGGCTCATTCCTGTTTGCTGGGCCGACCGGTGTGGGGAAAACCGAGGTAACCAATCAGCTTGCGCACATTCTGGGAGTCGAGCTAATCCGGTTTGATATGTCCGAATATATGGAACGCCACGCAGTATCACGTTTAATTGGTGCTCCACCAGGATATGTAGGGTTTGATCAGGGTGGCCTGTTAACCGAAGAGATTACTAAGCATCCTCATGCCGTGCTGTTGCTTGATGAAATAGAGAAAGCGCATCCTGACGTTTTTAATTTACTACTTCAGGTTATGGACCACGGTACACTCACTGATAACAATGGGCGGAAGGCAGATTTCCGAAATGTCATTATTGTCATGACGACCAATGCTGGCGCCGAACAGATGAGCCGTCCTTCAATCGGATTTACTCATCAGGATCATTCATCAGACGGACTGGAAGCCATTAAAAGAACATTTTCTCCCGAGTTTAGAAACCGTCTCGATGGTATTATCCAGTTCAATGCCTTGAGTCCACAAACCATTGCCTATGTAGTCGATAAATTCATTATTGAACTTGAGGCCCAAATGGAAGAAAAGCAGGTAACGCTGGACATCGATAATGATGCGCGTGAATGGCTTGCGCTAAACGGATTTGATCCAAAAATGGGTGCGCGCCCGATGGTTCGTACCATTCAGGAGCATATAAAGAAACCACTGGCTGAAGAGCTATTATTCGGAAAATTGGCGAAAGGTGGTCGTGTCAGGATTACAACCAAGAAAGACAAAAACCAGTTGAAATTTCAGATTGAAAACCAGGAAGAGTCTGTTACCACTTAGAAACCAGCCATAGCTAAAATAATTAGCGAGCTCTGAATACGATACGCCCTTTGTCCAGATCATAAGGAGTCAGCTGCACCGTAACTTTGTCTCCAGTTAAAATACGAATATAGTGCTTGCGCATCTTTCCCGAAATATGCGCGGTTACAACATGTCCATTCTCGAGTTCAACTCTGAACATCGTGTTGGGCAAGGTCTCGACGACCGTCCCTTCCATTTCAATGTGTTCTTCTTTAGCCATACGTCTCTATTACTCTGGGTTAATTGCAAAATAGTGTGAAATTCCAAATGCGAGCATTATACAGTATCGAAAAAAAAATGCGCGTAATATGTCGCAATTCCATGCACTCTCGATTGGGACCTGGATTCGGTTGTCCATTTCTATGGTAAGCTGATCCAGGTATTGCTTACAAAGCCTTCCAGAGGGTTAAAATTTCTCTTATAACTCATTTTGTTGCAGTTTTTTATCCAATATCCAAGGAATAACCAGGACAGGTTCTGTTTTTTTGTTCCCATAATCTCTCGTAATAGGGCATAGGTGCCCAGACTTCGGTTGCCTAAATCATCAGCGTAAAATGTGTAAACTGCAGACAGTCCGTTTGGCAATTTATCGTAAATTGCCACCGCAACCAGCGTTTGATCAAGCCTGAATTCTATTGCGTTAGTTGCGATATTGTCATTGGCGAGAAATGACATATAGCTTTCTGATGTTGGGTTGTCCATGCCGCCATCTTTATGGCGTGAGTGAACATACTTTCGGAACAGCTTGAAGTGTTCATCACTGTATTCAAGCTGTTTTATTTCAGTGATTAAATCTCTATTTTTATGCCAAATCCTTTTTTGAGAACGGCTCATCCTGAATTTGTCCACCGGGATGCGTACACTGATGCATTCGCTGCATGTCTTGCAGTGGGGGCGGTAAATATGCTTGCCACTACGACGAAATCCCAGATTTGCCAGCTGTCCATACAAGACTGCATCGAACTGTACGGTCGGATCAACGAACAAAGTGGTAGACAGCTGATCTGGTAGATAGCTACATATCTGTGTAGGCGTTAGGTAACAGGCTAGTCGACCAAAATCCGGTGGTCTCATCGCAAATGATCCCATGGAGAACTGCCGGGTTCCTGAGCACAGTGTTTGTCTAGT
>JBHHVB010000083.1:0-7584 GCA_046754065.1 Gammaproteobacteria bacterium
TGGGCAGATTAATTACCCTCTCATATTTAATATCGTTATTTTTCAGGACCGACTATTTAGTATCCGAGTATCTTATTAGTATTATTGAGCAATTCAAGTATATCAAAGCGGCTCATTAAACCCGATATTTTCAATACGAAACCAAAATATTAGGCAATTCTAATATTTGAACAGGGTGATTTCTGGATTGCCTAATATTTTCAGAATAGTGGCTGGGAACGGTAAATATTGCTGCCAAATGCTATAGCTGGTTGATATAGATTAATATATTTGGCCAGACATTATTCCAGCAACAGCTGTGATCCTGTTGGTCAAGCAATATATAGGTTGCTGTTGGCTGGTTTTTGATAGCAGAATCAATGATTTCCGGTGGCACGACCGTATCGTTTATTCCGGCGTAATGAATCTGTCGTACAGATTTGGAGAGAGGCGCCTGGTCAGCAGGATTGAGGGATAGATATAGCGGTGAGTAGTGATGGTATCGGGTCCATGCATCAATATCCAGGTTTCCTGCCAGCGTTACAACCAGATTGGTATTTTCAAAGCGCTCTGCGAGTAGCATGGCCAGTGTACCTCCACCGCTATGGCCAATAAACTGCAAATGTCTGATTCCCTTGTCGTAAACATAGTTGTTAATGGCATGAGCCATGCTGTCCACGACTTTTTCAGAATACCGGGCCTCTGTCCATATCAGATGGCTACACCCCTTGTCATGAGCCTTGCCAAAATAACAGGGTCTGCCCAAATACATTGATCTCGTGGTATCTCTGGACATTAAACTTAGCATTAGCGGGTTTTTCGGCGTAGGATCTGACGCTTTTAAATACCTCGTAAACCAGGGTAGACCATCGCCTTCTATATATACTCGTAGATTTTGAGAGTCCGAATCAACCTGGTTGACGTAGGCTAAATCCCTTTCCAGCGAGTTCCAATTTAATAAACCCAAGATCATTGGCGAGCTTGTCAATTTTCAACGGCAGGGAGGAACAGCCGCTCATAAAGAACAAAATGAACGTTATAGCGAGTTTGTAACGCAGGTTAATCATAAAGTCTGTTGCAGCAATCCTGTTTGTTGGTGAGATCTGAATGACAACATCCGCTTAGGAATTTAGCAGGTAACAGTAAGAATACGCTGAATGGTGAATTTGTCACATTTTTTATAGTAATATTTAACAGCCAGTATTAAAAGAATACGTTAATTTAAACACCATAGAAGAATTATCTGTGCAAATCATGAATAGTGATACACCGCCCGGATAGGGTATCCGAATCATATATAGAATATAGAATTGTTTGCAGGAGGAAATGATCATGAAAAAACAATATTCTTTTTTTACAGCCTTGATGGTATCAGCCGGAATTCTGTTGCCGTTGCCTTTACAGGTGTCCTATGCAGAAACGCTACATTTCGGTATCAAAACGCCAACGGTTGATGAGTTTGTCACCAATTTGGCGCCGAAGCCACGTTTCAGGGGCATTCGACCTGCTGCAAAGGAAACCAGCCCACCAACAGTTAGTATGAATATCAAGTTTGCGTTTGACTCTTACGAGCTTAATTCATCGTCAAGAGAGACGCTTGATAATTTGAGTGCCGCACTTAAGAGTCCTGAGTTGGCATCGTCCACCTTTATCATTGAGGGACATACCGATGCAACCGGATCACCTGAGTATAATCAGGTTTTGTCCGAAAAACGCGCAATGTCTGTAAAGGAATACCTGGTTAAAAAAGGCGTTAAATCCAGCCAGTTAAGCACCTTGGGCAAGGGCGAGGACGGTCTTTTGGATACATCTAAACCAAATGACGGGGTTAACAGGAGAGTCGCTGTCGTTAATATAGGCGGTCGATAATTTTGCCAACGTTGGTTTTAGCTAATGGTGTCTATTATGGTAAAGATTGATCAAAGGAGGTTTATGTTGCCTGAACCTATTGCGCATTTAGCCAGGCGGTCTCTGGTTTATGGATTACTATTCATGTTGCTGGTGGCGTGCAGTACGACCCCAGTCAATCAGATATCAGGTGACACAAAGGCAATACAGGGAATGGAACTGAGCGGCAGTGATGCCACCTTGATAGTTGACTGCCTGTTGCCTGGCGTTATCAAGCGATTGGGTTCTTCAATGACATATATATCCCCTCGACGACCTGTCAAGGCGAGTGCATTAGAATGCGAGATACGCGGAGGTGAGTATGTCTCTTACGATCGTGCCAACTATCAAACGGCGTTGGCTGTCTGGTTATCCCTTGCGGAAGAGGGAGATAAAATAGCCCAGACTTATGTTGCGGCAATCTATGAGAAAGGCCTGGGTAGGGAGCCTGATTATCGTAAAGCAGCGCAGTGGTACGAACGGGCTGCAAACCAGGGTTATGCCAAGGCGCAGTTTAGTCTTGGTTATCTGTATGAACATGGGCTGGGTGTAGAAAAGGATCCGCAGCGGGCATTTAATCTCTATAGTATGGCTTCGGGTCTTGGGGAAGGCTCTCTGGTTGTTTCAAAAATTCAGTCCAGCGGACATGAACTGGAAAGACTGGAAAACGCCAGAAAGGAAGAGCAGGCCCTGTTAAACAAGGTGGCCCAGGATGTTGGTAATAAGGTTAATGAATTAACAAAAATTGAAGGCAACCTATCCCGCGCGCGAACGATACTTGCCAGGAAAAAAACGCAGTTAGCAAGCATTCAAAAAAGTACCGAACAAAGCAAGCTTGAGCAACAAAGACTTAATCAAACTATCGCTGAGAAAAAGCGACGTATCACCGAGATCGATAAACAAATATCCGACAAGCAGTCCACGCTGGATTCTCTGAATATAAACTTTTCCAGCCAAAAGGCACAGAACAAAAAACGTGAGGCAGAAGTTATGGCTCAAGTCGATGCCATGCTGAAGCAGAAAGAAACTATTTCCAGTAGCATTAGCCTGATGTCGAGAATGATGGTGGATCTGGAACTGGATAGACAAAAATCCGCCAGTTCAATGGAAAAAGATAGGATTGCTGCCGAGATCGCAAAGATTTCGAAGGAGCTCGAGGCTAAAAAAGCAACCCTGGCAACGACAGAATTGCAAATAAAAACACAACGGCAAATTGCAAGACGCCTTGGTGATGAACTATTGGCTTTGATTAAAACGGTCGAAACTCGCAAGAAATCACTGCGGGCTGATTTGGTGACGTTAAGGCTTGCTCAAGCTGATATCGCTAATCAACAAAGAAAAATAGATTCTGAAAATCTGCGGCTTGCCAGCAATTCAGGGTCTGAGAAATCCAGGTTGGCAGAAGAACTGAAACGGCAAAAGGCAATCATCAATAAACTGGAGCAGGAAAAACAGGATAACAGTACTAAATTGGCCTACCTGAGACGGGTTCAAGCTGATAAACAGGTTGCCATGGTCGCTCCAGTGATTCGTATGATTGAACCACAGCTTCCCAATTTGCGCCGCGTTAGTGAGGTGTCACCCGTTATACAGGTGTCAGGCGATGTTGAGGAGTTTGACGTTGTAGGAAAAGTCCTGTCAGACAAAGGCATTTTGCTGACAACCATTAACAATCGAAAATTTAATTTGGGCGCTAATGGTGTGTTTAAGGAGTCTGTCGCGTTAGCCGACTCAAATACGCAGATTGAAGTTGTAGCCATTGATGAAGATGGTAACCGTACACAGTCAAGATTTGTACTGGCACAAAAACAACCAGGCATGGGCCAATTAAGGTCTGCGAACAAGCAATCAGGTAGGAAAAGAGGTGATATATATAAAAATGAGATAAAGTTCGGTGATTATTATGCGTTACTCATTGGCAACGATAATTATCGTAGCTTTCCGATTTTAAAGACGCCAATCAAGGATGTCGAGGAGGTCGGAGAAATATTAAAAACCAAATATGGTTTTAAGGAAATTACGCTATTAAGAAACGCCACGCGCTACAACATCATTACTGCATTTAATCGGTTGCGTAAACAGTTAACGGATAAAGATAACCTTTTAATCTATTATGCAGGACATGGTGAGCTCGATAAGATCAATATGACCGGGCAGTGGCTACCTGTGGATGCAGAGGGTGAAAATACCGCTAACTGGATATCAACGAGCGCTATCACTGAATTAGTGAATTCCATTCCTGCCAAGCACGTTATGGTGGTTGCTGACTCTTGTTATTCCGGCATTATGACAAGAACCGCTTTAACCAATATTGAGTCCGGCCAAAGTAAAGATGCCCGTTTAACCTGGTTGAAAAAGATGGCAGTAAAGCGGTCACGAACGGTACTCACCTCTGGTGGTGTTGCACCAGTACTGGATGAAGGGGGTGGTAACCATTCGGTATTTGCCAGCGCATTCTTGCAGGTGCTTCGATCAAATGAAAAAATCCTGGCAGGTCAAAATCTTTACAGTAGTGTTTCAGCATTAGTAGCGTTGGCTGCAGACAGATACCGTGTGGATCAAGTGCCGGAGTATGCGCCTATTCGACATGCTGGTCACGAATCTGGTGATTTCTTTCTCATTCCCAATAGCTGATCCAAGGACTTAGTGATGAGCAAACCGAGCACCTTAGGAAAATATCAGATTCTCGAGACAATTGGTCGCGGTGGTATGGGTGTTATCTATAAGGCGCACGATCCGGATATGGATCGTAGTGTCGCCATCAAAACTGTGAGAACAGATTTTCTGGATGAAGCAGAGAAGCAGGACCTGCTTAAACGATTCCGTGGTGAAGCAAAGGCATATGGTCGATTATTGCATCCTAACATCGTTGCTTGTTACAGCTGCGACGAGATTGATGATCTGGTGTATATCGTGATGGAATACGTTGACGGAGAATCACTGCAACAGCAATTAAATCGAGGCAAAAAATTTACCATAGAAAATACTATCGCAATCATTGGTCAATTACTTGATGCTCTCGAGTATTCTCATACACATCACGTTATCCATCGAGATATTAAACCAGGCAATATAATGATTTTGCCTGATGGCAAAATGAAGGTCACAGATTTTGGTGTGGCCAAGGTAGATTCTACGCATTTGACGCAAACCGGACATGTTGTAGGATCGCCAGATTATATGTCTCCTGAACAGTTTCAGGGTAAAAGCGCTGATAATCGTTCAGACCTTTATTCAGTTGGCGTTATTTTTTATCAGCTGTTAACGGGCAAAAAGCCGTTTGAGGGACCTGATCTTGGCGCAGTATTGCATAATGTGCTGAATCAAACGCCTGAAAAACCTTCCACAATAGGTGAAGACATTCCGCCATTACTCGATGCGATTGTAATGACTGCAATATCAAAATCGGCGAAGGACCGTTACCAGACAGCAGACGAATTTAAAAATGCGTTATCGGCGTTATCTCGGGAAACAGCTAACGAAGGACAGGCGGCTGAGCCTACGATAAATATTAGTCAAACTGAGATCAGTAGATCCTATCTTTTGAATTCGTTAGATACGGCTATCCTGAAATTGAACAAAAGCACAAGATTTCTGACATCTGGTGTGTTGATTGCGATAGTTATAGTTTTGCTAATGGTTTTTCTTTTCAATTCGTCGAATGAATCGGACGTAGCAAATATTGAAGCCGGGGATACGCAAAAAGAAAAGCCGGAATTAGCGGAAATCGCGCACGAGAAAAAGTTGGAAAAGGTGCTGGCGCCTGCAAGTTTAAATGCTTCTGACATTGGAGTTCTAGCAGCCGGTTATAAATGTGCCCAGGTTTTTCCAAAACTGGAAAAGGATAAGGTGGTGTTAACGGGGTTTGTTTCCAGTGAAGATGACCTCATTGATATTTATCAAAGAATTAATTCTCTACCGGGTGTCGGTGCACTGGAAACTCATATCGAAGTTCTGGATTGGCCGTACTGTGAGCTAGTTTCAACCCTGTACCCATATCTCGATTTAAAAACACGATCTGGCAAACATTCAGTACTTCCGCAACAATTTTTAAACTACGTAGAGGAAGAATATTTAAACCTCGATCTGGTTACACCAGAGAACTACCCAAGTAACATTTATGTTGACTATTTTCTGATGGATGGGACAGTTGTTCATATGCTGCCCAACGCGGAAGAACCCAACAACAGGTTTTCGCCGGGGCAGGACTTATCTTTGGGGAAACCCGGGAAACCAGGAAGAAAATGGAAAATTGAGGCCCCATTTGGGGAGGAGATGGTTTCGATTATTGCATCAAAGAATGTCCTGTACGTAGAAAGCAGGCCAGAGATTGAGCCTGCCAAAGATTACCTGACGCTCTTAAATACGAGTCTGGACGGAGTCAATGAACACAATATTTCAGCAAATATTGTAAATATTGTTACGCGTCCCAGAAACAGTAAAACCACCAATGTGGACTAGCTCAGTGGTATTTTCAAAAATGAAGATTGATGTTAGTGCGCAAACCCATATCGGACTGCGACGCAGTGTTAACGAGGATTGTTATTTTTTCGACGAAGATGCCGGGGTCTATCTGGTTGCAGATGGCATGGGTGGACACTTCGGTGGAGCTTTGGCCAGCAGAGCCGCGGCTTCAGTGTTCGAAACCGAATACAAGCAGCAACTCGCTGACTCCGAATGCTCAGAGGAAATCGATATGATTTCTGGCGCTGTCAAGCAAACAGTGAAATCAGCGAATGACAGGATTTATGAATTAAATCGGGAGCATGGTTTTAATGATGGTCATGGCATGGGGACCGCTATTGCTGGACTATGTTTTAATGATAGTGCTGACAAAATTGTTGTTTTCCATATTGGCGACAGTAGAGTTTACAGATATCGACGCGGTGTACTGGAGCGCCTTACCCGCGATCATTCGTTATATCAACAATGGATAGATGATGGTTCAAAAGGCGAGCCACCGGGAAAAAACATCATCTTGCGAGTGATTGGACCTTACCCGGAAGCTGAGGTCGATATCAATACTTTTTCATGTATTGATGGAGACATTTATCTAATGTGTACCGACGGATTAACGTATCTGGTTAGTGACGAAGATATAAAAAGAGTTCTTCAAGACCGGGGTTATCCTGCTTTGGACAACCAGTGTCAGGAACTGATTACTGAGGCGAATCGCAACGGTGGCCTCGATAATATCACTGCTTTGATGGTTAATCTTAAATGAGTAGCTCTTGTTCGGAGCTACATAAAATAGTGACTGACTACTGGCGATATTGTTCCAGAAGTTTTAGGGAACTACTATCCCGGATAACAATCTCGAATTTCAATATAGCGCTTTCACAAGGTATCCTTGTTGTTTTGGTGTTTTGCTCGGCGGGCAGTTCCCCGGTTCACGCTGGTAATGTATTTATCAACCGATCCGATACGACTAACTCTACCATCATCAATAATGGTGGCAGCGCCAGTATTGGCGGTATTATCATTGATGGCCAAGAAGTTAGCCGCTCTCAATCAGATGACCAGATAATTTCTGGTTCAGGAGTGCCGGCATTTATAAAAAGTCATTTGAGCCCTTTTCATAGTATTACCGTTAACGTAGCCGCTGACCTCAATATTCTTATAGATGCAGAATCTTCTGTCGAAGTTAGAGGCGATGACAATTTAATCGTAAGCGCAAAACAAACGACGCCCTTTTAACTTGATGGCCTTATGTGCACG
>JBHHVB010000084.1:0-7525 GCA_046754065.1 Gammaproteobacteria bacterium
CGCGTAGTGATGATCAAACTGGCCGACCGTACGCATAATATGCGTACCTTGTCAGCTTTGCCCAGGGAAAAGCAACGTAGAATAGCGAGAGAGACACTTGATATCTATGCGCCGTTAGCGAACAGGCTGGGAATCTGGCAGATAAAGTGGGAGCTTGAAGACCTGTCATTCAGATACCTTGATCCAGCATTATACAAAAACATTGCCAAGATGCTGGATGAGCGACGGGTTGATCGCGAACAGTATATAAAAGAAGTTATTGAAATACTTCAAGAGGCGCTTTCCAGGGCAGGCATTAAGTTTGAGATCAGCGGACGACCGAAACATATATTTAGCATCTGGTACAAGATGCAGAGAAAAAATATTGATTACCATCAGGTATATGATGTGCGTGGTATCAGAATCCTGACCAATGAAATATCTGGTTGTTATGCAGCGCTGGGAATCGTGCATTCACTGTGGCAATACATCCCTGGCGAATTTGATGACTATATTGCTACGCCAAAAGAAAATAACTACCAATCTATACATACAGCCGTCATAGGCCCGCGCGGTAAAACCGTAGAGATTCAAATCAGAACCCATGAAATGCACAAGAATAACGAACTCGGTGTCGCGGCACACTGGCGTTATAAGGAGGGATCTACCGAGGACCAGGTTTTTGATGAGAAAATTTCGTGGCTACGGCAGTTGATGGAATGGAAAGATGAAATATCTGACGCAAGTGATTTTGTTGATCAATTAAAGTCAGATATTTTTGAGGACAGAATTTATGTTTTTACACCTAAAGGAAAGGTAATCGATTTGCCCAAAGGTTCAACTCCCCTGGATTTTGCTTATCAGATCCATACTGAGGTTGGGCACCATTGCAGAGGGGCAAAGGTTAACGGCAATATGGTGCCACTAACCTATCAATTAAAAACAGGCCAACAGGTCGATGTTTTAACAGTAAAGAATGCAACACCAAGTCGCGACTGGATAAATCCTCATAGAGGTTATCTAAAAACCAACCGGGCAAAAAACAAGGTTCAACACTGGTTTAAGCAACAGGACCATGAGAAAAATGTTGTAGAGGGTCGTAACACGCTTGAAAAAGAATTAAAGCGTTTGGGATTGGCGAGTGTGAATTTTTCTACGCTGGCTACTAAATATAAATTTGATGATATCGATGAATTTTATGGAGCAATAGCAAGAGGGGATATCAAAACTGCACATGTGATAAATGCTGCTCAACAACTGGTAGAGCCACAGGTAAAGCAGGAGATAGACAAATTTACGCTGCAGAAACCTGTTTCATCTGAAAACAAGCAGGGAGATATACAAATTCAGGGTATTGGTAATCTTTTAACAAACATTGCTAATTGCTGTAAGCCGGTTCCCGGTGATGAAATAGGTGGTTATATTACCAGGGGTAGAGGCGTTACAATTCACCGCAGCGATTGTGCCAACATGTTACGTTACAGCGTGCAGTGTCCTGAACGTGTTATCGCGGTTAACTGGGGGGGGGATGCTGACAACACCTACCCGGTTGATGTACAGATTGTCGCATTTGATCGCCAGGGACTGTTGAGAGATATAACTTCGATTCTCGCAAATGAAAAAATTAATCTGATTGCAGCCAATACAATATCTGACAAAAAGGATCATCGCGCAACCATGCGCTTGACGTTGGAAATATCCAATATCAGCCGGTTGAGTAAGGTTGTGGACAAGATCGATCAATTACCCAATGTTATCGAGGTGACCCGACTTGCCCATTGATGACCTGACGATATTTATTTTTGGCCATGGGTGATATAATTTGAACACGTAAATAGTAACATCGGAATAATTTTTACCTATTAAGATGTCTATTGGTTCAAGGAGATAGATATGGAGCTTCCATTACAAATTACGACCCGTAACCTGTCACTTTCAGATGCAGCTGAAGAAGCTATTCGCGATAAAGCAGGTAAGCTGGATACCTTTTATGACCGAATCATTAGCTGCCGTGTTTTAGTTGAAGTGCCGCACAGACATAAAAATCACGGAATGTTATATGACCTCCATATTTATATTTCTGTGCCCGGAAATGAAATCGTTGTTAAACGTGAGGCGAACGAAGATCTATACGTTGCGATCAGAAATGCATTTGAGGCTGCTAAAAGGCAACTAAAGGATCACTCACAGCGACAGCGTGGAGATGTGAAGAAACATGAAGGCAATACTGTGGCACCTCAGGGTGTGATTAGCAAATTGTTCCCTCGTGACGACTACGGTTTTATAGATACATCCGATGGTAGAGAAATCTATTTTCATCGCAACAGTGTAAAAGCAGGTGGCTTTGACAAGCTTGCCACCGGAATCGAAGTTAATCTTGTTGAAGAGCAGGGGGATGAAGGACCTCAGGCAAGTGTTGTAGTAGCGACGAATTAATCAAGCGTGGATTGTATCGTTTGGTTTTGGCCGGGATTCAATCTGAAAAGATAAATGATAGACAAGGTGTTATTCGATCAAGGCTGCACAAAATGTCGTCGTCTTGCAGATTTTCTTAGTCAGGTAAAAAAAGAGTACCCGGACTATCATGCGTTACCGGTCCCGGCATTTGGAGATGACGCTCCCGAATTATTAATCGTAGGTTTGGCGCCGGGAATGCATGGAGCAAATGCGACGGGGCGACCATTTACCGGCGATCACGCTGGCATTATGTTATACCATACTTTATTCAAGCATGGTTTTAGCAATCATTCTGAGTCTGTATCAACGCAGGATGATCTCCGACTTAACAATTGTCGTATTACAAACGCGGTAAAATGTCTTCCTCCGCAAAACAAGCCAACAACCGATGAGATAAAAACTTGTAATCATTTCCTGCGGAATGAATTACGGCAGCTCGCTTCTGGTACAATTATTCTGGCACTTGGAACAATTGCCCATAACGCTGTGTTGAAGGCGTTTGATCTGAAAATCAAGGATTTCAGGTTTTCTCACGGTGCAATGCATTCTTTTCCCGATGGAAAATGCTTATACGATTCTTACCACTGCAGCCGGTATAACACGCAAACAGGGAGATTAACCCAACAGATGTTTGATGATGTGTTCCTGAAAATCGTTGCTCAGTTAGAGAATCCATCCTAACTGTAAAGATTATTTATCTAATGAGCAATGCCGAATCAGGTTTTGACGCCAAATCATTTTTAAAAAAATTAACCAGTAGGCCTGGTGTTTATCGGATGCTTGATAGCTGCGATAAGGTAATTTACATTGGTAAAGCGAAAAATCTAAAGAAGCGCGTTGCCAGCTATTTTACAAAGTCTGCAAGTTCCTCAAAGACGCAAGCGATGGTATCACAGGTCTGCAATATAGAAGTTACCGTCACGCATACAGAGAATGAAGCGCTCATTCTTGAAAACAATCTAATAAAAGAATTCAAGCCACGCTACAATATCTTATTGAGGGATGACAAGAGTTATCCATACATTTTCCTGTCGAGCAATCAAGTTTATCCCAGGTTGACATTGCATCGAGGGAAAAAGGAGAAAAAGGGTAAGTACTTTGGTCCTTATCCAAGTTCGGGAGCCGTCAGGGAGACGCTTAACTTATTACAAAAACTATTCAAAATCAGGCAATGTGAAGACAATTTTTTTCGCAATCGCTCGAGGCCTTGTTTGCAATATCAGATTAAGCGTTGTACAGCGCCATGCGTTGGAATTATTGATGAAGCCTCCTACCAGTTGGATGTGAGGCACGCAGTCATGTTCATTCAGGGACGTAATCAGGCAGTCATTGAGGAACTTGTAAAAAAAATGGAGCAGGCATCTGACCAGCTTCAGTTTGAAAAGGCTGCAGTATTCCGTGACCAGGTTGCAAGCATAAGAAAGGTACTGGAAAAACAAACCATCAACAAGAGTGAAGGAGAGCTGGATGTCATTGCAAGCGTCGTAAAAAATGGCATCGCATGTGTGAATGTTTTTTTCATTCGAGGTGGGCAGTTGTTGGGAGATAAAGCTTTCTTCCCCAGGCATCCTCAAGGGTCAGCTAGCGAGGAAATTTTAGACGCCTTTATTTCACAATATTATTTGCAGGGAAGGATGATTCCCGGTGAGATTCTACTCAGTGAATCCTTGAAAGATACGCGGGTGATAGAGGAAACGCTTGGTAGTTTGGCCGGGCATCAGGTCAGTTTCCAGGCTAACTTGAGGGGAGACAGGGCGCGACTCGTTAAAATGGCTGTTACCAACGCAAAGCACAGCCTTGAACATCATTTGTCGAGCAAAGCAAACCTTTCTCAACGGTACCATGCGTTACAGGATGCGCTGAACCTGGATAGTTTGCCTGCACGCCTGGAATGTTTTGATATAAGTCATACTTCTGGGCAATCTACCGTTGCATCTTGTGTTGTATTTGATCATGATGGACCACTGAAATCCGATTATCGCCGGTTTAATATAGATGGTATCCAGCCTGGCGATGATTATGCGGCGCTATATCAGGCGCTATCGCGTAGATATACCAGATTGAAAAAAGGCGATGGGAAAATTCCTGATATACTGTTTATCGATGGAGGAAAGGGGCAGTTGAGGCAGGCAGCTGAGGTGCTTGAAGAATTACAGGTCGATAATGTAGTCATTGTGGGCATTGCAAAAGGTAGAGAACGCAAGCCGGGGAAAGAAAAATTATTTATACATGGTCAGAAATCACTACTTCAATTACCAGAAAGCTCACCGGCTCTGCATTTGATACAACATATTCGGGATGAAGCTCATCGGTTTGCGATCACCGGACATAGAAATAGAAGAAACAAGGCGCAGCATACGTCAGTGCTCGATGGGATTGAAGGTGTAGGGGTAAAGCGTCGTCGAAATTTAATAAAACAATTTGGCGGAATACAGGGGGTTGCCCGAGCAGGGGTAGAGGATCTGACCAATGTCAGGGGAATCAGTAGGCAATTGGCACAGAAAATATACGATTCACTACATATAGAAGAACAATAATATGACGATTCCTACAAATCTGACACTTATTAGAATCGCGCTCATTCCGGTATTTGTACTGTGCTTTTATCTGCCGTTAACCTGGTCACATATACTTGCCACAGTCATATTTTCACTGGCCGCGATTACCGATTGGCTGGATGGATATTTGGCCAGAAAGCTCAACCAAACATCTGCGTTTGGGGCATTCCTTGATCCGGTGGCTGATAAGCTGATGGTGGCCGTTGCGCTCGTGTTGCTCGTGGAAACACACGCCTCTGCCTGGATGGCGATTCCGGCGGCGATCATTATTGGAAGAGAGATTGCTGTTTCGGCCTTGAGGGAGTGGATGGCGGAAATCGGTAAAGGTTCTGATGTAGCGGTCAATATGATGGGTAAAATCAAGACCACCTGTCAGATGACAGCATTAATCATGCTGCTTTATCAGGATCCTTTATTGGGTCTGTCGATGGTAACGTTAGGTTACATTTTCCTTTATATTGCAGCGGGATTAACCCTGTGGTCCATGATTAAGTATCTAAAAAATGCGTGGCCTGCACTTAACGATCGCTGAGCGATTAGATACTAGTTTTGGTAGATAATATAAGGACTTGACAGTAGGGGGGGGAATAATAGAAACTATGGCGCTTGATGTAGGGCGGGAATAGCTCAGTTGGTAGAGCACAACCTTGCCAAGGTTGGGGTCGCGAGTTCGAGTCTCGTTTCCCGCTCCAATATTAAGCCCAGAAACCATCCCCAGATCATAAAGACAGTTAAAAAGAATTTTGCGCGAAAATATCCGCGTGAGATTTCTGACAGGGTAAGAGTGGCTGAGTGGCAGAGTGGTTATGCAGCGGCCTGCAAAGCCGTGGACGCCGGTTCGATTCCGACCTCAGCCTCCATCAATTATAATTGTTGGGGTTGCATTTATTGAGCGCCCAGGTGGTGAAATTGGTAGACACAAGGGACTTAAAATCCCTCGGACATTGCGTCCGTGCCGGTTCGATTCCGGCCCTGGGCACCATTAAATCAACAAGTTATACTGATATCCTAATCTAATAAATTAATAACTAGCGAGAAGACACCATGACTGAACAGCAGAAAAAGAGTACCAACGTCGTATGGCATGATTCGACCATTACACGAGAAAATCGCGAGTCATTAAACAAGCATAAAAGTGCAGTATTATGGTTTACCGGCCTGTCCGGATCGGGTAAATCTACGCTGGCGCACGCGGTTGAAGATATCCTGTTTGAAAAAGGTTGCAGAACCTACGTTCTTGATGGGGATAATATTCGTCACGGACTCAATTCTGATTTAGGGTTTTCTGACGAGGACCGCACAGAAAATATCCGCCGGATCGGGGAGGTTGCAAAATTATTTACCGATGCGGGTGTATTAGTGTCGACCGCCTTCATTTCACCGTTTATCTCCAACCGTGATATTGCCAGGTCGAGGGTTTCTGACGGGGATTTCATTGAAATATTCTGCGACAGTCCGTTGGACATCTGTGAAGATAGAGATCCAAAAGGATTGTATAAAAAGGCGCGTGCTGGACAGATTCCCGAGTTTACCGGTATATCCTCTCCCTATGAAGCGCCGGAAAAGCCGGAAATTACGGTAAAAACCGGAGAACATTCTTTAGAAGAGTGTGCCCAGCAAGTTATCAGCTATCTCGAGAGTAAAGGCATTATTGGGCCATAGAAGGCATTGCAGATTTTCCAGAATTTTGAATGCACTGGCGCGAGTTTTACGCGTTAAGTTGTGAATTGTTGCCGTTAGCTTGAGAAGCAGGATGTAGTAACTGCTCAAGCATTTTAAGACTCTCGCGATTGATTGACAAAAACATGAGTCCGTACCCGTGTGGTGTTACATGGATAACCGAAGCCTTTATTCGATATTCATCTAATGCGTCAGTGGTGGCAATCGCAAAAATAACCTCTACAACTGACCCAGATGCATAGGATGGATTATCAACCTCTACGAACATGCCCCCCAGGCTAATATTTCTGCATTGACAGTAAATACCCGGGAAATCCCTGCGGTTTAAAAGCACGTTAATTGGAATACTTTTTCTTTCGTACCAGCGGTGATCCAAGGTGATCTCCCCTGACTTTATTAGTAGGTTATTGAATTATCGACCATTAGAAAAAATGGTTTAGAACGAAATCGTGGGAACAAGAGGTGACTATATCTGGAAATAGAATCTGGCTCCCGGGTCGGGTTTGGCATCTGCCCAGATCTTTCCGCCATCGCGATCAAGTATCCGTCTGGCACTAGCAAGACCAATTCCAGTTCCTTCATGCTCGGCTGAGTTATCAAGTCTTTGAAATATTTCGAATAATCTCTCCACATATTTCTTGTCAAAGCCAATCCCGTTATCCTTAATATAAATCACAGGTTTTTCCTGGTGGTTTAATTGACCAATCGTGATCTCGGCAACGGATCTATTTTTAGTGTATTTCCAAGCATTTTCCATTAAATTAATTAACAGTAAATAGATTAATGTTTCGCTGCCATAAACATGCATATCGTCATCAATATCAGTTTGTATTTTTCGACCAGGAAATCTC
>JBHHVB010000085.1:0-7462 GCA_046754065.1 Gammaproteobacteria bacterium
ATGAACCGTTATCTTGCAAAACGGGGGAGTCCATATAAAATCCTGATTAATTCTACAAACGACATGCCCGCAAATACGGGAATCCAGAAATATCAGAAATATGGATTTCCTCCAGAGTTTATGCCCGGATGGGTGCCGGAACGATTGATTAACAATAGTTTCTCTAAAAAGTGCAGGTATTCGATACTCGCTTAAAGAGCGAAAAGCGCTCAGGTTTTAAACTGGCGCATCATAGCCTGTAGATTATTGGTTAACCTGGCCAGGTCCTCACAAGCTGTAGCAGTTTGATTCGCACCGTCTGCGCTTTCAACGACTACATCGTTGATGGCGTTAATATTGCGATTTATTTCCTCCGCAACGGCACCCTGCTCTTCAGCAGCACTCGCAATCTGAAGATTCATATTAGAGATATTGCTGACTGACTTGGTAATCTCCTCAAGCGCATCCCCGGCATTGCCGGCTTTAGTGACGCTATCAGCAGCTTCGCTATGACTGTTCTGCATCACAACTACCGCGTTTTTAGTACCTGCCTGGAGTCGATCTATCATATTCTCAATCTCCTGGGTCGACTCCTGGGTACGCTGTGCCAGTGTACGTACTTCGTCCGCCACAACAGCAAATCCACGTCCCTGTTCACCAGCGCGAGCAGCCTCAATAGCTGCATTAAGCGCTAACAAATTGGTCTGCTCCGCGATACCTCGAATCACATCCATGACTGAACCAATATTCTGGCTTTCATTTTCCAGCTCTTTGATGACATCCCCGCTCTTCTCAACTTCACTAGCAAGATTATTGATTAAATTCATGGTCTCAATGACAACGAGCTTGCCATTGCTAGCATGCTCATTGGCCTCCTGGGCTGCATGGGAAGCATCAGTAGCATTCCGTGCAACCTCTTGAACCGTTGCAGTCATCTCGTTCATTGCTGTTGCGACCTGTTCCGTTTCACCCTGCTGACTGTTCACACCTTGCTGAGTCATTTCAGCAATCGATGTCAATTGACCGGTCGCGGTTGCAATATGGGTTGCTGATTCGCTTGCTTCGTGAATGATAGTTCTCAACTTGGCGACAAAGGCATTAAAGCCATTTGCAAGGTCTGCAATTTCATCATTGCCCTTTGATTCTATCGCAACCGTTAAATCTCCCTCACCTTCCGCGATATCCTTGAGGCGCTCTGACAGGCCTATGATCGACTTAATGGAAAATTTAAAAACATAGAGAATGATAGCAACTGAAAACAAAATACCTAATGCCAGCTGCGAGAATATTATAGAATAAACTGTACGCTCTGTTGCTATAACAGACCGGGTTTCATTTTCAACTTGCGCATCACCCAATGCCTCCACTTCAGAAACATAGTCTATCAGTCCATGCGCTTGTTCAATATAGTTATTATTTGCGATGCGAAAATCTCGCACTGTTCTAATGACAACATCGGATTGAGACTTGAGTTTACTCAAATAATCTTGTGCTTGAGTCATATCGCTGTCGGAAAATGCGCCAGTTTCAGCCATACGATCCAGATTTTTTCCAAGGGAACGGTATACATCGCTTATTTCTTTCATCAACTCTTTTGTGTCTTCACCACGCAAAAAACGACTGGTGAGATAGTTGGTTGTTAACATATCAATACTGCCTTCCATACTCCCATCAGCAGCGGCCCATTTGTCGCTAATCTGTTCCCAGGTCAATACATCGGTACTATTTTCTAGCGCTTCGACCTGTTGCTCCCCTTGTGACGCCAGGTTAACCATCATTTCATCAAGCTGGTCAAAATTTGTGTTCAATGCATTTTCGGCCTGGATGCTCTCTCCAAAGGCGTGGGTGACAGCTTCAGATGCCTCGGCATAGAGATTGAGTTTATCATCCAGCACAGTGAGCTTTTCCTGAGGGATTAATCCGGCATCCCGTATTCTCTGGATTGACTCATGGGCAAGTGCATTGGCTTCTTCTAACCGAAGCTTCAGCGCCTGATACTCCTCACCGGTATGATGATCCCCCGATAATAGCTCACCCATGATTATCATCTCCGATTGGATACCAATCGTGCCTTCCATAGAACCGTCCGCAGTGTCCCAGACAGGGCCAAGGACAAAGTCCAGAGATTTGATTAACTGTTGTGCACCATATAATCCACCGCCAGCGGTCAAGAGCAGAAACAATGCCATGAGCACAAAACCACCACCAATTTTATGTTTTAATCCAAAGCGCACCGTGACTCCTCCATTCTTATTTTAGTTCCGATAACCCTGTATCGACCAAGCGATGTTCGGCTTTAACAAATCACAACTAAGGTTAAGAATAGGATAGTGTTCAGGAATATGCTCGAGTACGGTGTTCAGAAATTAAAAATGCGGGCATGAAGCGAGCTTACCAGGTTGACTGACCAGGTATGCTTGCTTGTCAGGAATAGGGCTATATTATTGGCTTTCCATCAGCCTTTATAAGTGACATTACCCTGTAATAAAACTGCCTTGAGGGCAGCAGGATCCAGTTGGGTAATGATTATGCAGCTTTAGTTAAAAACAGATCGATAGAAATTTTGTACTGTGCCCTGGCCTCTTCAAGAATATCAGCCAGTGCATCTTTATCGAGTCCAGTGATTTTCCAGGCTATTTCATTAATGTGCGGCAAATTCTCCTCTGGTACGTACGGCATCTCTTCAGCTTTTGCCATGGAATCTGCGATATGTACAATGGCTGCGCCCAGTGGAGAGTCTTTTGCCTGATCAGGCGTATGGTGGTTTGCTATCGAGTCAATGGTACTTTCAGGTAGCTTCCATTTGCGGAACAAGGCTTCACCGACCTCGGCGTGGTTGAAGCCCATAATTTCATTTTCAATATTACTTAGCAGTAATCCAGTATTTTTTGCCCGCAAATGGGCCTCTATCGCCATTTCCGGAATCTTGTTCATAATGATCAGCTGCCCGATATCATGCATTAAACCCGCAACAAAGAACGGTTCGGTCTGCAATGCATTACACTGTTTAGCGAGCAATCGTGACGTTACCGCACAAAACAGGCTATGACGCCAAAATGCGTTTAAATCGATGACCTCTACGGGCAATTTGGAAAACGTACTGATTGTCGACATTGCAAGTGCGAGATCGCGCAGGCCTCTGGTGCCGATCACGGTGATCGCTCTTGAGACAGAACTGATCTGTGAAGGAAAGCCATAAAATGGGCTATTGGCGATCTTTAGCAGGCGAGCGGTTAACGCAGGATCCCGGCTGATATAATTGCCGATATCCATTGCTGAGGCCTTGGGGTCGTCAACCATCTCATTTATTTTCAAGTATACTTCAGGAACCGAAATGAGTTTCGTTGTTCCTGCTACTAGATCCCTGGCTTCCATCGAGTATTTCCTCCGGTCTTTGTTCAGCATCCCATGTGTTGCCAAAATCAAGGTAGGCAGCATGATTTATTATTGATTAATACATCTATCGGCCAGATTGTATCGTTCTTTAAACGATAACAGAATTCAGGCATCTTGTACCAGAAATCCGATATTCAACCGATCAATTGTGATAAAACTCACTCGATTAGAATTAATGTTTTAGATTATAATACTGCTATATCTATTTGTTTTATTGATTATAAAAAAGGGGCGCATAAGCGCCCCTTTTTGTTAATGCAATCTCCTTCTGCTTGTTTTTTTAGCTTCCACTCCCCACAGGTTTTCCTTCAGAATATTTAACAACTGTACCCGTTGGTTTTGCACCCATTCCGTGCGGTGTAAAATTAGGCACTGTTGCCAAATCAACGCTGTCTGCAACGCTTAAGTCAGGTACACCTGCGGTATTACTTGGTACTTCAGTAAGGAATACACTGATCTCCAGAGGCTTCAGATAGTAGTTAACGTTGTTGCTGTCGGTAACCGGCGTACCTTCTGCAAGATTGATGACCTTGTCACTCAGCTCCTGCGACATCTGCCAATTATTTTTTGACAACTCATGGTACAGATCAGGAAGACCATGCATCCAACCGTCAAACTGTAGTGACAGTGTCTTCGTATCGCCTGCGCCATTTGTCGCCGTGATAGGTTGCAGCTGAATTGGATCAGACAGAAGCACATAGTTACTATTAGCATCTAACAGGAATTTCTGTGTTCCCCAACCTTCCTGGGCATTATATTCCCAGTTAAACTGAACTGGACGACCATCTTGCTGGTTAACAGGCTCGCCAAATTCATTCACACTGATTGCTGTTCCATCTGCCTTGAGTGGCTGACCACTGGCGTTATAGGCATGCAGCCCCCATTCACCATTGGTGTATACGTTACCAATGTCATTTGCGTCGGTGTTTGGATCATCACTTGCGTAAACCAGTTTCATGAAATTGACATTCGCAGAATCAGTTACAAAGGCGAACGTAACCTCTGGCCGCCATGGCGTTGCCAAGTGATCGGTTCCGGCAGGTAATATTGATGCAATATTGACCGGATTCGCAGCACTCTGGAGCTCAATCTTGACACTATAATCAGTTGCCAGATTGGCTGAAGCAGTACGCTTCACAACAAAGTTGGCGCCATTGTTATTGATGTAGTACTCACGCCCTACTTCCGGACTGAATGGAGTATCGCCATTGGCAGAGAACTCTGGTTTCCATTTTTGCATGTCAAAATCCACCAATGCCTTTTGTACCCAACCGGTCGCACCATTGGTAAAATCACCGGTGTACTGAATATAGATTGACCCACCGATATCTACCCAAATATTGTCACCATCCTGTGGCGTATATTTGGTGTTAGTCGCTTGCATCTGTGGTCCGTTTTGCCCCTGCACCTCTTGCGCCACATAGAAACCTGCGCCATTTGTTCCATTAGGATCAAAGACAAAATTCACAGGTTGCTGTGTGTTATTGTCCCAGCGGCCAATATTCACCCATTTACGGCCACTACTATCACCGGTCAGCAATTCAAACTTATCGAATATAGAGAAACCGATATCTGCGCCAATAGAACCACCTGATGCGGTAAACGCACGACAGGTCAGCGTATCCTTCTGGTTGACACTATCCCAACCCCAATCAATCCAACCGTCACAACTTTTCCATGCACCAGCGCCACCATTTGCAGCCTGGTCCCACATCAGGTCCCAGTGTTTATTGAGCCAGGTCTCAACCGGAATGTTCAGGATATCAGTTAGATCACCATCAACCAGTGTTCGCTTTGTCAGTGTGCCATTGAAAGGCGCTGAGACTGTGTAGCTCACAGGTGTCGCATTTGGGTCGTGATCTTCACGTGTTACCGTATCACCTGCTGAAAGGTTATCGCCGCCCCAGATTTCATGTCGACCCTGCCATGCGCCATAGTAAGCATGATTTGTTATACCATTACTATCGACATAACGAAGAGGGAAACCGAATGACTTATGTCTTTCAGCATTATCACCTGCTGCAATGCCGGCATTGGCATCAGCATCGGCATGAAACAGACCATAACGATGAGTCATTTCAACAGAATTTGCAGGATTACGATCTTTGTAGACTGGTGAAACCGCATTATCTGTAATATCGGCGTTTACCACCATGTAGTCCGCGTTATAAGCATATTGGGCTGTCTTGCTTGGTGGCGTACAGTTCTGAGGATCCACACTTTGCTGCCAGCAGAAATCCCGATCAGGATAGGAGACTTTACCATGACCATTCGCACCCGACCTAACAAGGATACCTTTCATTTCACCCGAAGGGCCGCCCCCACCAAGACCTTTTTCATGAATCTTGATGGTATTAACACCATTTGCAATGGTTGATGAAGCCGCAAAGTAATTCTGGTCACTACCACCAAAGTTAACATTCATATCCCAGACCCCATAGTCATTGTATGAACCATCGGCGCTTTGTGTTGCTGCGGCATAAATCTTGAACTCTGCCTTAACCAGCATCGTTTGACCTGGATTATCGTGATCGGGTTCTTCAATCCATGCGAGCAGTCTGTTCACATCCTGACCATTATCAACGATCATTCTGGACTCTACTACCCAGGGTTCCAGCGTCTTGACTTCACGACCGTCTTCATCTTCTACCCAGGCAACCATCGCGGTATACGGGCCCGTGTTGATATTTGCGGGATCGGCATAATTGGTCTGGGCAACTGCATTCATGACTTGTTCAATAATGTCAAACTGTTCCAGTGCGCGCTCTTCCACATATTTTTTTGTATTGACTTTTGCATAATCTGATGCGACCGGTAAGTCAGCGACCGCAACACCTGCTGCCAATGCCTGAATATTTGCGAGCAGCCCCGTTGCAATAACACCTGCAGGTGCGCTGCCTGTATCTGTCGGCACTGCTGAAATCTCTGTTGGCAATGCAAAACCAACGCCTACCGAAGATAGGGTTTCACCAGAACTGTTTGTTAACGATGAGCTACCACCTCCACCACAACCACTCAATGCAAGGCCAAGTACTGCACAAGTAATCAATGATTTTCTCATTTATCCTCCTAGCTCCTGGAAAAGAGCTAACTCTGGGTTATCAATAATCTAAAAAACAGATTCCCGTTCACGCTTGTTAACGAATAAATAATCCGGTGACTCACCCTCATTTATGGATTCGTTAACAGTTTTGTGAAGTTTCTGAATTGTTAATCCCCACCAAACATTAATGCTGATGTTTAGCGGTCATAGCCGTCAGGTGTCGATGCGCAGAGGAGAGATGTGGTTTCTTGTTTACTTTATGAAACATCACAGCTTTCGTTCTGGCAGTCCCGCCGTCTTAAGACTTTCGTCTCTTAGACCGGTTACTTTGCGCGCCAAACCTTTCGGTATGGGTTGCCCTTTTCAGAACTTCAGTCGTTGTTCAAGCATATAAACTTAAACAAACTTGGATGTATATTACGGCAGGCATTAAATTTTCTTTAATTTTTATACTTAACAACCCTAGAAAACTTAATGGTTCAGAAAAAGTTTTACAGATTGGTAATTGGACTAGTCGGTTTTCATTACAGTCCCCTCCCCTTAAAAAGGGGATGCTACCCTTTTTGTATTGGTTTCGTCCCCAATTTTATTTGACTGAAACAATGACAGGAACAGCCTCGTGTCGCACTACAGATTTTTGAACACTGCTGACCTGCTCCCCGATTTCACTACCAGCGTAAACTTAGTAAAGTCTGCTTTCAGAGGAGATAGTAGACATGAAAAGGAAACGATATACCGAACCAAATTATTGGATTTCTCAAGGAGGCAGAAGCTGGGATGCCCGTCAAGGAGCTGTGCCGCAAGAAGCGCAAAGGCGTGATGGTGCCGCGAGAGCCGCTTACTTTACCGGTGCATCGTAATGAAGTCTGGTCGATGGATTTTGTGATGGATGCGCTGGCTAATGGTCGGCGTATCAAGGTGCTGACGGTGGTGGATGATTGCACCAAGGAGGCCATCGATTTAGTGGCTGACTTCGGGACATCCGGTCATTATGTGACCCGGATACTGGATCAGGCAGCCCGTTTCCGGGATTACCCTAAATCT
>JBHHVB010000086.1:0-7306 GCA_046754065.1 Gammaproteobacteria bacterium
TGTCCCCTACCCAGGCTGACATCCTTCGTTTCGTCGCGAACCGAACCGAGGGAGCTCGCCTCACCGCAGCCGCAGCGCACGTGGGGGTACGCAAGGCCACGGCCAGTGATGCTGTGACTACCCTGGATCGCAAGTCTCTTTTGCGCAAACGGGCAGATATTTCTGATGGACGCGCAATCGTGCTGAAAGCGACGACGAAGGGAATGCGGATCGCTCAAGAATGGCCGGCCAGTTTCGCACCGGTTGTTGCAGGTCTGTCGGAGAAAGAGCAGGAATTACTGCTCACATTGGTGATCAAGATGATCCGTCATTTACAGCAACACGAATTAATTGCACCGCAACGCACCTGTGTGTCCTGCAAACACTTCCGTGAGAATCTAACGCCGGGTGTGGACACGCCTCATTATTGCGCATTCGTCGACGCACCCATGGCCGAGCGGCATCTGCGTGTCGATTGTCCGGAGCATGAATCCGCCGCCTAATGGCGCTTATTAACCACCCGTTCCTGGCAACGGGTTTTTTATTAAAACTAATAGTTAGGAGTCCTACCATGAAAGAACAGGCCATTTTCTACCACGCCGGTTGCCCCGTCTGCATTGCCGCCGAGCAGCAGGTTGCCGAGGCCATTGATTCTGCGCGTTTCGACGTCGAGATCATGCACCTGGGTGAGAACAAATCACGTATCGGTGAAGCCGAATCGGTCGGGGTAACATCGGTGCCCGCATTGGTCATCGGCGGACAGCCGTTTCACATCAACTTCGGCGCCGCCATCACCGATCTGAAATAAGGAGAGAAACCAATGAGACAACTTATCCTGGCCGCACTTTGCGCGGCAACATCGACAGCCGCACTGGCCGCTGATCAGGAAGTCCCCTACCCTGAGGGTTACCGCAACTGGCACCATGTGAAGAGCATGGTGATCGAGGAGGGCCACCCATTGTATGGCTCATTCGGAGGCATTCATCATCTCTATGCCAACGACAAGGCGATGAAGGGTTATCGGAGTGGGACATTCCCCGACGGATCAGTGATCATCTTTGACCTGCTCGAGGCCGTGCATGATGGAAACGCCGTCACTGAAGGCGCTCGGAAGGTGGTAGGCGTGATGCACAAGGATTCGAAGAGTTACAGGGACACCGGCGGCTGGGGCTTCGAAGGCTTCGGCGGCGGCGACCGGTCCAATCGGGTCGTAGGCGAGAACGCGGCCTCGGCCTGCTTCGCTTGTCATGCGCCGCAGAAGGCCCAAGACTACACCTTCAGCAAGCTAAGGGATTGAGGCTAGTATGGTTAAGCCGGAACCGGCGCCAAATTGGCGTATCTCAGAACGGCTGAATACGCCCGAACCCATAACTGTCCCTGGTCGACCATGTGTCACAGCATACATGTTCTTAATGTTTGTGCATGTGGTCGCCATCCTTTTCGAGGAACAAGCCCCATGAAAATCGATGTATTCGACACCCACGTGTTGTTGGTCGACGGCCAGCGCATGCATTTCGACATCCTGTTGCCCACTGGTACGGCTGAGGACCTTGCAAATCATTATGCATTGCAGTGGCTACGCAGTATCGCGATCGAGCCAGATACCGTATCGCAGGAGCAGTGCCAATTCTGCCATTCCGATAGTGCTACCCCTGAGCAACAAAGCGCCATACACACCCAGGGTTTTGCGGTCATTCAGTTGGAAGGCTGCCCAGCACCAGTATAAGCGTCTAGCTACCGAACAAAACAACAACCTGGTACAGAAGAACATGTATCCCGGTCGTGGCAATGCATTTGTCGCCTCGTGGCCAATGTGTTGGCTTTTATTATGGCCCGCTGATCTAGAATATCCTGCCTCGGCCATGAAATACATCAGCTGGTGTCAGGTTATTAAGCGACTCATGGTAACGTTCGTGGTTATAGTAATTAACAAATCTCTGAAGATGTTCTTGTAGTCCACTGGGTAAGCAATCGTTATTTAACAAGATCTGGTTTTTCATAGAGCGATGCCAGCGTTCTATCTTTCCTTGTGTTTGTGGGTGATACGGCCTACCTCTCGTATACGGTAAGCCATTATCTTCCATATACGCTGAGAGCTCATTGGAACTTATCCGATGCTGACATCAAAATATACGCAGGACTGGTAATCAAATCATGCGCTTTTAAGAGTCGATAGACGGTTGATTCAGAAACAAAATAGGCCCTTTTATCCGTATAACTAACCGCAAGTTCTGTGGGCGACAGTTCCGGTTGATCCAGCGCCTTTTTTAATATCGCATCGTAATGTTCATCGGGTATTTTATTCCAGGCAATATTTGAATTTGGCTTTCTATCCTCCAGACCATCAATACCATTTTCATAGAAACGTTTGAGCCAGTTATAAAATGTAGAGCTGTGAATATCCAGTTGCCTGAGTGTTTGTTTAACGGATAAACTCGATTGCTCAACCAGTTGAATGATTTCGTACTTTTCGGAGGCTGAATATCTCATATACCGTCCTCCCCATCCCCGATGACGCTTTTTTTAAGCAGGCGATTTTCCATCAGCAACTCGGCTAATGTCTCTTTCAATACAGTGGCTTCTGACCGTAGGGTTTTTACTTCATCTGAGGTGGCTTCACGGACTGTATCGCCTGACAGACATTTCTTGCCGGCTTACATGAAGTCCTTCGGCCAGCGATAGTAAACATTACTGTTAATGCCTTCTCTTCGACATAATTCCGCAACACTTTCTTCGCCACGAAGGCCTTCTAATACAAGACGGATCTTTTCTTCTGGTGAATATCATATTCGGGTGGCTCGACGTATATCCCGTATGTTCTTTTCTGTGCTATCTTTTCTTTTCATCGTCTTTCCCTCTTTGGGTTAACGATGAGCTAAATCTGTCTCTTATGCAATCAGGCTTTTATGTCCATCTGGTGCTGACGGGATACAGCTAATCCTTCAAGTAAACGAGCCTGTTCTTTGGATAGCCTTTCACCCTTAAAAAGAAGAAACAAGTACTCAATCCATCAAGCCTTAGTCAGCGGATCTCCATAAACATCATACCCCTGGCAAAAACACGATTTTGCAGCAAATGAATTATCCGGTTCTGGCTCTTCATACCATATTTTTGACCTAATTTTTTCTATCTTAGTTGTCATTATTTAGCAAAGAAAACATCGTTAAACATAATCAAAAAATCACAAACCACTTAAATCTTAGACGGGTATTTTATGCTTAAGCATAGTTGTTATACGAACCTGCATCGGGGGTGATTCTTCAGGATCAACGCGAACATCCAATAAAGTAGGACCGCAACCATGACATATCCGATCGAAATCAACTAGTTCAAAATCATCGGCAGATTTTATGACGTAGGCATTTGCCCCCATTGCCTCAGCCACAGAACAAAAATCGATGGTCGGAAGTGAGTAGCCAATGCGTTCCGCCCCTGTGAGTCGCTGGCCATGTTTAACCATGCCAAGTTCACTGTCATTTAGAAGTACAAAAACTACATTTAAGTGCTCCTCGATCGCGACACTGAGCTCCTGGCCACTCATCAGGAAACTACCATCCCCGGTCACACAAACCACGATGTTCTTTTTGTTTCCTAAGGCACCACCAACAGCGGCACCAATTGCCCAACCCATTGAAGAAAATTCCATACTTACCCGGATATTTCCACCGCGCAAATCTCTATGACCGGCGACCCGACGATTGACAGGATGCAAGTAGTGAGTTACCCAGGCAAAACTATTTCCGGTATCAGCGTAAAAAACTGTATTGGCGGGAAATTTTCGCGAAAGCTCGAGCATCAAGCGTTGAGGTTTTATTGGAGTTGATCCATCAAGTACTTTGTCTTCTTCATCCAGATCAAAGGTTCTTTTTGGGTGATTCGGTATAGAAGGAAATAATCGCCGATCTGATCTTCGTCGTTCGCTAAACTGCTCGACATTATTATGAGATGGAAAAGATACCGTTTTACTCCTTCTTGAAGACAAGCGTCGTTCAAAATCAATGGATGCTCTTGATCCTCGTAATTTCAATGGATCGTCAAGACGCTGTATTTGACCTTCTGGATCGAGAGTGTCATGCAGCATATTCAGCACTCGTTTAAAAATCTTATAAATGCTTCCAGTTATATGTAGCCTGGCCATCGAAGAACGGGAAAAGTTTTTCACCGAGCTGTCAATATGTATGAGTTTTTCATTCAACAAGGAAACCTCGTCCCATCCGCTGCTTTCCCACTCGCTCAACGAAGTTCCGACCGCAATGACCAAGTCTGGACAATCATTCTTGAGTAATCTGTAAGCACTTTTGTGCCCAGCAAATCCATATATGCCTTTGAACTGAGGATGATAGGCACTGATCAAACCTTGCCCCTGCGGAGTTGCCAAAACCGGAATATTTTTTAAAGTTGCAAGCTCTAAAATTGTGCCCATCGCTTCTGAACAGCCACTGCCGATTATTAATACCGGTTTATTTGAGGTTTGTAGCAGTTTATAGAAGTCAGTGAGCAAATAATTGGCTGGCAACATTGCGTTTCTCAACAGTCCATTGAAGTGAAATGGCTGTTTATTATTCGCAACCGCGGTTTTCATTATGTCGCACGGGATGCTTAAATGCACTGGTCCCCTTGGCGATTGGTGAGCTGTCATGATCGCATCGACTAGCATGCTCTCCAACTGCTCGATATGTGTCACAAGGCCGTTATAACGTGTGCAGTATTTGAACATTGCAACTATGTTGACCCCACAATGTGAGGATTCCTGAAACGCACCTTTTCCAAAAGTATGTAACGGGGTTTGAGCTGTAATGACCAACATTGGAATATTATCCTGATACGCGTTAGCCACACCGGTAATCAGATTAGTCGCACCGGGACCCGTTGTTGCACAACAAACGCCCATCTTACCCGTCTCGCGGAAATATCCGTCTGCCATAAATGCAGCGCCCGTCTCATGACGAGCAAGAACAGACCGCGGGCCTCCTTTACGCTCACTTCTGGCTAATGCATTATAGAAGGGTTCTATCGCACCACCGGGAATACCGAAAACATACTCGACGCCGAGTTGTTCGATATAAGAAATAATGAGATCCCCTGCCTCGTAAATATGATCTGGCTGGTTCTTCGCAGAATTATCGTCCTGATAAAATGCTTTAACCATAGGCTTATATTTTAATAATAATTACCTAAATTCCGTTTATGAGCAACTTGTGATGCTGAACAATAATAATAAAACCAGCTACTTGCAAGGATTTTTTAACGTTGTGTCAATAAATTTTCGTGCCAATTAGTTTTGCTCCAGATAAAAACAATAACTTATAGCTGGTACTTGAAGTATCACTTATTATGAATAAGTTTATAAATTTTACGTTATTAGATGATATTTTGCATATTTTCCCTAAAGCTTATAGGGCCGTGTTGCGGGGAATAGAATAGATTATGGGTAAGATGTTGTAACGTTACGCGGCTTGTCTTTTGCCGTTGCCATGTAGCATCAGCAACAGCTCTGCCTCTGCGCGCATCAGGCCGCAGTTTGCCATCAATTCGTTCAGGTCTGCGCCATGGCGAATCAGACGGATCGCTTTATCAAAATCACCCTGCCCTGGTTCACGCCTATCCAGTTGGTGATGTTTGTCTGAAAGGTGTTTGAGTTGTTGGCCCAGGCGGTTGAGCTGGCCATCAACACCTGTGGCACCCAGGCATAATGCGTTGAAATCGTCCTGCATTGCCTGGAGCATTTTTTCATGCGCTTTGTGTTTCAGATACATATGATAGGCAACCAGCAATACGCACAACAGAATAATGGTGTTAATGACGGTAACTGTTACGGCTGTAGATCCCATGGCTATCATATGCTTTACGTTGACTCTGGTTATTATGCATATTCATCAATATGCGGTTTTCCATCATTTGTCTCTTCGTGCTGTTTTCGTTTTTTCCGTTTCTTCTTTTGAGTTGAGTCTTGCGAGTTAGAGGTTTGACCAATTTTATCTGCAGGTCTTTTAGGCCATGTCGGTAATACCGGATTGATATCGCGAACGTCAGCCATTGTCCTCTACTCCGTCATTCTCTCCTTTTCATAGCATCCATTTTGCGGGTCATCGGCATTCTATGCATGGATCCCTTACATGCCATCCATTTCCTGCCATTCTTCCTCAGCCAGCAGTTTGTTGACATCGACAAGTATCAATAGTCTGCCATCGCGACTGTTCACGCCCTGGATGTACTTCGAACTTTCCTCGTTGCCCACGTTTGGTGCGCTTTCAATTTCTGATTGCTTCAGATATACGACCTCAGCGACGCTATCGACCAGAATACCGACGACTTGTTCACTGGACTCAATAATCACGACTCTTGTTGAATCATCAATCTCGTGTTGAGACAGGCCAAAACGCTTACGGGTATCGAGTACTGTCACAACATTGCCGCGCAAATTGATGATCCCGAGCACATAATCCGGTGCACCCGGTACAGGTGTAATTTCGGTTACACGCAATACCTCCTGGACCTGCATGACATTGATACCATAGGATTCATCATCCAGACAGAATGTAACCCATTGAAACACCTGATCTTCAGCAGCGCTTGCATTTTGACTCATCTTTTTGCTCCGAATTTATTGTCCTTACTGATCAAAAATGTTTAATCATCTGTGTGTCAATTTACAGACACCAACAGCTTTTACTCATATAAGTAGCACTAATCATGCCACTCCCTGGGCACACTATGGCATTATTGAGTCGATTCGTCCCTGCTCAATAGCCTGTATACTTCATCCGCATCGAGTAGTGCACACATATGTTTTCTGACAATCCCTGCGTACCAAGCGTTGCGACCTTTTTGATGAGGCCACCGGACCTGATCATTCCAGATTGTCATCATGCTGCTGACTTCGTCACAGGCAATGCCGTAGCGCTTGTCACCAATTAACAGGATATGCTCCGGCGTACCCGTCAATTCTGCTGTACTGCGTAGGCTGTTTTCACCCAGTAGTTGATTCAGATCGATGACACGAACCTTCGTCCCCTGATATTCAATCATACCCAGACAACTGTCGGGGCTTGCGGGCAACGGTGTGAGATGTGGCTGTTTTGCCAGCACACCGTTCAGTTGTGCCAGCGGCGCCATGAAATAGACGTCTCCGATGCGAAATTTTATTGCCTGAAAGGGTCCTTGCGCCCACTCTGGAATCATTCGCTCGTTACAGGGTGTTTCGGTTTTTGGCTGTTGAAACCCGGGCTGCGACTGTTCTGCTGGTAATGCCATCGATGATTGAGGTTCCTCAATCGGTGATTCCGCTTCAATTTCAACGCTGGACTCAGCTTCAAAATTAATGGTT
>JBHHVB010000087.1:0-6481 GCA_046754065.1 Gammaproteobacteria bacterium
GGCAACCCATGGAAAACCGACCACAAGCAATGCCCACCCGCATATTTGTAAAAAGGTCGTCGCCGTTGTGCATAACGGCATAATAGAAAATTTTGAAGCGTTGCGCGATGAACAGATGCGTGCGGGATATGAATTTACCTCTGATACGGATACCGAGGTTATCGTTCATCAGATTCATGCCTATATGGAACAAGGATTAAGCCTGCTCAAGTCGGTTACAAAAACCGTAAACGACCTTGAGGGATCTTTTGCACTCGGGGTTATCAGTACCCAGGAGCCCGGGCATTTGGTAGCCGCACGTAGGGGAAGCCCGCTTGTCATCGGTGTTGGTGTCGGAGAGCATTTTATAGCGTCTGACATCGCTGCGCTCATTCCGGTTACCCAGCGCGTGATCTATCTTGAAGAGGGTGATGTTGCAGAGATCGTAAAAGATAATCTGAGTATTTTTGATGTTGACGGAGAAGTGGTTGAACGCCCATTACGGGTTAGCAATCTAACTCAAAACGCTGTTGAACGTGGTGAGTTCCGCCACTATATGCTGAAGGAAATATTTGAACAGCCCAATGCTGCAGCCGAAACGCTGGAAGGCAGAATCAATGGACAAAGCGTCCTTGAAAATTCGTTCGGGCCAGATGCGAGCAAAATCTTCGATGAAGTTCAGGGCGTACATATTATCGCCTGTGGTACCAGTTATCATGCCGGTATGATTGCCCGTTACTGGCTGGAATCCCTTGCCAATGTCCCATGTAGCGTCGAGGTCGCGAGTGAATTTCGTTACCGAAATTCTGTGGTTAGAAGAAACTCTTTGATTGTAACGATTTCCCAGTCGGGTGAAACGGCAGATACGATTGCCGCGCTGCAAGAAGCGAAGAAGCAGGGTTTTGGGTACTCACTGGCGGTTTGTAATGTACCGGAAAGTTCATTGGTTAGAGAATCAGATCTTACATTGATGACTCGCGCTGGTCCTGAGATTGGTGTTGCATCGACCAAGGCTTTTACGACTCAGTTGGTCGCACTAATGCTATTGGTGATTGCGTTGGGGCGTCGTCACGGAATCTCGGCTCAGGTGGAGATTTCGCTTGTAGAGCAGCTATTGTCTTTACCAGGCAGAATCGATGAAGTATTGGGCCTGAACAGTACGATTAAGGAGATTGCCAGACAGTTTGCAGATAAACATCACGCGTTGTTTCTTGGGCGTGGTACGCAATTTCCAGTTGCGATGGAAGGGGCGCTTAAACTTAAGGAAATTTCTTACATACATGCGGAAGCCTATCCCGCCGGTGAGCTAAAACATGGGCCGTTAGCATTAGTCGATGCGGACATGCCGGTTGTCGCGGTGGCTCCCAATAATGATTTATTAGAAAAATTAAAAGCGAACCTTCAGGAAGTGCAGGCAAGAGGTGGTAAGCTGCTTGTGTTTGCGGATATCGATATCGATGTAAAATCGGGTGAGAATATTGAGGTTTTGCATATTGCTGCAACGGATAATTCCATTGCGCCTATCGTTTTTGCCATACCATTACAGTTACTGGCCTATCACGTCGCAGTACTGAAGGGGACAGATGTTGATCAGCCCCGAAATCTTGCAAAATCTGTGACGGTTGAATAGGAAAAAGAATTGAAAACCACCGACTAAAAGCGGTGGTTTTCTTTGGTTCACTACCTGAACTAACCAGGCTGATTAATAGCGAGGATGTCATTAACCTGTTGCTCGGCGAGGTGCCAGTCTCCGTGCTCATTACCGGGCAAAAACCCACGAGTTTCTGCCTTGTGATAGGCAACCAACGCAATCAATTTATGATGTATATCAGCTGATATAACAATCTGATGGTCCTTTTTTGCCGCAGATGCCTTGGGCTTCGCGGCTGCCTTTATTTGCTTCGTAGCGGTTTTCTTTTTGGCTACAGGCTTTTTCTTTACAGTAGTTGTTTTGGGTGTTTTTGCTTCCGCTTTAACGGTTTTCTTTGTCGTCACGGATTTTTTTTTCACACTTTTCTTTGCAACAGATTTTCTCTTGATTTCCAAATTAATACCTCATATCAGGTTCAACAATACAAATATCAAATCATATCCGAACCCTTTCGAGTCAGGTTATGCGCCATCACACTGAATGATCGTCAGACTGTAAAGGACGAATTGATATGCCTATGTAGACACGATGTGGAAAATTTCAAAAAACGAAATGAAGTCGATACGAAATCTTACATCCATGTATCTACTAACGCTGCGTCACTGCAGCGCAGCGTTATAATATAAAAATATTTTATAAATTACCAGTCGAATTAGCAAGTTAACAGAACTGTAACATTTGAATTATTTAACAGCTTCAATCGTGGCCTTTTCAACCAGCAGCGGATAGGCATAACCAAATCCAAAATCTGTATCCGTTACCACTGTACCGGTAACCATGACTTCGTCGCCGATATTTGCAGTTTGCTGGCTGGTAATAATCAGATCGTTAGAGCCATCGTTACCAGTGCCATCCTGGATATGCAGGAAGTTTCTGTTCATGATCCCATTGTTAACCTTAACGACCTTGCCCTTAACCTGAATCTGTTTGCCGCTCAGGGCCGACATTTCCTGGTGTAATGTTTCGACGGTTTTTTGTGCGGGACTGGCGTAAGTGAATTGCGATATAGACAATACCAGCGTCGCAAAAATGATTCTTGTTAAAAGGTGCATTGAACTATCCTGAATTATGACAAATAATGATCTTATCAATCCCGAGGAAGCGTGTCCACGAGCAAATTGCCTCAACCATGGTCAAAAATTCGGACTATGGTATGATGAGAAAACTTGCTGTTGATTTCGTTCGTTATTCCTATATTTTATGTATAACAACAAGATAACAGAGAGCCATCGAAGGCCGATTATTTTCGGCGAAGTCCTTTTTGATCATTTTCCCGATGGATCAAGGGTTTTGGGTGGCGCACCGTTTAATGTTGCGTGGCACCTTCAGGGTTTTGGTTTGTTTCCAATCTTAATCAGTCGAGTAGGCGAGGATAGTGAGGCAAACGATATCCTGTCGATCATGTCATCATGGCATATGGATACCAACGGTATCCAGATAGATGGTCATTATCCTACCGGGGCAGTCAATATAACATTAGAGGATGGTCAGCCCACTTTTTCGATAGTCCCGGACCAGGCCTATGACTTTATCGAATACAATACTATGCTGGAAAGGCTTGCTGAGCAGCATATGTCTTTGCTTTATCATGGTAGCCTTGCTTCCAGACAGCCGCAATCGCGAGAAACCCTGGCGCGGTTAAAATCCAGGATTGCTGGCAGGATTTTTGTTGATATTAATTTACGAGAACCCTGGTGGTCAGCAACGTCGGCAAAGCTGTTATTACGTGATGCCCAATGGGTAAAACTCAATGAAGAGGAGTTGCAACGACTCACTAATCAGTTGTCCGGGAATGAGAGTCAGCTAAACGAGATTGCGAATAAATTCTATAAAACCTTCGATCTGCAATTACTAATTGTTACCCAGGGTGATGCAGGTGCGCGAATATACTCTTCTGGAAACTGTATTCAGGGTAAGCCAGTAGCCGTTGATGAACTGAGTGATACAGTTGGTGCTGGTGATGCTTTTAGTGCAGTCATTCTGCTAGGGCTACATAAAGGATGGCCGCTGGAGCGGACATTAAACTATGCGCTTCAGTTTGCTTCGGCAGTTTGTGGTGTTCGGGGAGCAACCATTGACGACAGAAAGGTCTACCAGCATTACCTGGAGCAATGGGAGAAAGAATGATCAAATAAAATGATTGGTTGAACATATTGTCATTGCCGGGAAACCGGTTAATTACGAAGAAATGCAAAATGGCCAAACCCCGGGGACGGTGGATCGGAGCTAAAGTTATTAACTTCAGCGGTTTAGGGGAAGAGAACGTATTGATTTTTATAAAGGTTGTGATGCACAAGGCATCATAGATGGTATAGACTACTATAGTTTTCTAAAAACAATAATAATTCCAGCATATTAATAGATCATGACAGATAACCTCGAACAGTATTTTGCTGAGCATCGTGATACCAGCTTTACGGTTTTGCACCGTTATTTGAGTCTCAATAAAACCTTTTTATTGCGTTCCGATTTGTGGGACGTGCTCGAGGACTTTCAGCAGGAAAATCGCGACGTTGATATCACTGATTCAGCACTTTATCGACTTATTCAATCCTGCCAGGAGGCCGCAGTCGAAGAGCCCTGGATCTATTTGGCCGCAAGACCTTATATCGTCAGATGGAAGTATCTGCGTATTCATGTCGAGACAATGCAGGTGGAACAGGTCAGTATTTCCCAATATCTTGAGTTCAAGGAACGCCAGGTTCAAAGGGAGCAAAAGGACCAGAACTGGATGCTGGAATTTGACATTGCACCATTTAATCGCGAATTCCCCAAATTACGTGAGTCCCGTTCAATAGGAAGAGGCGTTGAATTTTTAAACAGACGTCTTTCAAGTCAGCTTTTTCAGGGCTTGGGTATGGGGGATCAACGTATTTTTGAATTCTTGCGTGTTCACCAGTGCCAGGGTAAGCAACTAATGTTAAATGAACGTATTTCCAGCCTGAAGGATCTACGCAAGAATCTACGTCATGTGGATGAGTATCTGGCCTTACAATCCCCTGATGCAGTTTGGGATAATATCAGCCATAAAATGGTGAATCTTGGTTTCGAACCAGGTTGGGGGGCAGATGTATCAAGTATCAGAGACATGCTCTCTTTACTGACCGATATCCTCGAGGCGCCTGACCCGGCAAATCTCGAGCATTTTCTTGGTCGCATGCCGATGATATTTAGTATTGTGATACTGTCACCGCATGGCTTTTTTGGACAGGATAAGGTGCTCGGATTACCCGATACAGGAGGCCAGGTTGTTTATATCCTCGATCAGGTGCGTGCTCTGGAGAAGGAAATGCGACGGCGCATTGCTGAACAGGGATTGAATATCGAGCCACAGATACTTGTGGTGACCAGGTTAATTCCTGAATCGATGGGTACGAGTTGTGACCAGCGCATTGAACATATTAGTGGTACCGAGCAGGCCAGAATTCTGCGTGTACCCTTTCGATATCCTGACGGTGAGTTTGTACCAGAGTGGATTTCCAGATTCGAGGTTTGGCCGTATCTTGAGCGGTTTGCCGAGGATGTTCAATCTGAGATTCTCGCCGAGCTCTCTGGCCGCCCGGATTTAATTGTCGGGAATTATTCTGACGGTAACCTTGTTGCGACCCTGTTAGCACATAATCTGCAGGTGACCCAGTGCAATATTGCACATGCGTTGGAGAAGCCAAAATACCTGATGTCGGATCTGTATTGGCAGGATAACGATGAGCAATATCACTTCGCGTGTCAGTTTACCGCTGACCTGATTTCAATGAATTCAGCAGACTTTATTATTTCAAGCACCTACCAGGAAATAGCTGGTCGTGGTGATAGCGTCGGTCAGTATGAAAGTTATCAGTCGTTCACGATGCCTGGGCTTTATCGGGTCGTGAATGGTGTCGAGATGTTTGATCCAAAATTCAATATTGTTTCACCGGGTGCGGATAGCGAAATCTACTATTCTTATCAGGCGAATCCTCGTTTGACAGCCTTGCATGAAGAGATTGATGCAATGATATACGGGGATGGCGAGCGTGCTGACGTGCGTGGTGAATTTGCGGATAGAGACAAGCCCATTCTGTTTACAATGGCACGACTTGATCACATAAAAAATATCACCGGGCTTGTTGAGTGGTATGGCCAAAGCGAGGCATTAAAACAGAAGGCGAATTTACTGGTCATCGCTGGCCATGTTGATCAATCATCATCAGATGACCGTGAAGAGCAGCAACAGATATCGTTAATGCACGAATTGATGGATCGTTATCAACTGGATGATCATATTCGCTGGCTTGGAGTGCACATAGAAAAGACACTGGCGGGAGAGCTTTATCGTGTTGTGGCCGATAGTCGTGGTGCGTTCGTCCAGCCTGCATTATTTGAGGCTTTCGGGTTAACCGTCATTGAGGCAATGAGCACCGGTCTGCCTACCTTTGCGACGCGTTATGGCGGCCCGCTGGAAATTATTGTCGATGGGGTGTCCGGATATCATATAGATCCCAATCATGGTGAAAAGAGTGCAGAGACCATGGCTAAATTCTTTGAGAGATCAGAAAACGAGAAGGGTTATTGGGAAAACATCTCTGAAAATGCGCTTACACGGGTAAAGAGTCGCTATACCTGGGAGTTGTATGCTGAACGAATGATGACACTTTCTCGTATCTACGGATTCTGGAAATATGTGACGAATCTGGAACGTGAAGAAACGCGGAGATATCTGGAGATGTTTTACGGGCTGCAATACCGTCCGTTGGCAGAAAAAGTACCGTTAAAATAGACACCGGAGCAGATAATTCCTGTAAAATGTTTGGCTTCCCACGTGGGCGTTGGTCGGTAAGGGGCTAACGCGATACTAACAAAGAAGTATTTTGA
>JBHHVB010000088.1:0-6455 GCA_046754065.1 Gammaproteobacteria bacterium
CGCTCAAATGCCGAAACGACTGAAAGCGGGCAAAGTGGTAAAAGCGCCAATGCCGTAACAATAATCTGGATCAGTTTAGCTATTTTGTTCATTGTCTATTCAACTACTTTATATGATGCAAGCTTTAATCGCAGGTTCAGGTCACGCCCTTTCGATGCTGTGTTGATTGTGAACTGGGTGACTGCAAGCGGACCCAGTTTCTCATCAATATCATTCAGCCAATGATAAAGGTCCAAATAACGACCTGTTACCTCTATATCGAACGGTAACTGCTCAAACATGAGTATTTTTGAGCGTTCGAGAGGCTTAATGCCCTTTAATTTGACGTTATGCCGGGATGATAATTGATCCAGTTGAGCGATGATATGCGCAGTCATCTGGCGGGGAGGGATATTGTGAGTCTCGCCAAACATCTCTTTCTGGAGTTGGTTAATCGAATTGCTGAGTAAACGGATTTCATTATTCAGTGCAGATGGATCATATTGGGTCAATTCAAACAAGGCGTGTTCTTCCTTCAGCTGCATATATTGACTGATGGGTGCCTTGAATACGGTTTTCCAGCTTAATAGCGAAAGCAGACCGATTACAGCAGCTAATACTACGACTAAGAAGCTAATTCTGAATTTTGCCAGATGATCTATCACGATAAATCCTCGTTTCGCAATAGCACATAAAGATTAAAGTCGACAACCTCGGTACGCGTATATTTTCTCGTGCTGGTGTTTAGCACTTGCACAGAGTCTATCTGGGGTTGTTTTATCAAGGCATTGAGAAATTCCGATAAATCAGTATGGGATAGGGCCTGCCCAGTGATTTCGGAACGTGAATATACATGAATAACCTTGTTGTTTTGCTGGTTGTCTGTTAATTCGTTGTCAGCTAGAACAATAAAATAACCAGTTTGCCTTGTTATATTCTTTTCTTCTTTTTTTTCTGTTGCATTAATGTATTTCAATTCAGTCAACCAGACTTTATTATTGATTGACCGGTCGATAGCGATGAGCAGGTTATTAATCGAAGCGCCGGTGTTAAGGCTTTTAAATGCGTTAGCTCTGTTTGAGAGTTCAATTTTCTTGTTGTTCAGGTTTTCAAGAATGTTTTTCTGGTCAAGATTCTCTTTCTGTTCAATTTTCAGGTTTTGAATATTTATTTCTTTCTGCTTTATAAGTTGAGAAATCGCTACCCTTCCAACGCTCGAAACAACTATTACTGTAACAAGCAGAATTATAAAATACTTAACGAGTTTCTTTACCCGTAATGTGTGGCGGTAGTCGCTAGGTATCAGGTCTATATCAGACATCAGTGGATATGCCTCTAAGCGCAAGTCCAGCGGCTATTGCGCAGTTAACAGGTAGTAGCGGATTATCTGCTGTCTGATTGTCTATGAAACTGAAAAACGTAAAAGGACTCAGTATGTCAATCCGTACAGAAATAATCTTTTCAAGCCAGGAATCTACTGACGGAAATCGAATGACTCCACCAAGCAGAAATACCCTTTCAACCGAAGCACCGTGCGTTCTCGAAGCCGTGAAAATAAGAGTCTTGTTGACCTCCTCAACCAGCTCCTTAAACGCAAAATTCAGAATCTGGCTGGTTTTTTCATCCAGGTTATTAAAACCCTGTTCAGTCAAAAATTGCAATGTTTCGTAATAGCCCATGTCCAGGGTATTCGAAAGGATATCAATGAGGATGTCCTCACCAAAGTCAATTCCCCTGTCCAGAATCAGTCGTCTCCCCCAGACAACAGAGATATAACTTTTCGTTTTTCCTATATTGATAACCAGAACATTTGAGTGCGACCCTGTATGGTTTAGAGAGGATACGAGTCGTGTCAAGGCAGCTGGGCCAACGTCCAATGCATCAACTTTCATTCCCGCATCATGTAACAGATTCAAAAATGACACAACGTAGTCTCGTTTGGCGAGAGCTACCAGAGCTGAATTATCGGATGCATCAGATATATGCTGTCGTATTGGAATATAGTCAACGATGACATTATTCAGCTCATCACCAAAACGCTCCTTGAGTGACTCTATAATTGCTTCATCGGTGTTCTGGTCTGGCTTCTTGCGGTAATTGTGATTAACCAGTTTAAGGTTTTCATCGTAGGGCACATTCGCGACAATATGTTTACCAGAGAATCCTCTTTTCGATATGCACCGATTGATTAACGACCTGATTTTCGCAGGAGAATTCAATAGCTCGTTGCGGTCGCTGTCAAATGGGACCGTATTAGCCGCGCGTATACAAACTTCTGATCCTCGAAGTTCCATTTGCATCAGGTTCAAATGCTCATTGCCAAAATCCAGACCAATAGGACCTACCCCAGGGGGGGCAAAACCGAGCTTACTTTTCAGCAAATTTTTCAAGACGATTTCCCTATGAGCTTATGATCAGCTATAAGCATATTTATCCTAATATAAACAATAAGATACTGAGTTGATCGGTAGCCGTTTGAATCGGTTTCGCAATTAACCCGTTATCTTTAACCTTATCGACTTTTGCAACGGTATCTTTATAGTGTGGTGTGAAAAATACAGGAATATTAGAAACTTATATCTATCTGGTTAAGGTGGGGTATAGGTGATAACTAACTCGGGAAGCTGACCAGAATTCCCCGATTCCCGACTGTTTAGGTCTACTTGCTCGTCACCTGACACATTACTAACAAGGATTAATCCCAGGTTTGGACGTAAACCGTCGACCCATTCCTGAATTAACGGCGTTAGGGAAGAATCAATCCAGGGATCAGGTTGTGGAAGCGCGCCATTAGGAATGACCAGCGTACTAACCTTTGAATCGAAATCTCCACCAGAATTGTTCCAGTTATTGTTTCCGTCGTAAGTACTCCACGTGATGCCATCATTTTGTCCCGTTCCTTCAGTCCACATTGAGGTGATTACCGGGTGAATATCAATATTGATGTCTACATTGTTGCCGTTTTTAATTTTTTTAAGAAAAAGGCGCAAGCTTGCGCTGTTAATCAATGAAGCATGGGGGACTGGGTTCAAGTCAAAGTAAAGGGCTGTTCTGTATCTGTCACCACCTGATCGTCTCTTTCCAATTTTCAATTTGTCATCATTGCCATAGTTTTTGTTCGCGTCATCACGTTTTATATATGCATCGAGCGTCGGTGTTAACGTAACTGTCGAGCTGCCCGACGGTTGGTCTCCAGTGTTCCCGCCGCTACACGTATCCAGGTAAGTTATTTCAAGTTTTGGAAGGTTGCTGGTAGGGCCGCTTTCGCTGCTTGTAAATTCTGCTTTGTCGTTCCCATGGGTTTTCAATAACAGACCATGATTGGTTGAAGGCGTAGCCAACCAGCCAATTACTGTATTTAACACATTCCATTGATAAAAATTGACCACACTTACTGTTTGAGTATCTATAACAGTATTAGTGTAATCTCCACCATTAGACGTCCATGGTGTTTGCCAGGTAACGTTGTTCTCCAGCCACGAAGTCTGGATAGCGTGGACATCAACCATTTGTGGATTGTTAGGTTCCTTTTCCAGATAGAGTCCAAGAGTAGCCGAAGATACTGAAGCATCAGTGGGAATAGACGAAAGATCAAATTCAATCAAACCGTGTCTTTTGTCCTGTTCCAATTTAATCTTGTCACTGCCGCCGTAGTTAGTTGTCGGCTTATTGGCACGTATATAGGCGTCCTTTCCGGAGGCTGATGGTTGTAACACGGTTGTGACTGGACATTTTCCACAACTAACCGCAATATTTTCATAGTTAAACGTTTTTGAAGATCCATTTTCCAGCGTTCCGGTGGCAATAATTGAATAATTAGAGCCGCCTAAATCGGTAACGACTGCGCTGTAGCGGTCGCTACCAAACGCTGTATTCGGTAAACTTGTCACGTTGTTACAATTTTGGCTCTGTAATGCCCATATTGCATGATTAAGCGCGGCCTCGGCGACATACTGAAGTTGATCATGCTCAATATCGCCGCTGACAAGACTAACATTGATTGTCCCCTCGCGATTGAGGATGAATGCTACCGACGAGATCAGTACTATCGTTAAAATGATGGAAACGAGGATATAACCCTGTTGTGGATTTGATGAACGCTTCATCGTGGACCCTTTACCCTGACTGTTGAAGTTAAACTGACTTCTTCCTCACCCGATGTCGTTGTCAGGTTGATTTCGACTACATCATTTCTTCCCTGGGCCGTCCTGATAAAACTCAAATTGCTCACATTTTCAGCGATCACGCGTTCCGAAAAATCTGCTCCATCAACAGCTCCGACATTCGGTAGCCTTTCGATTAACAAAGATCCCTGTAGAAAATAGACAACAGGATCCAACCAGTCATCATTATTCGGACCATCCGAGTCACCAACAAGGGTTCCGTTTTCCTGATTTTGTAAAATGGAACCTTCATCAGTTAATCCGTCATCGTCATCATCAATGCCGATAATACCCGGCGCATTATCGTTTGTATTATCAGGGGGAAGATCTTCATCTATAGCACCATTCTTATTATTATCAGCATCGGCGAATGAGTCACCATCCAGATCCTGCGTCGGATCCAGTGTCACTGCGAGCACATTTCGCGAATTGTTGTTTTGTATGGGAATAAGCAATTGTCCTGTGTTGCGGATTGCGTCTGTCATACGCTGCATAGCGAGCCGTGCATCCTGGCTGGTTTCCTGTTTGGATGAGGAGCTTGTCCAAAGGTGTAATGATTCCTCAACCAATGACCCGAGTCCGACCAGAATCATTGTCATGATGGATAATGCAATCAGAACTTCAATAAGAGTCATGCCTGAAAAGTTATGTTTGGAAATAATCATGGAGCGGTCAAGGTTTCTAATGAAGTTGATGTGTTTTCTATTTCAACACGTAACCAGACCAGGTTTGCATCAACTCCCGTGAATGGATTGTCGTCAGCATCCGCATTGTCACCATCATAGCGTGATAGATACACGAGTCTTCGGTTTGCAGTGCCTGCAGGATCTGAATAGGTGGCGGAGGGGGTGTTGAAACTGTTAATCGTAACCGCCTCGTTTTCAAGGTCAGTGAATGGCTGGGCCAAGAGTATTTCTAACAGTGCCCTGGTACTCATATGGTTTTTCAGTGAAGCAGTATTGACGGACGTGGTCTCGATGCCAGATTGAATGGACTCAATGGCAGGTAATAACAGGATGGCAACTAGCAAGACACTGGCGAGAACTTCAATATACGAAAAACCATCTTCGTTGGAATAATATGATTGGCTCATAATATTTTGACTCGCCCCGTCATTGATGAAACTTGTAATATTTTTTCGCTTCCATCCTGACTTAGCCGTACCTCTCCGGAATCCATGATTTCAGTCGTCGTTCCGTTAGAAAGATAACGTAAAGGCAGGCCATCATTGTTAAATACGACATAGGCAAAACTACTTGTGTTGCCACCAAAACGAAAGTTGGCTTGAGAAATCAATAATCCTGAACTTTCGTTGTTCGTGTTGATATCGATGCTATAGGTTTTTTTGTCATGAGGGTGATAAATCGGGATTTCGTCTGTGCTATCTATTGGTGGCGTGCTCAGGTCAAGTTTAAAAACGCTGATCGTATGGTTTGTAGATGAAAAACGCACACCATGTGGAAGCCCGGTGCGCCTGGCTTCGTTTCGAGCATATCGAAGCGCCATGACTGCTTCTTGTACAGCGACTTCCAGTTTTTGTGGGTCTGCTGAAAATAAATTGGGAATCGCCACTATCGCGACGATCCCCAGGATGGTTGCTACCAATAGCAGTTCTAAGAGGCTAAAGCCTTTATTAACGCCAGCATACATTTTCCCGTACATACAGGGAAACGGTCCATAGCAAGAATCTTTAGAAAGTTTCTTTAGCGGTAATATTGGCGATAATTTCTCCAGTTGCTGCAGAATATTTCCAGCCAGAACTATTAGCTGTTGCGGTCATACCAAGACCCGCCGTTGAGTATTCAATGGTGGCGTCATCGTCAACGGGGTTTATGGGAAAATCATTTGCCGGGTTTCTGACCTTGATATAAGGACCGTATTTGTAGGTTGTATCCTTGGTCGTAGAGATAATACCATTCTTGTCGGTATAGTGAGTCAACTGCTTTCTAAAGGCAGCGGCGGTTGCTGCATCGGTGGCAGAGGCCGCGGTTTTATTTACCCCCGGGTACGCTCCATGTTGTTGCTGATACAAACTGATTGCCGTGCGCATCCTTTGTAGCGTTGATTTCAAAGAGCCGTCTTTTGCCTCATCAGTTGAACTTGTAAATTCTGGAATCGCTATAGCGGCCAAAATTCCCAGAATCACTACGACAATGAGTAATTCGATAATTGTAAAACCTTTTATCCTGTAACGATTTGCTATTGGTAAATATTTCATGTTTTTCACCTTGATTTCTTAATTAATCTGGCACCGATCGTGTTTTATTGTCATACCAAAACAGTAAGTTAGTATCAGTACGCACCCGATACTTT
>JBHHVB010000089.1:0-5971 GCA_046754065.1 Gammaproteobacteria bacterium
AAAGATCAACTCAGGATTGAGTAAGCAATACTGTCGTTTATTTTGCGCTTACATTTAATCAACCTGTTTGATACGAATGTATTCAATGGAAATTTACGGATTTCAGTTAGCCATTCGTTTGCGCCACGGTTACCGCTTATGATTTTAGTTTCGACACCAAATGTTGATCGAATTATCCTTCGGGGAAGTGGCGACATTGATATGGAGAGTATTGATAACGAGCGATTGAATTTGGTTGTTGAGGGATCGGGTGGTATTACTGCACGTGGAAATTCTGATTTATTAGTGTTGAGACTTGATGGCAGTGGGGATTTTTATTTAAAAAACTTAAAGGCAAATAGAGCTAAAGTTGAGCTTAATGGCTCTGGTGATATAGAGGTAAACGTCTCGGGGGCTCTTGATGTAAAAATTAATGGTGCTGGTGACGTGTATAATTATGGCGAAGCAACGCGTGTCACAAAAGCAATATCAGGTGCTGGTGAATTCATTCAGGAATGAATTCCGAAAATATTAATTGGTATTGAGTAATATATAATACGGGAAAAAGCCGGTATAAAAAAATATTTCAAAATTATTCACCTATAGTTTCATTCATGGCTGGTAAACAGGGGTAGCAGCTTATGTATCCAATTCTGCGATGGAAAGAAAAACAAAAAAAAGAACTCAGCATTGATATCGAAAATCGGGTCTTTATCGGCAGGTCGTGTATTGGAATGCCGGAAAATCAGAGCATCATTATTGATGAACCTGCGATATCTCGCGACCATGCAATGGTTACATTTAAGGATAACCAGTTAACCATCAAAGATACCAGTAGAAACGGAACCCGGCTGAATGGTGCCAGAATTTCCCCCGGTGTCGATTTGAAACTCGTGGATGGTGATTTGATAGAAATAGGCGATTATTGTTTTTATGTTGATTTTGAGCCTGAGAGGGTCGCTGAGCAAGCCAGAACAGATATCACTGATACTCAAACAGTTTCCTTGAATGAGTATGTTACGCATCTTGTGGCGGATGTCCGTGGGTTTTCAACGCTTACCCAGAAGTCAGAGTCTTCGAATGTGTTTAACGTTATGTCGGATATTTATGATTTGCTCAGTGAAATCGTTCATGCAAATTCAGGGACGGTTAAGGATTACGCGGGGGATTGTGTTTTTGCTTACTGGGAACATGGGCAGAAAAAAAAACAGGGCCAGGCTGCATTGGCATGCATTGCAGCGGTCCAGCAACTTCGTGCCCTTGAGAATGTGCTTGGGTCGAGCGTAAATGCCACAGATCCTGGAACGTCAATAAAACTGGGCTGGGGAATTGCTACTGGTAAAGTAACGATGTCACATTATGGATTGCGGCAGGATAATGTTGCTGTTGTTGGAGATGCGACGAATCTTGCATTTCGATTGTCTGCAAAAGCCAATAATACCTTAACAGCTCCAATCGTTATCTGTGAAGAAACCGCGAAGTTGGTGAGACCTGAATTGTCCGTCGAAGTGATTGGCGAAGTGGAAACCAAGGGTCGATCTGGTAAAGAGAAGGTTTACAAGATTACTGACAAATAAAGTCGCTCTACCAGGCCGGTGGTAGTTTCTTTTTGATCCTGATCTGCTTATTCTTCGATTCGATATAGCCACCAGATACCATATCTTTCATGATGCGGGTAACCATCTCGCGAGATGACCCGATGATATTGGCGAGATCCTGTTGTGTTAAGGGTTGTTTAATTAGTCTTTCAGTTGAGTTTTCCACTGGTTCAGACATGCTACTGAGTAATTTCTCTAATCTGCCATAGACGTCCATTAAGGCCATGTCCTTTACAATCTCCGTGAGTTCTCGCAATCGTAATGATAGTTTGTTAATCAACCTGAGCGCGATATCGGGATTTTGTTTAATGCAATTCCAGAACTCTGCCTTGGAGATGATTGCAAATTGTGAAGGTTCAATGGCCATAACGGAAGCAGACCGGGGTTGATCATCGAGCATCGCAATTTCACCAAAATACTCGTTTTGACCATGGAAATTGAGGATGACCTCCTTGCCATCATCATTCATCAGGAATACTTTTACGCGTCCTGACAGGACAACAAAGAATGTATCACTTTGGTCTCCTTCAGTAATAATAATCGAGTTTTTCGGGAATTTGCGCGTAAAAGAGATGTTTGACAATTCATGCAACGACGCTTCATCAAGCGTTTCCTTCATCAAGATTTTCTCTAATACATGCGTCACATTTATTCCCCGGGTTCCCTGGCGATTCTTTCTTCCGCTATTTTGGTAATTTTATCACGGATATCATGATTAGATTCCAGAAAAGAATCAAAATCCTTTTTATCCAGGCGTAATAGTTCTGTTAAAGTTTTGGCCATTACAGTTCCGGTACGCTTCTTTTTAAATAAAAGTGACACCTCGCCAAAAAAGTCACCTTCGTACAACGTTACCTTGACTGCATCGAAATGTGCTTCGACACAGCCCTCTACGATGAAATACATGCTGTCAGCCTCGTCATCTTTGTAAAAAACGACCTCTCCCGGCATTGCGGTCTGTAGATGAAGGAGACTCGATATGTTGGCAATCTCCAGCGCGCGAAGGTGGGTAAACGCGGGTACTTTGGCCACCAGGTTCCAAACAACAATAAAATCCCTTCGTTTTGCTTCTTGCGCAAAACCGGTTACAAGTATGCCGGTTGGGATGGCGAACATACCAATACCTATCATCATGATCAGGATGCCAAATATCTTGCCAGGGGTGGTAGTTGGAACTATGTCGCCGTAACCAACGGTACTTAGCGTGGCCATTGCCCACCAGATTGCATCAAAAACGCTGTTAAAGCTGTTAGAAGAGGTGTGCTTTTCGATGAGATAAATCAGTGTAGAGATTACAAGTAATAAAACCAGCATAAGGAGAAATATCGCCAATAGTGTTTTGGCTTCTCTTCTCAAGACTCTCCTTAGCACCCCAAGCGCGGGTGAATAATGAGTTATTTTCAAAATACTCAAGATACGAAAAAGGCGAAGTACGATCAGATCTATTCCTAACGGGTGGCCTAGATAAAATGGCAAAATCGCGACAAGATCAATCAGCATGAGCGGCGTTACGAGATATTTGATCCTTCCGCCGACAGGATTATGAAATCTCCCGGAAGGGTGATACACGCAACTGATTACCCGCAATGTATATTCCAATGTAAAAATGACGACTGAGACCGTATGGATAACGCCAAATATATCTTGAAAAGTATCGGGGAGCGTTAACCCGGTCGACAAAAGAAAAATAAAGACATTAACCAGAATTATAGCGATCAGCAAAAAATTGAATAAACAACTTTTTGCATCGTTATTTTCGTTATTTATCAGATTATAAATTCGGTGAAAATTATTGGGTACCATTTCTATATTGCCATGCGTATACGATAAAAAAATCAAGTATCCAGGTTTTAAATTGTCATGACTACCCTGAAACACGCAAATTATATCAACTGACTTCGCGCTGTATAATCTAAAACCATGGTTTACAAGAATACAGCCAATCGTAATACCTAAGTACATGACTGTGAAATTCGTCAATTCGGTTGAAAGTTAAGAAGGATAGCCAGCATTAGCGAATACTAATATTTTGATGTTTCATTGCTGAATTATCAGGTTTGAATTAGAATATCGATAAAGCCCGGCGGAGTATTGAATCCAATATTCTGATAGTACAAAAAATCACATAGATGGTAATTATACCCATTCGTGTGGGTAATAATGCCATCGTTCAGGATCTTGAAGACTAATAAAATAATAAACAGTAAATCAGGCCATTCTTGCCCTTTCATCTCTATGGTCTGAAAAATTGAAGCTGTCTTGGGAGGAGAGCAATGGCCAGTCAAAATGTGGCTGATATCGATCAGTTATCAAATAGTTCATTTCACTCTAGCGCTAAGATTTTATCGGTTAGAAATAGTTCGTGGTTTTTATCTTCGGGTTTGGTTCAATCTGGTTGGTTAAAGTCTCTGCTGATTATTGCTGTACTGTTATGCTTGGGGGTGGTGTCGTTGAATGCAGAAGCGAACGCGCTTCGTTTGACATTCGATAGCCAGAAACCGGTCAACCCGGTACCGAATGGCCAGTCAATTCAATATGGTCTGACGACTGAAAACTATATTGTTGACCTGGCTCGGTCAAGCGATATTGGCGTGGGAATTACTATCTATATCAATAATAAACTGGTCAGAGCTGATTCCGGTTTGTTTACTTCTGCTGGTTGCAGTGTCGATAAAGCGTTTCCCTTCGCCTGGGCATGCAACGATCTGCCAGAGGGTGCAACACAAACCATCAATTTTACCTGGACTAAGCCAACACCTGATACAGATTCTGTTATTGAATTTCTCGGGAGTTGCCAACTTGTTCCCGTTCAAAAACCTCGAGTAGCTTGCAGCAGTGCAAATACTGTTCAATATACGAGTAGCGTAGGAAATACAGGTCGGATAGAATTTACCTCAGCTAAATTTTCTGTCAATGAAGGTGCCGGGACCGCTACCATAACAGCCAGACGTCTCAATGGTAGTAATGGTTCTTTAACCGCGCAGTATGTCGCAACCAGTTTGACTGGTGATACGGCGTCGCCGGGATCGATGACGCCTGCCTCAGGTTTTGTTGGCGATTATTCTAGGACCAAAGGAACATTAACCTGGGCGCATGGTGATAATTCGACCAAATCTTTTACGGTGTCGATTAACGACGATACCCTCGTTGAAGGAAATGAGACGCTATCACTGGCTATTGGAGATGCATCCTTTACTAGCCAGGCGAAATTAACAATTGTTGATAATGATGCATATGGGGAGCTTCAATTTAGCACTGCTAACTATTCCGTCAACGAGAATGGGGGCAACGCAAGCATCGCAGTGAACAGAGTCAATGGCTCCAGTGGCCCTATTTCAGTCCAATTTGCGACGCGAAATGGTACGGCAGTTGCCGGGAATGATTACACCGCCACGAACAATACATTATACTGGGCTGCGGGTGATACAGCAGCTAAAACCATTGTAGTGCCGATATTAAATGATAATATATTTGAGTCCAATGAAACCATTTTTCTAGATCTGTCAAATCCCACCCTTGATGGTGTTGCTGGTCCTGTATTAGGCAATCCGGCCAGTGCCAAATTGACTATCATCGATAGCTCTATTGGCAGTATTCGTATCGTCAACCGGAGCTATTCGGTTAACGAAAATGCCGGGGTGGCCACAATTGGCGTAGAGCGTATCAATGGCGTCTTTGGGCCGATGTCGATGGAATACGGAGCAACAGTATTCGTCGGGGATACCGCCACTGCCGCCGCAGACTTCACTGAAGTATCCGGCGTATTTAACTGGCGCAATGGTGAAGGGGGGGTAAAAACCTTTGATGTCCCGATAAATAATGACTCCCTGGTTGAGGGTGACGAGGTATTAACGGTGTATATTGGGATTGCCGGTGAACCTAACGATTTCGTTCCACTCACCATCTTAGACAATGATTCCTACGGTAGAATCCGGCTCAGTTCTGCTACCTATACTGTCAATGAGAATGGTGGTTCTGCGTCAATAATAGTAGAGCGTATCAATGGAACCAGCGGGGGGGTATCGGTAAATTATGCGACGAGTGACGGCACAGCCATTGCCCCGGGTGACTATACCAGCCAGTCCGGAAAATTGATTTGGGCTGCGGGTGATGGTAAACCGAAAACCTTCTCCATTCCAATTAATCCTGATGACCTGATTGAAGGTGACGAGACGGTCAGGATTAATTTGTCCCGTCCAGCCGGTGGCGCGTCCCTTGGTCGCAGTGCAGCTGATCTGACTATCAAAGATATTGTTGCTATTGGCACAATACGATTCAAGTCCACAACCTATTCCGTCAATGAGGACGGTGGTAACGCGACGATTATCGTTGAACGTGTTAACGGTGTCAGTGGTGCGGTATCAGTAAATTATGCGACCGCGGATGGAGTGGGT
>JBHHVB010000090.1:0-5915 GCA_046754065.1 Gammaproteobacteria bacterium
AATCAGGGGTCGTGCCAAAGTGCCCGCCATAACAAGCGGATAATGATTTTTCTAAATCGTAAAAAAACTAAAACGGTTGGTTTTATTGTTGGTTGCCAGCGTTCTGGCACGACCATGCTGACAAAGATATTGGCGCGTTCGCCACATGTCTCTGTGTACGGTGAAGCGAATAAGGAAGCCAATAAAGACTGGCGGTTGCGAGACGAGAAGGAAATCAAACAGTTAATAAGACGCGAACATCACGAGCTCATCATATTTAAGCCCTTGAATGACACGCAGTATACCGATCGCTTGTTACTGTACGATGATAATGCTAAGGCGATCTGGATATACCGTTGTTACCAGGATACCGTTAATTCGGCTGTAACCAAGTGGCAGGATACGCATAAGAAATATATGTTGTGGATCAGTCGGCAAAGTTCCTTAACCACGCCGGCCGGCTATAGCGGAGAAGATAAATGGAATGCTATATACATAGAGCGAATGCCGAGCGGGATCAAGTTGCTTGTTAATGAATTGGCGCATGCTGATATTTCAAACGAAGAAGGTGCAGCATTACTTTGGTATGTTCGTAATCGTATCTATTTTGACCTCAATCTCTCTGGTAACGATAAGGTAATGTTAGTCAAGTATGAAGACCTTGTTACCGATCCGTTATTTCATGTCAGACGCATTGCGACTTTCCTGGAGACAGAAATTGATGACAATATCGTTGATGGCGTTGTTACGACATCAATTAATAAACATTCAGCTCCTGTGATCAATCCTGCCATTCGTTCCCATTGTGACAAATTAATGAACCTGCTAGATCGCCAGTATATGCAGCAACTTAAGCGGTAGGCTGTCCCCCACACTATAGCTCGTGTGCGCTTTCAGGTGACTTGGCTGCCTCTGGAGGTAACGAATGAAAGATCTGGATGCTCTTATGTCAACGCTAAATAGGTTGGGTTGTCGGCTATCCGGGACCGAGAGATTTAGTGATTACATTGCAGATGTCCGGAAAAGATGGTGGGGCGGGAAGCATGAAGGGCAATGCGCGGAGGGTTTGGGTGCCTGCGTGGATACCCTCTTAGACGTTGCCGGCAGTGATGACCGTACATGGCGATGTTGTCCTTACTGGCAGCGTCGTCTGACCAACAAACTTAATGGCCGTGCATTCGCGATTAAATGTGGCGTACCAGTACCTAAACTATATTGGCATGGAAAAAATGTGAACGATATCCCGTTCGCCTCATTACCGTCAAATTACGTTATAAAAACATCGTTTGGCTCATCGTCCAAACAGGTCATACCCTTGGTGTCCGGCCGTAATTTATTTAATGATCAGTTTTGTAGCGAAAAGTGGATTCAACAGTTTTTTGTGAAGCCCTGGCTGAAGTCAAGCCATACGGCTACGTCATGATCGAGGAATTCCTTGTACCCATGGAGAAAATTATTCTTCCCAAGGATTATAAGTGCTATGTTTTCGATGGCCAAGTCAAATTTATTAGTGTTATAAACAGGGCCAAAATGGAAAGAATGTGGTACACAGGCGAATGGGAGCCGGTGACCTTTGATCCCGGTCATACAGCATTTTCCAAGGCCTCGATCGAATCAAAACCTGAGTGGTTTAATGGGCTTATTGATTATGCGGAGAAACTAGGAAAAAATTACGGCCACGCCATCTCAAGGTAGAGGATATTCTGCTATTGTAGATCAGCAATTAGGTGATCTGTGGCGCAGCATGACGTCGTACTAAGCGATGATCGCCCGAATTTGGCATTTCATGCGAACTTGCATTGACTTCTGAACAAGCCCATGCATGCAGCTGTTCGTTACGTGAGCCTTGGATAGTTTATCGGGTCTCGTTCACGGGGTCTTCGGGTCGGAGCACAAGCAACACAGCACACCTTATGAAAGTCCTTATAGCGAATAAATATTTTTTCCTTAACGGTGGTTCTGAAGTGGTTATGTTTCAGGAGCGCGAACACCTTTTACGGCACGACGTCCAGGTAATAGATTTTTCGATGAGGGATGAGCGAAACGTCGAAAGCGATTATGCATCTTACTTCGTTAGCAATCAGGCCTACAATAATGTCGAGACGGCTGGATTTCTGGAAAAAATCAAATCTTCTATCAGTTTTGTCCATTCGGCCGAAGCGGTTAGAAATATCGAGTCACTTATAAAAAAGGAAAAACCGGATATTGTACACTGCCACAATATCTATCATCAGCTGAGCCCGTCGATCATCGGGCTGGCCGCGAGACGGGGTATTCCGGTAATACTGACGCTTCACGACTACAAAACTATCTGCCCGGTTTATACCCGCTTGAGAAACGGTATGTTGTGCTCGGAATGTCTTGATAACCGGTATATCAATGTTATAAAGAACCGTTGTGCAGGAGGTTCGCTCGGGAAAAGTTCTCTGATGTTTGTTGAGGCCTTCGTACAAATGCTCCTGGGCAACTACGAAAAAGCCAATATGATCATAGCGCCGAGTCAGTTTATGGCAGATTCTGTAATTGGACACAAATTCTCGAAAGAAAAGGTCAAGGTGCTCTACAATGGGATAGACGTAGGAGCTATTAGACCGGTTGAACGAGATCACGACTATATACTTTACATGGGCCGTATTTCTGCAGAGAAGGGCGTTCAGACACTTCTCGAGGCACACTCGAGGATGAATGCTGGAGTGAAGCTGATCATTGCCGGCACTGGGCCGTTGGAAGGTGAACTTAAAAAACAATACCCAAAAATTCAATTTATGGGTTATGTTCAAGGCGCGGAGAAGGAAAAGCTTCTGAGCGAAGCGGCAATTGTCGTTGTGCCCTCTAATTGGTACGAGAATTGCCCTATATCCGTGTTAGAAGCGATGGCTTACGGAAAGCCTCTGGTGGCGAGCGATATTGGCGGTATTCCAGAGATCGTGCTTGACGAGGAGACGGGCTTGTTGTTCGATGCAACTGACGTGGGACTATTACGCCACTGTCTCGAGAAACTTATGGGCAACAAGAGGCTACGCCAACAATTTGGCGCCGCCGGCAGGGCCCGGGCTGAGCAGTATTTTTCTCTTGATGGGCATAATAACTCGTTGATGGGTATTTATAACGCAGTAGCCGCGTGACAAACGATCCATGTAGCGCAAGTGTGGCATCATTTGATTTCGTAGTGATTAGAAATATCAGGATTCTTCGATGGACTTAACAATTATATCCACCTACCGTTGCAATTCAAAATGCCAAATGTGTTACATCTGGCAAAATCCGACAGATCCACGTGAGGAGATTTCGTTAGAAACGATCTCAAAACTTCCTGGCGGTTTTGATAATCTTAACATTTCCGGCGGGGAGCCCACCCTGCGCACCGACCTGCATGAAATAATCGACATTGTCTATCCGAAGGCGCGCGTCACGGAAATCAGCTCAAATGGTCTTCACCCCGAACGACTCATCCCGATCATAAAGAAATATCCGAATATAAAGGTTCGCTTCAGCCTTGAGGGCGATGAAGTAACCAGTGACAGGATCCGGGGCGAGAAAAACGGGTTTAGCACTAAGATTGCCGGAATGCAGAAGCTGCAGGAGGCCGGGGGTACCGATTTGGGCTTCGCTCTAGTAATCCAGGATGAAAATGTATCGCAGATCGTTCAAGCCTACGAGTTAGCTCGCTCAATGGGGCTTGAGTTTGCGACATCTACATTGCACAACGCATGGCAGTTTTATAAAAACGATAACTATTTTTATGACCGCAGGTTGGTTGCCGGAAATGTAGAACAACTCATCACCTCCATGTTAAAGACCAATAACCTGAAAAACTGGTTCAGGGCCTACTTGAATCTGGGTTTGATCGAAAAAATCCTCGGCCATGACAGGCTTATTCCTTGCACAGCGGGCAAGGCCTTTGCTTTTATCGATCCCTGGTCTGATGTCTGGGCATGCAATGTACGATCAGATTTACCAATGGGAAATCTTGAAAAGCAATCGTGGGAAGAAATTGCAGGTAGTAATGTGGCTAAGGAGACGATCAAACAAGTCGCGAATTGCACACAGAACTGCTGGATGGTAACAACAGCTCGCACTGCCATGCGTTCGCCCTTGGTTCCGCAATTGCCAAGGCTGGAGCCCCTGTTTTGGGTACTAAAAAACAAGCTCAAGTTAATGCTTGGGAAGGATATCAGGTTTTCAGATTATATTGACTACAATAATGTTCAGCCAAATCCGCATGTTCAGCGAGTATCGTATCTGGATAAGAAAATTAAAGTAAAGCTCGAAAGGAATCGGGATTCTGTCGAGAAACGATATCCATTGAAGGATTTTGTCAATAATTGAACATTACGTCACGATAACCAATGTGATAAATCGCGATTAATAATCGCTTGTGTTTTTAATATATCGTTGCGGAAAGTGGACTTTAAACTATTACGTATTTCATCGGGAAGTGGCGGGGCTTTTTTCAATGTTGTATGTTTAATAGCTCTAAGAAAGCGTGACGGGACATACGGCCGTATGGTACGAATGAATTTGTTAGCACTCAATGTCGTTATTAATCGATTTCTTGCAATACCACCCACGTTATATTTTATGCCAAGGCCAGGTTGAAAATCTGGATCTACATTGAGAAATAAGTATAAATCGCGCAATACATCTCGAATATTAATAATTATATCATCGTATAATATCACCTTGATTTGATCTCGTCCAAAGAGGTCCATGAAGCGTAAAAGTGACTCTTGATACATAGAACAGTTTACGATGGGTTCCCCTGGTTTTAGCGCCTCAATTAAAGGTCGCTGTTCCCGGCCAAGACGAAAACGCATCAGATAGTCCGAATATGTTCTGTCCACCGGATTTCTTAAGCTTAGAATGAGTTTTGCTGATGGAATATGCTCATAAATGCGTTTTGCGGTAGATGATGTGTGGAAATAGCCAGGGGTCGCCTCACCGACTGCTTTTTCTGTAGTTACACCAGTAAATAACGATTCGTACTCTTCCTGGTTCTTTACGGGAAAATTATTTCCCTCTGTTTTTGCATCGATATATGTGAAATATCTCGCTTCTTTTATAGGTGCCATGTAAATTTCTGGATGGGCATTTAAGTAGTGATATAGCGAAGTTGTTGCTCCCTTAATAACCCCAATAACTAAAAAATTAGGTAGCATTGATCTCGTTCTTACGAACTTAGTCTATGGCTATGTAACCATTAACTGTTGAGCATTTTTAATGCCGAGCGAGGTTTGTAGCTTTCCGGGGAAGGCATTCCAGAATGCTTCCCCAGCATGCGCCGCCACCCAAGATGGCTGTCCAGATAGTGCGTAGCGACACCATTGAAACGAGACATCCATTATTTTAGCCGACCGTGATAGGCGTTGACATTTTGAATATGAAATACCATGTCGATTACCCGTATGCCGGCCTAGAGATTAACCGCCTTATGCGTGATTCCTGCATCGGTCGTGAAAGCGTTATAGACCGGATTACCATCCGTACACAACAACGTGCCATCCCGCAATGATTTACCAAATCGTACAACCATAAAGTTAGTCCGATAGTAATGTTACAAAGTTGCGGGTCCAAGCAACATATCCCTCCTTATTATAAATTTGTCGCGCTCTATCTTTGCTCTCAAGATATCGTTTCTGATCTCTCAAAAGCATCATACTTATACGATATAGATCGTCAACGCCCCTTTAAACATGCACCCCATTATTTGCAGAAATATTCAACCAATCGGATATCATTCCCTGATCAGCATTTGTTATCACAGGCTTTTCAAATTCGAGCGCACGCATAAGTACTATTTGCCCTGATGTAACTGAAACATGAGACCTTTGCATTTTATGGCTACCCCTCATAAAATGTGCGAAAGAATATTGACACTACCAGCGAATCATAGCTGCACGGTTTTTAATCAGGAAAGCTGATTATTCGTGCACCAT
>JBHHVB010000091.1:0-5815 GCA_046754065.1 Gammaproteobacteria bacterium
GAGGAGCTTGGCTGCTCAGTTCCCAACTTTGCATAACCACTTACTTTGCTAAATACACATTATGTAATGCATTACATAATGTGTATTTGGGTAGGTGAAGCTGAGTTTCATGGTGTTTAGCTGATTGGCCGCTAATAATATACGGTTGTACGTATATTTATAAATTATCTGTTAAAGCGTATATATTGACATAATACGGTTTATCGTATATATATCACTTATACGGCAATTCGTATAAACTGGATAGGATAATGGGAAAGGTCATACGCAGTAACAAAGATCTCGGCGCGGCGATACGCCTGGCGCGCAAGAGCCAAAACTTGCGGCAGGTCGACGTGGCCCAAAAGGCGTCGGTCCGGCAGGCCCTGGTCTCTGATATCGAGAACGGCGTAACAACGGCGAAGCTCGATACGGTGATCCGGGTGCTGGCTGCGCTGGACATGGACCTGTCCATCGTCCCCCGCCGCAAAGCCGGCTTCGATCCCACGGTGTACTGATGAAACGCGCTCATTACCCGTCATTCCGGCCAAGCGAGCAGCGCGAGCGCGAGCCGGAATCCAGTGTAACCGCAGGTGCCTGATGGGACGTAAACGCCAGGGACGTGTGCTAGATGTGTATGTCGGCACAAGTAAGGTCGGCACCTATTCCCGCGCACCAGATGGTGCAACAACATTTCGTTATGATCCGGAGTGGTTGTCGTCGGTACAGGCATTTCCCATTTCCCTGTCTATGCCTTTGTCCGACCGAATCTGGTCAGGGGAGGGTACGAGCAGCTACTTTGTCGGGCTGTTACCCGATGATCGTGCCGTCAGAGAAAAGATCGCGGCGCGTGAGCATGCCGAAAGCGCCGGTGTCTTTGATCTCCTGGCCGTCATCGGTCGGGATTGTGTTGGGGCGTTGCGTTTCGTTCCCGAGGGTCTTGATCCCGGCGATCCGGTAAAAATGGCATACCGGGCGGTCAGTGACGCCGAAATCGCGACGCGCATCGACTCCCTGGCGATCAACCCCCTCGGCATCCATGCCGATGACGATGATTTTCGTATCTCGATTGCAGGGGTGCAGGAAAAAACGGCCTTTCTGCGCATCGATAGCCAATCTGAATCAGGGGGATGGCAGCTTCCACTCGGGGCAACACCGACCTCACACATCTTCAAGCCCGCCATGAAAGAAGGTCCAAACGGCGCAGACTTTTCCGATACACCCTGGAATGAATGGCTCTGTCTGACGCTGTGCCGTGCCTTGGGGCTTGAGACGGCCAATGCCGAGGTGCTGAGTTTCGGCGGCAAGCCCGTGATGCTCGTGGAGCGTTTCGACCGGGTCTGGCAGGATGGCGTACTCTACCGGTTGCCGCAGGAGGATCTCTGTCAGGCCCTGGGTGTGCCGCCCATGCGGAAATATCAAAGCGATGGTGGCCCCGGTATCATCGATGTTCTGGATCTCTTGAATGGCGCGGTCTCACCCTATGAAGATCGCCTGACCTTTATGAAGGCGCAGATCGTGTTCTGGCTGCTGGCAGCCATCGACGGCCACGCCAAGAACTTCTCGATATTTCTGACACCGAGTGGCTACAAGCTAACACCGCTCTATGATGTAATGTCTGTAGCACCCTATAAAGAATTTCCGGTTCATAAAAATAAACTGGCGATGGCCATGGGGGACAAAGCTTATTATCGCCTGAACCAGATTCAGATTCGGCATTTTTATCAAACGGGCCAAAAAGCCGGGCTGCAAAAGCAGGACATGGATAATATCTTTAATGAACTAGTCGCGCGGATGGATGGTGCGATTGCCGAGGTGTCTGCCCAGGCTGCCGCACACGGTATGCCGGAATCGACATCCGGTCCAATACTGGATGGCGTGCGTAAGCGGGCGGGAATGATTGGAAAGGTATAAAGTAAAATAAAATGAGTGGTCACAGCATAAAAAAGGAAGACGTCTCCCGCACCGTGATCGACAAAGTCAATGTGGGCTTCGACATCTATCGCATCACAAATTCGTTGGAACAAAATTGGTCAGCGAAGCTGCTGCAATGCAGTGAACCAAAGGGAAGTGGTGAAACAGCGAATTTAGTCGCATTTCAGTGCGACCCGAAGGGGAGAGACAGAGTCACCCCCGATGTCCCCGGCAAGAATCGATATATGGTTTCCTTGAGACATGAAAACAAATGGTTTTTTGTATGCATGAATTAGAGTCAATTAAATTTAAACTACGTAAATTCGCAGAAGATCGCGACTGGGATCAGTTTCACTCACCAAAGAATCTTTCCATGGCGTTAATTGCTGAAGCAGCTGAGCTCGTTGAACATTTTCAATGGCTGACTGAAGAACAGTCGCTTAATTTAAAAGAAGATAAATTGAAAGAAATAGAAGAGGAGCTAGCAGATATACAAATTTATCTCATCAGAATAGCAGATAAGTTAAATGTTGGTTTGTTGGATGCAGCAAACAAGAAAATTGAAATAAACAAGAAAAAATATCCACTGGGCAAGGTAAAAGGTAGTTCCAAGAAGTATACAGAATATTAGAAACTACCGAAAAATATAGAGAAGCCAATGATAGTTTATTCAGCGACAAAATCAGAGTTCAATGATGATGTCATTACGAATGCCATTGCAGATAAAATACTGAAGAAATTCCAGCAGAAACTTGGTCGGAGGACGACAAAGCAGGAAATCGAGTCATGGAAAAACTCCATGCAGTATATTAATAATATCCTCAGCGATAAAGCTATCCCCGGCAATGCCGGTGTCTCCATCGAATACAGAATACCGCAAACCTCTAACCGGATAGATTTCATTCTCACCGGTAAGGATCAACACAAAACAGACACTGCTATCATTGTAGAACTCAAACAATGGACAGAGGTAAAACGCACTGGCAAAGACGCCATCGTAGAAACCTTTGTCGGCAGAGCCGAGCGGGAAATGAATCATCCCTCATACCAGGCATGGACCTATGCCGCACTGTTGCAGGATTTCAACGAAACTGTCCGCGAAGAAAACATCACACTCAAACCCTGCGCATATTTACACAACTGCGACGCCTATGACGTCATCAACCATTCCTTCTATCGTGAGCACACTGCTAAAGCGCCGTCATTCCTGAAAAACGATGTCCAGCGACTGCAAAGCTTCATCAAGCAACACGTTAAATACGGTGATGCCAACAACATCATGTACCGCATCGACCATGGAAAAATAAAACCCTCCAAAAATCTGGCAGATACCCTGGTATCCCTCATGCAGGGAAACCCCGAATTCATCATGATCGACGATCAAAAGCTCGTCTATGAAACTGTATTAGCACTTGCTGAACAATCCACACCCGAGAACAAACATATCCTCATTGTCGAAGGAGGGCCCGGTACCGGCAAATCCGTAGTTGCCATTAATCTGCTTGTGGAACTCACCCGGCGGGAAAGATTAGTCCAATACGTAACCAAAAACGCCGCGCCGCGCGAAGTGTATCGCTCAAAACTCACTGGTAGCTACTCCAAAAGTCATATCGATAACCTATTCAAAGGGTCAGGCAATTACCACAACGCTGAGAGTAACACCTTTGACGTGCTAGTCGTTGACGAAGCCCACCGGCTCAACGAAAAATCCGGCATGTTCCAAAATCTGGGCGAAAACCAAATTAAAGAAATCATCAACGCTGCTAAACACAGCGTATTCTTCATCGACGAAGACCAACGAGTAACGTGGAAAGATATTGGTGAAAAACAGGAAATTATAAAATGGGGTAAACAATTAGGAGCAACTGTGCAAGAACTGGAACTCGCATCGCAGTTTCGATGCAACGGTTCTGACGGTTATCTCGCCTGGGTGGATAATGGATTGCAAATTCGACAGACTGCCAACGAAACCCTGGAAGGTATCGACTACGACTTTCGCGTCTTTGATTCCCCTAATCAACTGCGCGACACCATCTTTGCCAAGAATCGCATCAATAAAAAATCCCGTCTCGTCGCCGGTTATTGCTGGGATTGGGTCAGTAAAAAAGATCCGACACAGGACGATATCGTCTTAAACGACACTTTCCACAAAAGCAAGAGCTTCTCCATGAAATGGAATCTGGATACAGATGGGAGTCTCTGGATAATGAAACCTGAAACTGTGACCGAAATCGGATGTATTCATACCTGCCAGGGCCTAGAACTGGATTATATTGGCGTCATCGTTGGTCCCGATCTTATAGTGCGTGACGGACAAATTATCACCGATGCCACACAACGCTCCAAAATGGACAGTTCCATCAAAGGGTATAAAACACTACTCAAACAAAACCCGGAAATCGCAAAACAACGTGCCGATACTATAATCAAGAATACTTACCGAACATTAATGACCCGAGGGCAAAAAGGCTGTTACCTCTACTGTACCGATCCTGAAACCAATGCTTACTTCAAAGCCCTGTTAAAAGAAATGCAAATATTAGGAGAGCAAGAGCAACAAGAACATATAACAGCCGCATCACAACAAAAGATACTGCCTTTTCGCGTACTGCCACCCGAAGAAGTTAAGCCCTTCGAAAACAGTGTGCCGCTATATGAACTCGAAGTCGCTGCCGGACAATTTAGTGACGAACAAAGTATTGAAGAGGTTCCACAAGCAGGCGATATCGGTGCAATCGAGCAATATCAGTGGGCAGGGCTGCCTGATGTATTTCGGCCACAACTAGGGCTATTTGTTGCAAAAGTCGTAGGAGAGTCGATGAATAGGCGAATACCAAATGGCTCATGGTGTTTGTTTAAGTTTAATCCTATTGGAACTCGAGAGGGTAAAGTTGTATTAGTACAGCATCGTGATATTCATGATGTAGACACTGGCGGTCATTACACTATAAAAGTTTATGAAAGTGAAAAAGCAGAAAGTGATACCGGTGAATGGAAGCATACGCGAATTACGTTAAAACCAGATACCACAGTGGAAGGTTATGAGCCTATCGTATTTGACGGAAGTGAAGATGGTGAATTGAAACTGATTGCGGAATTAATCGCAGTTATAGGATGATGGTTTAAAGAATAAGCTTTGATGTGCAATTAGTGAAAGCAGAAATAAACAAACAATCGATATTGGCTTCAGCGTTTTCAGGTGAGCTAGATAGACGAAAATGACTATGGTTTGGAGGCGATGCGATGGATTTTGATGAGTATCAGAATAAAGCTAGTGAAACGGATCAATTTCCTAGTGATGGTCAACGCGGTGTCTCCATTTCGCTTTTTGGCTTGATTGGCGAAATTGGCTCGTTGTTGACTAGCTTCAAAAAGCGCATGCGGGATAAAAAAGCATATCGGACCTTTGAGGAAGATGTGAAGGAGGAGATGGGCGATGTGCTCTGGTATATGGCAAATATTGCTACAAAGTATAAGTTATCGTTAAATGATATTGCCGAGTCCAACTTAATAAAAACAAAAGCATTATGGCCAGGATCAGGAGCAGCCTTGAAGTCACATGACCTGTACGATGAATCATTCCCTCCAACGGAGCAGCTTCCTAGAAGATTTAGTATCAAGTTTACGGAAGATACAGTCGGGTCAGTTGGCTCAATGAAAGTCAATATCATCGTAGATGACAAGCAGGTCGGTGATAGTTTGACAGATAATGCATAAGACGATGATGGTTATCGATATCATGATATTTTTCATCTTGCGTATGCCGCTATTTTGGGATGGTCACCGGTTGTCCGTTGGATGTTTAACGCCAAACGAAAGAGCAGCAAAACAGTAGATGAAGTTGAGGATGGGGCGAGAGCAATTTTAGCGGTACCGGTTCATTTGTCTGCAGTGGTCTTGCTGCGAGAGATACAGGAACAGG
>JBHHVB010000092.1:0-5476 GCA_046754065.1 Gammaproteobacteria bacterium
CTGCACTCGTCACACCCGTCCAGCCACTCTGGTTCGCATCATGCGTCGCGATACATTGACTTTCAAACCAGGTGCCACCTTTGGTTGTGCAAGCAATCGCAGAATCTGATGAGGTTCTTACCCAATCTTCCTGGAGAAATACACCGGTATCCGTTGTTCGCATACCGCTTGCACTATCATTGTCAATAATGGTCGCGGTCACAGATGAATTGGTAGCCAGGGTATATGCAGTACTTTGATTAATCGAAATTGAGATCGATTCATCACCCTCGACCAGCGCATCATTAATCGGACTGAGCGTAATCACGGAGGATTGGGTTCCGATACCTGTCCCCGCTGGAAAGGTGAGAGAACCACTTAAGTTTTCACTGAAATCCAGACCATTGGTAGCAGTACCACCAACCTGGTAAAAAATGGTCAGTGGGTAATCAAGAATACCCAATCGGGTTATGGTAAATTGAGCGATATCAGTTCCAGACTCTGAAGAAGTGGCGTCAGTTGCAATGATATTAATCAGATTTAAATCATCGTCTGCAATTTTCAGGGTTGCGCTGAGGTTGGCTCCGGATGGATCCAGTTGATAGCCAACGCCATCAGTCAATGTTAATACGACGTCCTCATCATACTCATCTAGTGAATCATCGACGGGTGTAATGATAATTTCGGCCTGGTCCCGATAGGCAGGAATAGTGACTTCACCGGTCAGTCCCGCATAATCACTGCCGCTAAACGCAGTACCTGATATGGCATAATAAACCGTTTGATCCACAGTCACGGCCTTGTTCAATTTGACTGTATACAAACCGGGATCTGAGGCCGTTTCGCTAGCTATATTATCCAGATTCAACAAAGTAGCTGCCGGTGTATCATCGTCAACAACGGTCAGAGTTGTAGAAAGATTACCCAGACTAACATCGACACCGGTTTTACCCGTGATGGTAAATGTAATGGTTTCATTTTTATCGAACAGTTGATCATTCACCGGTATGATCGTAGCAATGGTAACAATCTGCTGAGCCGAGGGAGCAGGAACAGTACCACTCAATGCAGGTAACGATTGGTAGTCAACACCGTTTACTGCATCTCCGGTGATTTCCCAGGAAATTGTCCCGCTGCGGCTGTAGGATGACGAATTTTTGAGCTGAAATAATGCAACTTCACTGCCCGCTTCGTTAATGGCAGTCGTCGACACCTGGGCATTTATCCTGCTGTTGCAGCTAAGGCATATGGCAAATGCCTGTGATGAAAAAAAGACACTGCTCATAACAACCACCCCAATCAGCAGCAATTGACCCATTGAGCTAGTTGTAATGTTGCGTCCTGAATTATTAAGGTAAAAAACCATGTACAATAAAAATGAAGATTAGTCTGTCTGTTTCCGATTAAGTCATTGTCACCAGCCCATTACTGCAAAAGCTCTGCCATATTGTTATTTTCCATTTTATTCATATACTTAAGAAAATATTTTTTGGCCTGACAAGGAGATATCACACGGAATGTAAAGTTTGGCGACAAACCATGATTTACCGCACTGGATTGCCAGTGACGACCCGGTTAACAGTTCGCTGAAAATCTGGTAGACCAACTCTAAACTGCATTGCTCAACGCCCATCTACTGCGGCCACCGATCCACCCACTGTGACGGCGCGTTCTCAACCAAGCCACCTCAACATCGTGTCGCCTTCGGTGCCTTTCAATCCGGGCACGCCATCCCAGCGGCACCTCGACGCCCTCGCTACGACAGATGGTGAGAAATGCAGGCTAAGCGTACTGATTATTTATTGGGCAAACCGAATCGGTAACAAAGATTAAACACGATGAGCATCAGGAGGAAAATTTCCCCGGTTATCCCGCCCCCTGAACTACCGCTGGTTACATTATTTGAGGAGTTTGTAGTCGATGATTGAGTTAACGGGTCTGTAACATCATTGGTGTTAGTAGACTGATTCGTATCCGGCGTTGCAGTACCGGCTGAAGTAACCACGGAATCAGAATTGTTTGGCGGGTAATCCTGTTCATTGCCTGCTACTGAGGCGGTGGCAGTCACTGAAGCGGTGGAATCCAGACTAACCGTTGTTTGCACTGACCTGTTATTTCCGGACAGCATATTCGCTAACTGGCAAACCAGCGTGTTACCGGTATTCAAAATACATCCCGAGTTATTAGAAATATAAGTCACTGATGTTGAGGGCGGCAAGGATACTGTTAGCACCACACCCGTAGCGGTATCCGGTCCCAGATTAGTCACTGTCGCGTTATAAACAAGCTGTCCACCTTGCAGGACAGGATTATTCTGATCGGTATTATTATGGTTAATAACAACACTCAGGTCGGCAAAAGGACCGAAACGAGCAACAAATGCATCGCTGGATCCGCCAGGCGAAACAGCCTGGGCAGCTGTATCTCCAGTGACAGGAAAACCGGACCCTACTCCTGTCCATCCGGTAATATATGCGCTCTCTCCACTCCCATCGATTGCAATCGCTCGCGATTTATCAGTTGAGCTACCACCAAAGAATAAAGAACTCAAGGTATCGGTTATCGTTGCATTCTGGATATTCAAAAATGCATCGACGTTGCCACCAAATGTGGCGGTCGTTGAGTTACTGTTATTACCAACTGACGGAAAGTCAGCAGAATCCGTGAATCCGGTTATATATAATGACCCAGCGTTACCCACAGCAATTCCTCTGGATTCATCGCTGCCTGTACCGCCAATATAGGTCGAACTGACTATTGTTCCAACCGAATCGAGCATAGTAACAAACGCATCAGATGAACCTTTAAGGCTGTTGTTCACCTGTGGGAAATCGGTAGACTGGGTTGCACCGGTGACAAATATACTCCCATTTGAAATGGCGAGACCATAACCTATGTCACGCGGAGGCAGCGTTTGGTTTTGTGCATTGGGATCCTGAATATTGCTGATACTACCTCCTATAAAAGTAGTAAATATCCAGTTCCCGTTATTGTCCAGCTTCACTACAAACGCATCAGAACCCTGAACCGCACTTGCGCTTCCTGCAAAACTGAAGCCCTCAGTATAACCAGTTACAAAAATATTGTTGGTGCTATCAAGCGCCACATCATAGGCCTCGTCAAAAGTTGTTCCAGCCAAGTAAGTCGAGAACGTCAAGTCGTTGTCGTTCAGTCCTGAAGGCGACACCTTTATCACAAACCCATCGGTAAAGGCATTCGCGCCATCACTGTTCTGAAACGCAGCATTCTTGATCGGAAAGTCACTCGAAGATTTGGTTGAACCAACAATAACAGCTTCTCCAGAATTGGTTACACTTACTGCCTCACCGATATCATCGAAACTTCCCCCAATAATTGATGAATAAATCAGTTGGGTTCCATCATTACTCAACACAGAGAGAAATATATCTTTCCCCCCATTTCCCTGGGTACTTGTTTTATAGGCATTTGCCGTGGTCGGGAATTGAATTGTAGTCGCTTTACCTGTGTAACCGGTAACATATATCCTGCCGCCAGAGTCTAGCGCCAATCCCTTACCAACATCCCCGATATCCGCGTCGGTATCTGCACCGAGAAATGCAGTGAACAGCAGCTGTCCACCAGCATTGAACTTTGAAACAAATACATCACTTTCACAATCAGCAATTGCCGATCCACAGGAAGCACCGTTGAGGCCTTGCGAGTTGGAAGCAACGACCCCGGATACAAACCCGGGAAAATTTGCGGAATCTGTTCCACCCGTGACATAAATATTCCCGTTAGCATCAACCACTATATCGTTACCTTCATCCCGGCCATTGCCACCCAATAACGAAGAATAAGTAATACCAGGATCAATAATCAGCGCTTTACTACTATCATAGGCTTCCAGTTCGAAACCGACTTGCTTGCCACTAATCAGGTAGTCACTTCCAATAATCTGTTGATCGATACCATTTGGTTTTTGATAGGCAACCGGCGCATGGTTCAACAATGTTCCGTCAATCATTTCAAGCACAAGATTGCCAGATCTATCTTTCCTGATACGCTCCACCCCCTCGAAGATCATTTGAATCTTTGCAGGGTCTGCACCTGGTTTAACCACAAAATCATATTCCAGAAGATGATTTTTAAAATAGTAGACAATATCTATTCCTGGATACAGATTCTCATAATAGACCTCTGTATAATGGGGTACGTCCCTGATCCATTGACTCGCATCACGGCCAAAATAATAATGACTTTTACCGGCAAGCTCTTTTCCCAATCTGGATATTGTATTGCTACCGGGGTTGATGAAGCGCATTTTGACAGAATCATCGTTATCTCGAGGTCGTCCGTATTTTTCAAAGAAAAATTGTGCCCCATGACCTGAGAGAAGCAAGGTATAATCTGGCAGTCGAGAAACATACTCAAATCCGGATTTGAGTTGCCCATGGTTTTCTTCAAAATACCACGCACCCTTATTAATATCGGCGCTGAACATTTCGACCGTGTCTACCGATTCCGGGAAGGAAGATTTGGCACCTGGTACAGTTTGCTGCTGATAAATAGTTACCCGCTGAACAACCATAATCAACAGAAATGCTGCTGAGATACCGATCAAACCTTTAAGTAGATTAGACATAAACAAAAATCCAAATCATTTTATTCGTTCAGCTTGACGCGGCACCACCTTTTGATGACTACAGTCCGACGATTCATTGGATTCAAACGGTTTCATGCCGTTTAACTTATCATGGCATACCGCGTTTTAGCAAAATTCTATTGCATAAAATGCAGGGGCTCTAACATAAAGTTCTGGCAAAGGGGATGAAAAGGGCCCCGACAAAAGAAGGGGCCCTTTCAAATTTCCCAGCAATTAACCTTCCCTGGGAACTTCCACTATAGAGGCAACGTGGCAGTACCTCTATTTGTGGCCATGGAAAGAATCAGGACCTGCATTAACCGATTGATAACATGCTCAACTAAATCCCTGCTTCTTATAAGACATTGGCGCTTTATTTGAACCTAGTGTAGTACTTATTGGATTTAGATCGCTTAATCGTTACTTAACCGATGCTTAAGCCAGCCTTAACACTCGGGCCTTAGTGTTTGAATAGATAGGGCATCAAATTCTTTTGAAGGGGTTAAAAAATCAAGCCCCGTAAACTAATGGAGCTTGATCCTGACCCCGGTCTCACTTGGATCCGGGGGCATCCACCGAGGTATCGTGGCTTACCTCATGTTGTGGTGTATGGAATAAGAACGGTTATCATTGGGCGTCTGAATATTCGTAATACCAGAATCAAGGAGGCGATCACTAATACCAATAGGTCATAAATACCAAACGAGCCACCGCCCTTTTGCGCAATGGTACTTTCTGTCACGACACTCACCGCAGTTCCCTCTGGCGAGCCACCAACGCCTGTCTGGATCGCAGCATTGTTGTTTTCGTTGATCTCACCAACTACATTGTCATAATCCGCAATCGCGCCCAAATAAAATGTCTTGGTACCTCCACCACCTGATCCTGGCA
>JBHHVB010000093.1:0-5421 GCA_046754065.1 Gammaproteobacteria bacterium
ACGAGGCGATATGATGGCTTGGAGCAACGCAAGGCTACCCATTGAACATTAAGGAAATTCTGATTAATTCGTCATTCCGGCGAAGGTGGGAATCAATTTTTTTAATATTCCTGGATTCCCGCCTTCGCCGGAATGACGTTTGTAGAATAAATCAGAGTTTTAATTATAACGAGTTGCTCTTTTCGGAAAGAGCTAGCTGCATTAACTGAATAAATTTCTGTGGCTCATCAGCACCAATGAAGAATTTCAGGGAGGAACTGTCTGGGTAAATCCTGTACATGAGATTTCCGGTTTTGTGCAGCATAAACGTACGCGGAATATAAGCACCATCCATGTCAAACCTATTATTCAATTCGGGATATTTGTCAGCATCAACGCGTACCATGATAAATTGCCTTGATGCAGTGACGATATCAAGGTCTTGAAAGATATATTTATAGGCATGGCAGGTTGAGCACCATTCAGCATAAATGATCATCATAACCGGTTTGTTTTCGCTGCGGGCCAGTTCCATTCCTTCCTGATAAGAATGCCATGGAATGTGTTCATCATTCCAATCGACCGGATAGTTGTCGGGTTCTGCCCAGATCGATGGTGCAAACAATATTGCCGATACAAACAGCAGAAAATATTTTAATACTGGGATTAATTGGTTGTTTCTGAATGCGAGTGATCGTGTTTTCATATGCTCATTCACTTAAGTTTGAAAATTCTGTTATAGATGCGGAATGATGATTCGTTGGCATTTTTCAATGCTTTCTCGATAAATGAACGGCCTTTGCCGGTAGCATTTGTTTCGAGCAATGATTGATAGAAGCGCCGATAGAAGTTATCAGGATCAACTTCCACCTCAACCAGTAAATCCAGGTTTTCATCAGGAAGCCTCTGTTGGTAGATGACGGATAGGGCCTCGCCGGGAGGAATGCGGTTATCAAAGAGTTCTTTGGAAAGATTTAATGTCGCGTCACGCCCGATAACTGCCTCCTGTATGGTATCCGGGACCATATGCTGATTTTTATCTACAAAATACGCTCTGATAAATACTTTGGGTGTCAGGTAGGTTGGAAAATAATGGCCAACCCCGCTATTTTTTACCGTAATGGTTGCTTCGACGGTGTCACCTTCTTCGTGCCCGGTCTGGGTCAGAGTGGTACTGATGTCCACACCGTTTTTTACCATGTCCGGGTCGTGAATACCTCGCCATAAATGGCGCCGATCAGGCATATGACAGGTCTGGCATTGAATACCCTTTTTGGCATATTGGCTGTCGACCCATTCGTTATAGGTATTTTCAATGAGTTTTCCATTTAACGCATAATCATCAACATTAAACTGGTGACAGCCCTTGCAGAAGGTGGATTTGGAAAACGCGGACGTTGCGGTAAATCCTTCATGTGCGAGATCTTGCGATACGCGCCCGCTGGCATTGGGAAAGCGTCGGGGGGGTGGTCCAAAGCGTCTGTGGTTCCTGATATGACATCCTGCGCAAACAAGTCCCTGGTGCTGGAGTTGTCGATCGAATGCCGGGTTGGGCTCCCAGTTATTGTAACCAAACACAGACTGCTGACGCAGCACGGATTGCTGTTCGGCCAGCGGAGTGTGGCAGCGCCAACATATCTTTGCTGTCTCGGAGTCAGTATCGAGCATATCGATTATTTGTCCGAGGACGCCGGGGCCCATGCTTTTACTGTGCAAGCTGGTTTGCCAGTCCTTGTATTGTTGTGGGTGGCATTGTCCACAATCTGCAGGCGATAATGACGATTCCAGATTTGTATAGGTTTCTGGCGGTTTACCCTGGAGCGGAATCGTGTCTGGCCAGTGTTGTTCCAGAAAGCTTTCTTCTTCATCTGTCAGGAAATGAATTCGATTTTTCTCTATAGCGGGTGCGGGAGATGCTAATAGCAACAGAAATACGCTGCAAATAATCAGAAATTGACTGGTTTGGTTTACTATATTCAGGTTCATAATGACTCAACCACACAACGAAAACCAATCAGAATATGTTTGATCTTATTATCGCGACAATGACGGGCTGCCGGTCGCGTCACGCCAGGATAATCATCCCAGGAGCCGCCTTTCACGACTGATGCGCTGGTATTATTTGGGCAGGCTGTAGCCGTCCACTCAAAGACCATGCCGGCAGCATCATGCATGCCAAAAGGACTGACGCCGTTAGGGTACATGCCAACTTCTTGGGTATCGTAGGGTCCCTTATCCATACTATTTAACCGTTCGGCATCAAATTCATTTCCCCATGGAAAATAATTACCCTGTACCCCTCTTGCGGCTTTTTCCCACTCCTGTTCAGTCGGTAGTCTGGTGGTTTGAGAGTTCTTATTTCCTCGCCAATGGCAAAAGGATGACGCATCTTGAGCTGACACCAGTACTACCGGGTGATGACCGCGCTCGCTTGGAAAACCATTTTCGTGCCATTGAAAACGCCTTGTCTCATCAAACGAGTGAATGAATCCATAGTGTTTCCAAGTGTCCAGATCTACCCGTGGTGTCATGTGACCGGTTTCCAAGACAAATCGTTGGTACTGTGAGTTCGTGACAAGATATCTGTCAATATAGTATTTCTCGACAGACATGTAACGTCTTATCTCATTTTCGAACCAATGGTAATATCGCGATGCGTCACTGCCACGTTGTTCATCCAGAGCGTAACCATATTCCCGCTCCCCAGCAGTACTGCCCATAATAAAATCACCAGCTGGTATAGCGATTAAACCCGGAGATATCTCGCCGGCAGCACTTGTCCCGATTGGCAACAAAAAAAATAAAGCAATGATGAGTAAATTGATTGACCGAGAACAGATGACTTTAGACGACTTCAGTATATTGACTTTTGAGATGGGCGAGTGACAGCAAAATATGACAGCTTCACTCGCCGCAGTAAAGTCTACATATGGCCTGCACATGGGTTCTTCATTGCACAGGGATTCTTCATTGCACAGGGATTACAAGGATTTTTTGCTGCGCACGGGTTGCAGGGATTGCTGCCCATCATTTTATGTGACGCACAGCCCATAGACAGTGATACAAAAAGCGCCAGTAAAATACCTCCGATCTGTTTGCTCATAATTTCCTCCATCGTGACGTGGTTTATTTGTTTTCTGCTTTGACATTAGCATATGTATGATTCTGATATATCATTCAGTAATGATCTCATCTAGACTTTTAGATGACCGGTATCAGTCGGATGAAATCTGGATTCCTTACATAAAATCAGATTCTTTATTTGCCAGGTCTGGCTGATGATGTGTTGGAGCCAGAATTTTTTGGGCGTGCGGAATAATCTATAGAATCGGTGAGAGCATGTCCCGAAAATCATCGGGCTGGATGCTGACTGTGGTTAATGGCGTTGATTTGGGTTTTTTTGAGTCGTTTAAACGCACTAGGATGTCGTAATAACTGCGGATATTTTCAACATATTGTAGTGCCTCTTTGCCCCTCGCATAGCCATGCCTGGTCTGCGAATGAAATCTTTTTTGCATTAACAACGGGAGTGCCTTTTTAACATCCAGCCATTTATCGGGATCTCCACCGAGCTGCCCAGTGATTTCCCGCGCGTCCCTAACATGACCCAGGCCCATATTGTATGCCGCCAATGCGAACCATGTTCGATCGGGTTCCCGTATATCATCGGACAGTCTGTTCTTTAACTGATGAAAATATCGTGCACCGCCTCTTATACTGTTTGCAGGATCTATCCGATTGCGGATTCCCATGTCAGCGGCCGTTGTCCGCGTAAGCATCATGATGCCACGTACACCTGTTGGTGAGATAGCTCTCGGATTCCAGTGTGATTCCTGATAGCCAATCGAAGCCAGAAAGCGCCAGTCGATATCATAATTTCTTGCTGCCTGTTTAAAGGTTTGCTCATACTTGACCAGCCTTTGGTCAACATGCCTTAAAAACTTACGTGTACCCACATAGTCAAAATTTTGCAGGTGACCATAATGCCTTTCAATGAGTTGATCGAGCATGCCGCTATTTTTTATATCAGCAAAAAATATATTCGCTTCATTGTATAGACTGTCATCTTTACCTTTTGGAAAGGCCCACGCCAATTGTTGCGGCGCAGATAAATCAAATGCAACCCGTAACTCGGGGTAAAAATGTTGATTCATTGAAATCTCATGAGAATCTGCGATGGTGAAATCCAGTTTCTTCTCCGATACAAGAGATAATAATTCTTCACTATCTACATCAGGGTTTTCGTACCAGTCAATATTAGTTTCATGGCTAAGTTGTCTGATCCTTTCCGCGTGACTACTTTCAGCAATCACTTCAATACGTCCATCCTTTATATCATCAATTATTTTAGGCGGCTTGGTTCCGGATCGATATACCAGTTGCTGCTTGATTTCCATATAAGATGGCCCGAATCGGACATATTTTTTACGGGCCTCAGTGATCGTAAGTCCCGCAGCTGCTATATGAGCTTCACGTCTGGTCACGGCAGGTAAAATATCGCTGAATTTGGATGGAGTTTTAATTTTGAGATGAACGCCTAGATAATCAGCGAACAGTTTAGCCAAATCGTATTCGAAACCGGTAGCGCCACTCGGTCCTTCGTAAAAGGTCGTGGGATTGTTTCGGGTAATGATGACGAGTTCGCCACTTTTCTTTATTTGTTGTAATACAGATGGAGATTCTGCGCAGGCAGAAACAAGGATAACAATGCCCACAAAAAATATCGTTACGGCGCTGTACATAACAGTTGATCTGTTAAAATTGTATCTGTTCATGTTGCCATGCCTGATTTCGTCAATTCCAATAAATCTTCTTGCCGTTCCTTTTCTGTCCTTGAAAACTCATAGTTGTCGGGTCAATAACTGGCTCAACCCAGATTAATTTGGATTAGCACAGGTTGCCCATAGGTGAAATTGCTCACATATTATTCTGAAATTATTAGTGGGAGCGGGTAAGAACTGAAGCATGGTAACGAAGTCAAACCGTCAACAATGCCTGTGGATCAACGCGGCTCCCTCCCTATACTGCACCTGCTATTTTACCTTAAAAACGTGATCTAAGTCACATAATTTCTTTATGAAAATACTTATGAAATGTGCTTAAATATATGAATAATAAAGAAAAACAAACGCTTAACGGCGAACCAGGAATCGTGGATTCGGTCATCGGTGTGCCACCATGACTGCTAGTTAAAAAATCATGCGAAAAAAATACTAAAGTAAAACAGATAGTTAACAGTTTCGAATTTGGATTGTAAAAATTATCGACGAGGCTAATAATTTATTGCATCAGCATGCGGTGTGTTTTACCCTTCAGCCCTGCTCGTAAGTTTGGGCTTAAGTGATAGTTGGAGAGGTGTCCGAGTGGTCGAAGGAGCACGCCTGGAAAGTGTGTGTACGTCACAAGCGTACCGAGGGTTCGAATCCCTCCCTCTCCGCCAAT
>JBHHVB010000094.1:0-5415 GCA_046754065.1 Gammaproteobacteria bacterium
GGTGGCTCACTTTTCAACCGTTGAGGTGGCTCAGTTTTGCATTGCTGGTGACACTTGTTCGTCGCGCACTGTCCGTTGAGCGTCATCGCTTATCCGAAGCATTGGATAAATTATTTACTAACCAGGATAAAAAAATGCTGAACAGCCTCATCAAAGAGGATGAAGGTCTGCATGCGATCACGGCCATCAAACGTCATCCACGTGATTTTAGTCACAAACAACTCATGACTGAGATTGATCGTGGTCACAGGATTCAGAGTCTGTTCCAGGTTGCCCAGCGTGTTATTAACACCGCTGGTTTGACGACAGAGAGCGTGCATTATTACGCATCACTGGTCGACTACTATACCGTTTACAAACTTAAACGCATGAGTAAACAGATGGTTTATCTGTATTTACTTCGCTTTATCCATGACCGGTATCAGCGGTTGAATGACCATTTGCTGAGCGCATTCTGTGTGCTGGTTAATCGATATACAGATGAGGCTGCGGCGACAGCAAAAGAGGTGATCTATCAACACCGGATTGAAGCCAACGATGATCTCACACAGGGCGCGGAAATTCTGAGACTCTTTCTGGATGAAACGATACCCGGTGATACACCGTTTTCAGAGATAAAGCGACGTGCCAATCAGTTACTCTCAACAGAGCGGTTAAACCGACTGTGCCAGCAACTCGGTAAAGATTCAGGGTTTGATGAGGCAAAATACGAATGGGAAGCAATAGATCGATTAATGGGTAAGGTAAAACGCAATATCCGGCCAATATTACGCTTTATCGTGCTCGAAGGTACACCAGCGAATCAGATACTGTTGGACACTTTCAAAACAATGTCACAAGCATTTAAAGACAATCTTCAATTGCCAGTAGCAGGTCTTTCGTTATCGCTGATTCCTCAGCGGTCTGCGCGTTACATGACAAATACAGCGGGGGCAATTATCAAGGATCGCTATGAGTTTATGGTCTATAGACAATTACGTGAACGGCTTGAAGCAGGCGATCTTCATTGTCCTGTTAGCACCCGGTATCGGAGCTTCGAAGATGACCTCGTTGATGATGAAACTTATTCACAACGCAAAACACTTCTGCCCCAGGTAGGATTAGCTCATGTTGGGAAACCTGTTAAGGAACAACTAGAAGCATTACGTCACGAGCTCAATGAGCGAATTGAACAGGTCAATCAACGTATCTGTAACGGTGAGAATGCGTTTATTCGTCTACGTCGTGGTCAAGCAGTGTGGGACTACCATCGTCATACGCAGGAGCCGCTTCGTCATGAACCATTCTTCGACAGGGTTGAACGCACTGATATTGACAATCTGCTGTGGTATGTCGATCAGCGAACCGATTTCATGACCGCCTTCGAGCATGTGCTTGGCCGTTACCGGCGCAGCAAAATAGAAAAACCTGTCATCATTGCATGTCTTATGGCATGTGCTACCAATATCGGCCTGCACAGGATGTCAGAGATCTCTAATCTTACGTATCAACAGCTTTCAATGACGGCCAGTAACTTTATTCGACTTGAAACGCTACGTGAAGCCAATGAGCGTCTCGCCAATGCAACAGCACGGCTTCCCATATTCCGGTATTTTGATATCGATGAGGCAATGCATTCCAGTAGCGACGGACAAAAATTCGAAGCAGCTATACCTACAATCAACGCCCGTCATTCATCGAAGTACTTCGGACTGAAAAAAGGTGTAGTCGCTTATACTTTGTTAGCTAATCATGTACCACTAAATGCAAAGATTATCGGAGCCAATGAACACGAAAGCCATTATGTCTTCGATATTCTGTTTAACAATGCAACTGAAATTATACCTGATACACATTCAACCGATACGCATGGTACAAACCATATCAATTTCGCATTACTACACCTGTTTGGATATCGTTTTGCGCCACGTTACCGGGATTTCCGGCGCAAGATAGAGTCGGGTCTGTATAGTTTCAGGCATCCCAAGGAATATCGTGGTTATCCATTAAAGCCTATCCGGAAAATCAGGGAAGGATTGATTATATCCGAGTGGCCCAACATCGAACGTATCTTGCTATCACTGGCACTGAAAACAACAACACAAAGTGTCATCGTTTCCAAACTCAGTAATTACCGACGGAAAAACAGAACCAGGCAAGCGCTATGGGAATTCGATAACATTATTAAAAGCTTGTATTTATTAGATTATGTGGATTCACCCGCTCTTCGTAGAAATGTGCAAAAAGCCTTGAATCGCGGGGAAGCTTACCACCAACTCAGACGGGCAATTGCCTATGCACATGGGGGACGGTTTCGAGTCAGGTCGCAGCATGAACAGAATATTTGGAATGAATGCGCGCGTCTCATTGCCAACGCCGTCGTTTATTATAACAGTATGATCTTGTCAGAAGTCCTGCAGCATCTGGAATCACAGGATGCATCTACATCGGCAGAAGAGTTAAAACGGGTGTCACCTCTGGCATGGCAGCATATTAATTTCTATGGTCGGTACCAATTTGAATCCGAGGCACCTGCCATTAATATTGAAGACATTGGGCGTCAGCTAGCATATAACAGCCGATTTGATACAATTAATTTCAGTACTTACTAGTGCAGATTTTCGGCGGTTTGGGCCAAAAACACCAATATTCGGATTAGAACAGGTGTCTATCAACCATGACTCGAATGTCCGACGGGTCCAGATCACTTTTAAGAGAGACTTGAATGCAGGGAATATTTGCATCGGGGTACATTATTTTCATCGGCACAAACAAGCCGTGATCAAAACCCCGATTTGCGTCCAGTTCAGTTTACAATTCTGCATTGTCTAGCAATGCATGGACATGCTGTGCCAGGTTAGGTGCACCAGGACACGAGTACTCCGTTGAATAGGATTCTGGTGGGAAGCCTGCATAGTCATAGATTAGAGGCGGCCTCGAGTGTGATGTGATTTTTACAATGCTTTCTTCCCAATGGGCCGCCACCGTGAGAGAGATACAAACTTGTGGGGACTATCTTCATTGGTAAGTATTTTAATACCCGGATACAACTGGTGGCAGAATAATTATTTCGTTAGCAATATCCCTGGAATAAGCCTTTTAGTTTAATCGTAAAATAGATAACCAAAGCATATGTCGGTTCAGTTAACATTGGAATGTTACCGGGTCGATAATGCTTACGATTAATGTATTTGTTGAGTACAAGCCTGGGTTAATTAGGTTCCTATATTAGATACTCCTGATTAAGAATTTCTTTATTTGAGAAGTATACGGATTTATTCTTAATTTAATCATAAGATTTCAGTCGTAGTATTTCTTCTGTTGTTTCTATTTAAAACGATTAAAAATAATTGATTTCGGAGGAGGAAGAAATGGCTGAATATTATGTTGATACAGTTGAGCAGGATAATGGGGATCACGAAGTGCATAAACAGGGGTGTCGATTTATGCCTAAAGACATGTATCGAATCTATCTGGATGAATTTAGCAACAGCATTGATGCTGTCTGCGAAGCAAAAAAGTTTTTTGAGAATTCCACAGGCTGTGTATTCTGTTCATCTGAATACCATGCATTATTGCTTGATGGGTACAATTATAGTGAGCTGAGATCGTAGTGCTCAGTATTCCCCCAGGCAGGGATGCCAAGGGGAATGTCCCCAGCACCCCAGGATACAACTGATAATACGAGAGTCATTCTCTCACTTGTTTTTGTCAGGGGTGGTGGTGTTGTGAGTATAAGTCGCTTCATTCATGTTCCGCAAAATGTTTGAACTACTATCTCATGTGGCTCAGGTGGCAGTTCATAATGTTCCATTCCAACTTTTTCTGATCTGGGATAGGTGAGCAAATCTACAAGTTCATTAAATGGATCAAAGTTTCCTTGATATGCAGCATCTATAACTTGTTCAATGCGATGGTTACGTGGGATGTAGACAGGATTGGCATTTTTCATCCTGGCAAGTGCGGCTGCCTTGTTTACAACAATATTCCAATGATCTTGCCATGATGACAACCATTTATATCCGGCTGCGTAATCAGAAAATAGTTCAACCAGAATTCTCTCATCATCGCCTCCTGCAACCTGCGTCAGCCGCCGAAAAAACAAGTTAAAATCGATTTTTTGTTGTTCCATTTTATCCAGGGTTTTTGTTATGAAACCACCGATTGTTGATCCAGCCTCAATTCCAAGTTTTGCTGAAAATATCGACGCATACTCGTGATCGAATAGATTGTTGAAATCACCAAGCACGCGCTCGGCCATATGAAAAGATTTTTTATAATCTGGGCTAAACAACGGGAGCAGGGTCTCGGCAAGGCGTGCAAGATTCCAGCAAGCAATCTTTGGTTGCCTGTTCCAGGCGTAGCGACCCAGTTTATCAATTGAACTGAATACCTTGTCGTAGCGGAATGAATCCATAAAGGCGCAGGGACCAAAGTCGATGGTCTCACCGATCAACTGCATGTTATCGGTATTCATCACGCCATGAATAAAGCCAACGCCCATCCATTGGGCTATCAATTTTGCCTGGCGGAAAGCTATCGCTTCGAATAAGGAAAGGTATGGATTATCATGATTTCTTAACTCGGGAAAGTGCCGGTCAATCAAATAGTCGGCCAGTAAATTAACTGAATCCAGGTCGTTTAGACTGGCAAAAAACTGAAATGTCCCAACTCGAATATGACTTTGTGCAACGCGGGTCAGTATGGCTCCGGGCAGTATGATTTCACGGTAAACTTGCTCTCCTGTAGTCACTGCTGCGAGTGACCGAGTAGAAGGAATACCCATAGCATAGAACCATTCGCTAACAATATATTCTCGTAATACCGGTCCCAGTGCGGCCTTGCCATCTCCACCCCGGGAATAGGGGGTGCTGCCAGAACCTTTTAATTGAATATCGAAACGAATGCCAGCCTCGCTGATAAGCTCGCCAATCAGATGCGCTCGGCCATCACCCAGCTGAGGCACCCAATGACTGAACTGGTGTCCAGCATAGACCATTGCAATAGGGATTGCGCTATCAGGGAGTTTATTACCCGATAGCATCGCTAGGCCTGATGGGGATCCGAGCCAATCCAGATGAATACCAAGATTTCCTGCAAGTTGAGAATTCAGCCTGATAAATTCTGGTTCGGGTGCGCCTGATGGATGAATACGGGTGAAAAAATGTTCACTTACTGATTCAAAACTGTTTTCAAACTTAGGAAGGGGCATTGGTAATATTCCAGATTCAAGTCCATTTGAAAGGGGAACTATGAAAATCACCTTTATTATTTAACATAATATATATTATACGTAGTATTGCTGTTCACACAAAATCCCAATATGACAAAGAAAGCCACCATCCACTTTCTCATATTCCAGGCACAGGCTGCCATCATCAGGTTGATCGCATCGCCTTCACTGCGCGGTCTTACCTGGCTGTAATAGCCAATCAT
>JBHHVB010000095.1:0-5324 GCA_046754065.1 Gammaproteobacteria bacterium
GTGAGGCCAATGGTATTATCAGGGATCCCTCTGCCGTCGGTGTGCCGGTACCGGTGAGCGTCATACCGAACAACCCTAATACCACTCCAAACAATAATAACTCCACAAGCAATGGTGGCGGAGGCGGTGCATTCAACTATCTCACCCTGGCATTACTCTGGCTTCTGTCATTAACCAGACGGCGTGGCCTTTAATCCACGCCGACTCGGTATCGAGTTTATTCCGGGCGATCATTAACCGTCGCCCGGATTTTCAATCAGGAAGTAAGCAGGACCAAAGAGGAAGGTCTTTCCCCATTCAGATTAGTTGGCGCCATCCAACTGATACAACCACCTGTAGCAACATATCAGCGATATATAATTTTTCAGCCTCTTTCCACCTTCAAGTATCACCTCATACGGCCGCTAAATAACGGAGTACAAGCATTTTTTGATGACTACCTCCAATCCATAGATGATAGCATTCGAGATAGGGTTTAAGGCTTATTTACCAGCATCGATCTGTAAAGGAAATCATTTTACGTTTGAATGTAAATGTCAAAAGTAAACTCGACCGAGAACACCTCCACCATGTCAAAGATCATTTATATCTGTCACCGACATTCATCACGATTAGTGCTTAAAAATGCAGATATACAATTAATCTGTAAACAGCTAACGCCTGATAATATTGAACCAGCATTACCACTGGTGATTAACAATAACGGAATTCAGGTAATTATCACTCCCCCCTCTACCAGTCTTCCGGCAAAGGACACGTGCATATGTATGGGAAACATGTTTTCCCCTGCTAATAATTGGTGGGAACCTGGAGGCGGAATACCCGACGGGACTTACGCGCTATTCAGAAACGACACCAACACCGTTGAGATTTTAACGGATGCGGTGGCCTCTCGAACGGTCTGGTATTTAAAAACCGACGATTTTTTTATTGCCTCCAGCTCGCAACGCGCGATTGTCATGCTGACCAAACAGTTTGATCTGAATAAAAAGGTCATACCATGGATGATTTCATCCGGCACACTGGGGCCCGGGCTCTCCTGGGATGATCGAATTAACATGTTATCAGCTAATTCAACCCTGACCCTGAATAGAACCACCTGGGAATCAACCGTTAATCAATCATCATTTGAATATCAAGCAACAAAGATGAGTGCCAGGCAACATAAACAGGCGTTAAATGACTCGATTGAACAGACCTTTAAACAACTTGATATTGATCTGGACAAATGGATTTTACCATTATCAGGTGGGGTTGATAGCCGTGCGATATTTCTGATGTTGAAAGACAGGCCTGCGCTTAAAACCGTTACGTGGGGGTTGGCATCCTCCCGACTAAATAAAGTCAGCGACGCAGTAATAGCCGAACAGCTGGCGAACCGGTTCAAAGTTTCTCATCAATATTTTGATACTGATATTTCTACAGAATCAATAGACGCAATATTCGATCGTTTTTTGGTCGCGGGTGAAGGGCGCGTTGATAACATCTCGGGATATATGGACGGTTTCAGAATATGGAAAACGCTCCATGACTCGGGTGTCAATGGCATCATCCGGGGAGACGAGGCCTTTGGTTGTTTAAAAGTAAACAATGAAGCAGAAGTTTTCAGTAATATGCAACTGCAGACACTGGAGGACTTTGATAATCTGGACCCATTCATGCGTCAATTTGGGCAGATGGACCAACAGATACCTGAAAATTTACTACGAAAAAGTAATGAAAGCCTTGAGCAATGGCGCGATCGACTTAATAAAGAATTCGAATTTCCGGTGATCTTGTCCGCATTAAATGATTTGAAGTTGCCTTTTGTTGAAATCGTCAATCCGCTGATTTCCCATCCAGTCATTGATCAGGTCATGAAACTACCAGACGCATTGAGAACCGACAAGAAATTATTCACCATGCTGGTACGCGATCTGTGTCCTTCCATCCGGTTTGCAAAACATGCGGCTATTGAATCACGAAACAGCATCTTGCAGCGGGAAGATGTGACTGACATGATTCAAAATGAATTACATTCAGGCCATGCGAAGCAATTATTCGACGAGGCAATAATAAATGATGTGCTTTCAGAAACGATTCCCTCGAACAGTTCTAATTCTGTATTCTCACGTATTAAAGACAGCCCTCTATCTCGTAAAGTAATAAGAAATTTTTCTCCGTGCAGAAAAAGAAATATCGACATGAATATTGTTGCGTTGCGTCTTTTTTTAACATCCAAAATGACAAAGATGCTGTATCATGACGCTACCATTCTGAGGCCCCTGGATTAACAAACGATATCATCTGATACGAAGAATTATTGACTCAAAATTGGCTCAATCCTAACTCAATGGTGTGTTTTTCAAAACTGTTAAGGATACTCCCTACAACTGTATTTTATGGCATAATGATAAACTTATTTGTACAATAAAATTAAAATTGCACTTCAAAATACGTTCAATTCAACACTTGCAAAATAACTAAAAATGACTGGGCCTACATTCTTTTGCATAGGTACGTACCGAGCAGGTACCACCTGGTTGTATACTATACTTAAGCAGCATCCGGATATTTTTCTTCCTGAAGAAAAGGAGCTGATGTTTTTTACGCACCATTATGACAAGGGCATTGAATGGTACAAAATGTTTTTTGAGAGCATTAAAAATGAAAGCTGTGCTGGCGATATTTCCCCTCCCTATTTAATATCACCATCCGCTGCATCACGCATTCACAAGGACTATCCCAATGCGAAAATAATTGTAACGTTGAGAAATCCGCCTGACCAGGTGAATTCAATGTACCATCTCTGGATCACTCGGAACCGTATAAATCAGGATATCAGAACGGCTATACAGGAGAAAAAACACTTGTTGGATAGTGTTCTATACTACAAACATCTTAGCAGATACCTGGAATTCTTTGACAAAAGCAAGATTCTGATTTTGTTTTATGAAGACCTGAAAAAAGATCCAAAGAATTATCTCAGGCAGATCTATCGTTTTCTTGGGGTAGAAGAATTCTATCCGAAAAACCTGAATCAGAAGCAAAATCAATATCGGGAGCCATACTCCAGGCATATCGAAAAACTGTTATCCGGCACTGGAGATCTGTTACGCCGCCTGCATTTATTGAGATTTAAAATATTGCTAAACCGCACTGGCATTAGCAACGTGATCAAGAAGTTAAACACTCGCCCCCAGGAAATATATGACCTCCCCGAAGAGGCAAGAGCACTCATCAATACATATGTCAAAGACGATAAACTCGCTTTAGAAAATCTCACTGGTAGGCATCTCGATTTCTGGAAATAGGCGTTTTTCGTTCACAACAAGGACTGTAAGTATGCCTGGATTTTTTTAGACACTTATATTAGTTTATTCAAGGCCTGTATGTCATTGAAAAACGCCCCCGCAAGGCAACCCCCGATGAACGACAAGCCGCAGGACGGCGAGACAGTATACCGGAATTCAATACTTTTCACGAAAGGTTGACAACCCAAAACGTCAACCCGGCGAGCAAGCTGGGCAATGCCATGGTCTATTCATTGAAGTATTGGAGCAGGCTAACCGTTTACTGCACCGACGGTCGGCTTGAGATTGATAATAACGACATTGAAAATGAAATCAGGCCCTTTGCCGTCGGTAAAAAATCCGGTTGTTTTCGACGATCCTGGCTTGCGCCAGGACAAGCGCGAATCTTTACAGTTTGATTGAAACCGCCAAGGCCAACGGTCACAATAAATATGATTACCTTAAATGGGTCTTCGTCAAACTCCCTGAAGCTCAAACGGAGGAAGACATCGAAGCATTATTACCCGGGAATATTGACGCCGCTTGCCGCGTCAACTGGGTTTATGCTTGAACGGTTACTTTTGAACCACGGATTTTATAAATATTATGGCCATTAACTTGCGGCCGCAATCATGATAGACTGCGCCGCTACCAGTTAACACCGTCATGGATGGCCTCGATCCCGTTTTGCATTTTTGCAGGATATTGACCCGGGATAGTTATTTTTTCAACATATTACAAAAATAAGTTAAACCATAATCTGGCTTAACGCAGGCGAACAAGACAATGCACAACCGTAAATTTGGCCTAAATCATTTGCGTCATTCATTATTATCCATTCTGATTTTATTAATAATAACCTTTTCAGGATCAGTGGCAGCGGCTTCTCTGACAGGCAGTTACACTAATGCACCGGCTAACGTCAACCTGTCCGTCAATTCCCCGGCAGACTGGACTCACTGGGGGTATGTCCCGCTGGATGTCGATCACAAAAATGGCGTAACGGCGCAAATCTCCAACTTCACCAGCGTCGGCGGGGCTGATCCGGGTGCAACCCAGGATGTTTCAGCGACATATTCCTGGAGTGATGGCATTGCGCCAGCCGGTCAAATAACCGGCACGAACAGTGCCGAGCGCGTTTTTCAGGTAGGAAAAGGATTTCAGTTTACGGTGCCTGCAAACACGACACTGAAAACCTTGCACGTCTATGTTGGTGCAAAAAACTCGACAGGAAAATTAACTGCCACGTTAAGCGACGGCAGCGCACCTGCATATAGCGTTGTTGTCAATCAGGCCTCCGGGCAAAGTAGTCGAGAAGTCACGATAAATTTTCGCGCTAACTCTGGCGGTCAAACATTAACGGTTCAATATGTAGTTACTGCCAAGGCGCCGAGCGCCAGTTTTATTACACTGGAATCCGCAGCGCTGGATGCTACCGGAACAGGAGGTGTAGCAACGCTGGGCGGGTCGATGGTAACGGTCAGTAATGTTAATCTTTCTGCCAAGGGCCCCACCGACTGGATTCACTGGGGACGCATCGCAGACGCACCGCTGGATAGAAAGGCCGGTATCACCCCGTTAATCTCTGATGAAAAACCAGTGGGCGGTTCCTCACCATTTCCTCACACCTCGACTACTGTTTATAACTGGACGGATGGTCAACCCACACCTTCGGTTTCAACCAATTCAAATATTCGTGTATTTCAGCAAGGCGCCGGTTTTCAATTCACCGCAGTGGCTGACACACGGGCTAAAACGCTCAAGGTTTATGTTGGACTCAATAAAACTGCTCAGGGCAAACTAACCGCGAAGTTAAGCGACGGCAGCGCTCCCAATTATAGTGTTGTCATTAATAATACATCTGGACAGAAAACCTATGTCGTCACGATAAACTATCAGGCTGCCAGTCAAGGTCAAAAGTTGACGATCACTTATACAAGAAACAATACCTGGACAGCGGGCACCTGGATTGTACTGGACGCAGCTGTACTGATTGATGGCGGCGGTGGAGGCGGCGGCGGTGGTGGTGTAACGGCCCCAGCCTCACCTCCC
>JBHHVB010000096.1:0-5273 GCA_046754065.1 Gammaproteobacteria bacterium
GGTGGCTCACTTTTCAACCGTTGAGGTGGCTCAGTTTTGCATTGCTGGTGACATTTGGTGGGGCGGCACGGATGAGAGTCCGCGTATCGCGGGTTGCCGGAGCGAAGCGTAGGTACACTTAATGAAGCTCCAAGGGAGATTCCAAGTGTCGATTATGCGAAGGTCGCGAAGCACAGGGACATGTGAGAGCGACCCACACCGCCCTGATTAGAGCTTCCTGCGTTGCACTTACTCCGGCAAATCAGCAGTCATCCACGAAATAATTCAAGGATTCCGGACAGACCACTTCAATAGATATCGCGGCCGCAACTGAATACGCCATATATAGCAATAACTATTTTATTTCAGCAACTTATCGCAGAATTTTATATTGATATCCCTGTAATTCATTTAATCAACATTCCTTTCTAGTTTAAGCACCGAACCAGGATTGATGCAGCACTCATAATCATTTCTTTTATATGGTTCTAATAAAATCAGCAGCCATCCATGATTTTTTTAGTCATCCGTCTACTCCTATAATGGCTTTGGCCGGAGTTTTCTTAATAAATTATGTGCGTAGGAAAAATGCAGGCAATACACGTCAATGTTTTGGAAAGAGAACGACGACTCGAATATGATCGGCTAACAGGCGAAACACTTCTGTGATGAGTCAACGTACGACTAAAGAGGACAGGCTGCGCTTCGCTTAAAAAAGGTTGTACGTAACCTTAATCCACTTCCAATCAAAAGAATTGCTAGTAAATAAAAGGGGGCGCCACCGCCGGAACCCGGAACATTCAGTACAGTTATTGTGAATACAGCTAAACTGGTGCTACTCATCCCATCTGTCACGGTTATTGTAATATTCAGTGTTTGTCCTACGTCTGTATCGGCAGGTGTACCTGTTAATCTTCCTGTATTCACATCAAAGCTGGCCCACGATGGCTTGTTACTGATACTGAATGTCAGTGTATCACCGATATCAACATCATTGGCCATCGGTGTAAAACTGTAGCTTGTATTTTCGTTAACACTCGTGGCAGGTGTGCCACCAATTGTGGGCACATCGTTGGTGTTAATCACAGCCAAATCAAACGCCGGCAATAAAGATGAACCGGTACCATCTGTCACCGAGATCACAATGCCTGTTGTAGTACCAACATCATTATTGGCTGGTATTCCGGATAACTCACCTGTATTGGTATCAAAGCTCGCCCAAACAGGTTTGTTAACAATACCAAACGTTAACGTATCACCGGCATCCGGATCGCTGGCTGTTGGCGTGAAGCTGTAATGACTGTCTTCATTAATAGTTGTTGCAGGGGTACCATTAATCGTCGGTATAACGTTGGCATTGAGAACTGTTAGATCAAATGATGCCAACGAACGTGTTTCAATACCATCTGATACCGAAACGACAATTCCGCTAGTTATCCCTGCATCGGTGTTACCCGGTATACCCGACAGCTGGCCGTTGCTATCATCAAAACTGGCCCATGAAGGTTGATTAATAATACTGAATATTAACAGATCGCCTGTATCGGGATCATTAACGACGGGCCTAAAATTATAGAGATCTCCTTCGTTAACCGTTGTTGCCGGACTACCTGTAATCGTTGGAGGGTTGTTGGTCGACGCATTGACCTGACTCAGTATCGTGGCATCATCGTCCGATGGGTTAATATCGTTTCCCTTGATAAATGTCACGTGTGCTTTATGTGTAAAAGTACCTGTGGTTGTCGGCAGAAGGGTAAGCGGAAACACAAAGGGACCATTGGTTAAAACACCTCCACTTGTGGCACAGGTAACAATACGATTGACCACAGCGCTGCATCCAGCATGTTTATCGAAAAGGGTATAGGAGAAAGCAGGATCCAGCTCAAACGTCACCTGCATACTGCCATTATAGATAGCACCAAAGCTACTGACCAACAGTTCATACCTCAAATATTTATTGAGCTTAGGTGCAGCGGGCGTTTGCCTGATACTAACTGACAGATTTGACTGCAATAGTGGCACATCGAGATTATTTATTGTTGAGGTGATTACTACAGGGCTGTCATCATCTGCAGGAATGGCGTCTATGGTGATATTGGGATCGGCCGCACTCGATGTGACCTGCAACGTGCCAGCAGTACCCGGGTTGATGCGAATCAGGATATCATTACTTTCACTGGCGCCCAGGGATATGCCGGATTTTGATGTGCAGGTGACGGTAACATTGCCGTCGTCCAAACAAGTAAATTTGGCTGAAGCTTTATCAACATAAGTGACATTAACATTCTCAAACAGTGTCGTAACTGCGATGGCGGACAATGCTGAAGGCCCATTGTTGGTAACCGTAATCGTGTAATCGGTATCCGCATCCTTGTAAGCTGGATCACTCGACGAACGGATCGCAATATCCAGATCCGCCTTGATATCGGCAATCAAACTGTCCGTGACCAGGTTGTTAGCCGGTGTCGGGTCAATGCCTTTAAAGTTGACGGTCGCAGTACCGGTTATCGTGCCAGTCGCGGCAGGCACAGCCGTAATGTTCACGCTAACATCATTGGCCGGTGAACCGCTGTTCATATCGCCGAGGTTACACTTCACAGGCCTGGAGGTGGAACAGCTGCCCTGACTAGTCGTTGCGGTTAACGCATTCACACCGGTGCCGAGGTCGACTATCAGTTCTACATTACGTGCAGTATTGCCAGTGTTAGCGACTGTTAACGAATAAGTAATGTTATCTCCAACGAGCACTGAAGGTTTTGGGCCCATCGCCAGACTGACTGCAACATCGGTGTTGGTGTCAACCTCGGTTGTTTCCTGAATATTGGTATTGTTAGCTGTGTTAATATCGGTTTCAGTTGCGTTGGCCGTAACCGTGCTGGATTGAGTACCTGCTGCGTTGGCCGTCGTATTGATACTGAATGACTTGCTTGCACCAGCCGTCAGGCTTGCCTCGGTGCAGGTCACCGGCCCGGTACCGCTACAGCCTGCCGAGGCTGATACATAGGTCACACCTGCTGGTAGTGTATCAACAACTGAGATATTGTTTGCCGTTGCGGGACCCTGATTCGTCACAGCTAGCATATACGTTAACGTTGAACCAACGAGAACAGGATCAGCGCTATCGGTGATGCTCACCGCCAAATCGATTGTTCCGGTAGCTTCTCTCTCATATGCACCCCGGTCACATTCGGCAGTCGTGCTACCATCTCCATCCTGCGGTCGGAGCACACCGCGCTGGTCGGTTGTCGGGCAATCAGTATTGTTACCCGTGTCGGTTGCCGGGCTGGCTGTTGGTATTTCGTGTACAGCCGTTGGCCCACCCTTGCCAGCTGCCAGTGTCGCCAGTAATGGATCTTTAGTGTTCAGGTCATTGGCCTGGTTCAAATTACAGCTGTTATCGCTATCCAGATTGTAGTCAATGGATGTGATCAGATTGGTTGAACCTGCGCAGTCGTTGCCACCGCTTTGCTGATTGGCGATAATGCTTTGCTTTAATGTCGCTGATCCGTTGGTGTGAACATAGATGCCGCCACTGCCCGTACTGGCAAAATTATTACTGATCGTAGTGCCCTCTACCGTTACCGTTTTTCTGGTATGAATACCACCACCATCGCCCAGATTTGAAAAGTTTCCGCTTATAGTACTGTTGGTCACGGTGAGCTGGTTACCAGAAAAATCTGGTCCAGCATTATAGATACCACCTCCTCCACCTTGGCTCGCCGTATTATTGCTGATTACGCTATTACTGATCGACATACCTGCAAAATTCGTTATACCGCCACCAATCTGTCCACTGATATTGCCATCAATGGTGCTGTTGGTAATAGTTGTTACACCGTTTCCATTATCAATTGCACCACCGCCGCCAAAACCGTTATTTAATTGTATCAGGCTATTGTTGATCGTTACCGTACCGAAATTGTTGGCAATCGCCCCGCCAATACTGCCGTTGTTATTATGAATAGTTACCCTCTCAAGCGATAACGTACCACTGTTGAAGATGCCACCACCTTTAAGGGTTGTTGTTTCATTGTTACTGATCACGACATTTTGTAATGTCAGCGTGCCGTTGTTTTGGATACCGCCACCGGACTGTGCAGTAGATCCGTTTACGATGGATAATCCTGTGATCGTTACGGTTGCACCATGAATATCGATAACCCTGTCGATAGCGTTCGCATCAATGGTAGTGAGTTCTGTGCCTGTAAGATCTTTGCCAGCACCATGTATTGTTAAATCTTCAGTGATATCCAGATCGCCGCTGGCTGACAAATCTTCATTGATGCCATTGATACTTAATATATACGTGTTTTGTATATTCGGAAAGATGATCGCGTCGGCGCCCGGCCACGCATTGGCTTCCTGAACCGCCGCCCGCAGCGTACAGACTGCACCATTGGTTGCGCAGATGCCATCACCGGGATTTTGGTCAACAGCGTCAGCGGTATCATCGATCGTGAAGGTAAATGCGGACACCTCGACCGGAAGAAAAACAATCAGCGTAAAGACCAAAACCAAGCCAGACTGTTTGAATAAATTCGTCATGCAAACAATTACTATTTTATGCGGAAAAATCAGCGATCACGCTCACAACCCTGAATTGATTCATTATAACCAGGGTCACATCATAGCAATTTATGTACTATTATCATACAGTGCTGTCCCGTTAAGCGTATAAGAAAAGTTAGTGTTACTACTAGCAATCAATGGGGTGAGAGTTTTATGATTCTTCAGGACATGATATGGGTATCGTCTTGCCCGCGAAGGCGGGCATCCAGTAACCTGCTGATTTTTATGATTCTGGCACGGCATGGATTCCCGCTTTCGCGGGAATGACGACTAAACGGGACAGCAGTGATTATCATATTAAATAGAAAATTCTTAACAATCGTTTTGAAGAGTTTGTTAAAACGGAAAGAATAGGAAAACAAGAGGTCTGAATTGCTGATTCGAATATCAGGCTTTACTAAAGCAGGGATTGGAGAGGCTTTAGTATTTCTTTTCCAGCTTGAACTAGTCGGCTACTATTTACAAATGAACAATCTTTTTCCGGTTTAGACTACTTAATACGGGTATCAGAACAAGTAACATTAGCCAGTCAACCGAACCACCTCCACCTTTGGTTTTTTTGGTTGCCCCATCGGTCGCGACCGATACCGGAATTGCCTGAGGATTACCAGCTGAAGATTGCACGGCAGTGTTATTATTCTCGTTAATCTCGGCAATAACTGTCTGATAGTCCGCAATCGCGCCCAAATAAAATGTCTTGGTACCTCCACCACCTGATCCTGGCA
>JBHHVB010000097.1:0-5164 GCA_046754065.1 Gammaproteobacteria bacterium
ATAGTGGCTCACTTTTCAGTTGATGGTATGGCTCAATTTTCATGCGTTGTTGACATTGAGCGCTTCTTCTACAGCTCGTTCGACCAGAGCTTCGTCATGCAACAACACCAGTGCCAGCACATCAACCATCTCCCGATCACCACCGGGGCGCTTGAGCAGCTTCTTTTGCAGTTGCCTAAAGCTCTCAGGTAGCTCATGGAACGGTGCACCATTACGTAAAGCCCCTGGCTTGCGCTGAACCACTGACAGATAATGGCGCCAGTCATAGATGGTCTTACCAATAGCTGTGTGATCTCGGGTAAACACTCTATCGTGTACCGCTACCACATTGGCTTCGGCCACGATCACCAGGCGGTCAGCATAGACACGCAGACTGACAGGCCGGTTGGCAAAGCTCGCTGGCACACTGTAACGGTTGTTGTCATAGGTGATCAGGCAGGTTGAGGTGACACGCTTGTTAAACTCTACGAAGCCGTCGAAGGCGGCCGGGGCTTCCATCAGATGCTCACGCTCTGCCTCCCAGTAGTCACCGATGGTACGGCGCTTGTCTTCAGGGTGCGGTGTCTCGTACCACAGCTCGATACAGCGGGCTTTAAGCCACTGGTTCAGATCAGCCAGCGACTTGAACGACGGCGCTGTAGCCCAGATGCGTCGGCGACTATCGAGTACGTTCTCTCAACCTGGCCTTGCTCCCAACCAGCAGCCGGGTTACAGAACTCGCTTTCAAACAGGTAGTGGCTGACCATGGCGGTAAAACGCTTGTTCACGTCCCGCTGCTTGCCTTTGCGGACTTTATCGACAGCGGTCTTCATGTTGTCATAGATGCCGCGTTCCGGCACACTACCGAATGCGCAGAAGGCGTGGTAATGTGCATCGAACAGCATCTCATGGCTTTGCAGCAGGTACGCCCGCATGAAGAAGGCTCGACTGTTGCTCAACTTGAAGTGGGCTATCTGCAACTTGGTACTGGACCCGTCAATGACTACATAGTCTTCGCTCCAGTCGAACTGGAAGGCTTCACCCGGTGCAAAGGCCAACGGCACGAAGGTATTCTTCGCCGCCGTCTTCTTGGCTTCCTGCTGCTCGGCCCTCCAGCTACGGGCAAAGGCAGCAACTCGGTCATACGACCCTGTATAGCCCAGTTGCACCAGGTCACTGTGCAACTGCTTGACCGTCTTGCGCTGCTTGCGGTGCCGTCGGGTCTCTCTGAACAGCCAACTGGTCAGCGTCAGCTCATAGTCATCCAACTTGGATGGGGTTTTACGGTTGGGATAGCGTGGCTCTATCACGCCACTGGCTAAGTATTTACGGACAGTATTTCTACTGAGCCCTGTTCGTCGGGTTATCTCCCGGATCGGCATTCCTTCACGGAAATGCCATCGTCTGATTACGCTTAAAAACGCCACGTCGATCACTCCAATAGTCTCCTGCAAAATCAAGTTGCAGGGTGAGTTGTACGTGGGTCAATTTTCGATGCAAATTATGAGGTCAGGTGGGTCAATATTCAGTGCAATTCAACAGTTGGCGAATATTCTGTGGTTTGTCTTCACTTCCCTCACCTGCCGATGACTCACCGCTGATTCCTGTGCATCGTGGTAAAGGGCCTCTGTCTAATACCACGCATATCCGTTTCATTGTGCAGACTTGTTTTGATCATGCCATTCAGCATTTGACTAAACACAAGCAGACCGAAGAAACCGAAGCATTGATGATGCAACCGTTCATTGGTTACGGCATACCGGGATTTCTGAAGATGTTAAGATTCGACCACGTGAGCATGTCAGAGATGACGCCGGTCATAGTTCCAGTGCCATTACTGATAAATACATCGATATTGAGCTTAAAGAACGCCATCAATCAGCGAAAAAGAAGCTCATCTAGACACCTTATAAAAACATAAGCCTGATTGATTAATAAAACAATAACTTAATTCCACTTTGCGGAAAATCTCGTCCGCTTATATCCGGATACCCGTCATTGATATAAATCATTCATCGCATTGAAAGTGACTCAATGATTGGGCATTCTGGCGTTTTACCACCTTTACAACGCCTTGAAATACCGCTCAATGTTTTCATCATCAATTCCAAATCCGATATTTTTTCTGCAATCATTGTAATATGATGATCTGTCAGTGCCTTAACTTCGCCACAGGTATACCCACCATCGACAAGACCCAGTAATATTCTGATCTCAGCAATAGTGAAGCCCAACTCCCGTGAGCGAAGAATAAAATAGAGCCTATTTATATCCTCACTACGATAGATTCGATGGCCACCCATTGTGCGTTGGGGGACATGAAGTAAGCCTATCTGTTCGTAATAACGGATAGTCTCAACCTTACACCCTGTTTCACTGGAAAGCCTGCCGATAGTCAGAATTTCTTCGCTCATTTAGAAAAATGTCCTTGTATCTATAGTAACTACAGGTTTTATCATATAACTATAGTCATTACATTAGAAGTGATCGACATGAAACGACAGTCACTGTTGATAGTAGGCATTGTAGGTAGTGTTATTGCGGCATTATGCTGCTTTACACCTGTCCTGGTGATTTTGCTTGGCTTTATTGGTCTATCAGCCTGGACCGGTTATCTGGATTTTGTATTGTTGCCTAGCCTGGCAAGCTTCATCTTGATTACGATCTATGCACTTTATAGGAGAAAGGATTGTGATAACGCTTGAATCAACGATTACCTGCCCTGGGTGCGGTCACCAGGAAACTGAGATTATGCCAACAGATGCCTGTCAGTATTTTTACGATTGTAAAAAATGTGGTGCTGTTATCAGGCCAAAGGAAGATGATTGCTGTGTTTATTGTTCTTATGGCACTGTGCCATGTCCGCCAATACAGCAGGCAAAAGTACAAGAGATATCTGGGAAAAGTGGCTTTTAAATCTGTGGTTAATAAAAATGACTATATGGTGTTAATTAAACATACTAGATTAGTTTGTGCGCTTCACCACTCGTAAGCAATCCCGCTCTTTACCCGAATATCTTCACTGTTATCGGTAAGGCCAAAAAAGGCTCCCACATGCAGGCCGACATGCTTACTAAACTTCATTTTCATCACCGGACCGATAATGTGGCTCTGCTGGTCAGTGGGTTTAATATCAGAAATGTCACCAAAATCACCAAACATTTCAATGGCTGGCATCATGCTTTTGTTAACGTGCCATGCATATCGCATTGCGTATCCCATTTCGATGTCGTTAGACGCATTCGAACCAATTTCTTTTTCAAAGATCCCGTTAATAGTGAGGGTAGTACCATCCAGAGTCTTTGTGAATAATGGTTTGAACTCAATCTTGTCAGCCTTGTTCGTCACAGCGTCATTAAACTGATATTCCAAATATGTGCCGATGTTCCAAGACTGCTTACCTTGATTAAATAGATGGTGAATCCACTCTACCTTATATTTGTTAAACTCGATGTCGTTTTTATTCGTATCCTCGTAAACCGCATAGAATGCAACCTTATCTTTGCCGGAAAAACCATACGAAAATTCGCCTTCGTGGTTAATGACGGTGGTGTTATCAGATCTTTCGAGCCAATCGATATAATACTCAACTTCTTTTTCATCTTTTTCCACGTTAGGTGAATACACTTTCTTTTTCGCATGGGCAGTTCCGACCAGCAAAAACAATAAGAATACACCATTGACTAAGTAAAAAAGTTTACTATTCACTACAAATCGCTCCATTTAATTAAACTATTGGGTTTTTAGGTGAATGACTCAATATTGATATCAGACATTATAATTGAAAATGAGAATCATTATCATTTATAAAATATATACTGTCAAGTATCTCAAGAAACATGTAATCCAGGTAAGAAGGTGGAAGCTACTATAGCCAGGGTATAGCGTTAGCTTATATTGGAACTAAGTAGGCCATAGTTCCAGCACCATTACGGATAAATACATTGATATTTAAAACGCCATTAATCATTTAAAAAGAAGCTCACTGGTTGAGCACATAACGGCCAGGCTCTTTATCAAAACGATCAAGACAACGATTAGAACAAAAGACAACCCTCTTACCTTTATAATCTGTATGGACAGTTGCTGTCCATTCATCAACGCGCATACCACAAACAGGGTCCTGAACCCATGAATGTTGTTCAGATTTACGATCACGTAATGCGCCATCCTCCAACCATAAAATCCTTCCTGTCTGCAATTTCTTAGACTCTCGGATCGTGGGTAACCATCAACACGGCACAACCATCATCTCGTGCGATATCATGCAGAATCATCATCACTGCGATAGGGATAAATTGATGCAAACGCACAGCCAGATTGATCTGCGGTGCAATAGATGGCAACCATGCTAACAGTGTAAATGAAATGAATAATGCAAAGAGTAATCCTAAACCAGTAACCACACCACTCTGACAAAATGCGGCAATATAGATTTGACCGTTCCGAAAGCCGAGCGCCTTGGCGATGGCCAATTCTGGTTTTTTACGTGCGATGAGCGAGTAGGCGGTAAAAGCGACGATTAGTGTTGCCAACAAGGCCCCCACTATTGTCATCATACGAATGATCTCCGCGCCCATCTGTATAGCCAGATCCCTGTCGTTTTCTATAAATATTTCATTTGTTATTGCATTAACCTTGTCTACCTCATCTTTTATACGGGTAACCAATAGTTGTGGAGAAACGCCAGGCTCAGCATAGACCATGATGTAACTAAACTGATCTTTGCCTTCAAGCAAGTCTCCCAGGTCATCCCGAGAGACAAAAACAACAGAGCTGACCTCAGATAACGGACTACCTGCCGAGTCAACTGTATTTGCATAATAATCGCCAAAGCACTACAGGCGAAAACCTATTTTGCCAATCCCTATGCTTCATGGGAACGGGGTATTAATGAAAATACCAATGGCTTACTCAGGCAGTTTTTTCCGAAAGGCACTGACTTTAACAACGTCACACAAAAAGAAATTAACAGGGCTGTTGAACTACTAAACAATCGACCTAGAAAAACAAGGCAATATAAAACACCAAACCAGATATTCAAAAATGAATTCATCCCGCTTGTTTGATGGATATGTAATTAATTGCACTTATAAGTTGAATTCGCCTCATAGATTAACTGGCGGTATATTAAGGAAATGGTATGGACTCCCCCCTCCCAATTCGGCATCGGATGTGCCAGATT
>JBHHVB010000098.1:0-5138 GCA_046754065.1 Gammaproteobacteria bacterium
TAAGGCATTCCAAGCCTTCTTTTTTGTATTTTGTTGCCAAAGTAGACACAGTTTGATCATTTATCTTAACCACCCAATTCCACCTCTTGGGTGAAAATAGCTGACCTCCTAAGAGTAGAATGGTTTCTGTCACAAAACTATATCTACTCATTAGGAGGCACAAAAATGTACGATGAAATTCAAAGTTTTGTCAACTGGTTGCGACGCCGCAACCCTCAAGCCCGTACCTGGCGCGACTATGGCTACGACCTGAAACAGTTTGTAGCTGTCGTAGGTACACAATCCCCAGCTAACATCACATTCAAAGATATTGACCGTTTCGTTACCAGTCAAGCTGCTCATGGCTTCAAACCAGCTACTATCAACCGGCGTCTGGCAGCCATCATGTCCCTGTACACCTATCTCTCAGATGAAATGCCCGAATTAGTTTGTCCGGTGTTGCCTCACCGACATCAACAGCGCCAACCGCAGCGATTACCCCGCCCTGTACCGGAAACGATGCTGCAAAAGTTCTTTACCGTTATTGACGAAGACCAATTTGACGCAGCCCTGTGCAAGCGTGACCGGGCCATGTTTTTGCTCATGTTAAGGTGCGGTCTCAGAATCTCAGAAGTTGCCTGTTTACAGCTCACCGACCTTTACCTGGATGAATCTCCGCCACGGCTGCTGGTGGCCGGCAAGAACAGTAAGGAACGCAGCATGTACGTTTCCCCACAAGCACTTGCTGCTTTGCAAGTATATCTGGATGAGCGTTTACCGGTGATCAGCACGTTCGTTTTTGTCAGCTATCAGGGTGAAGGCATGTCCACTACCGCTATCCATAAACGACTGATGCGGTATCGAGCAGCAGCTGATGTGAATCTGACAGCGCACCAACTGCGCCACAGTTTTGCCGGCGATCTGGTCGCTGTGGATGTGCCAGTTACCACCATTCAGAAGTTGTTGGGACATGCCTGGTTGGTGACGACGCAAACATACATCGCTGCCAATGACCAAAAAGTGCGACATGACTTTTATGGTGCTGTGCAGGCATTGGAGGGATGGCAATGAGCAAGATAAAGACCATTTCCGCTGTAACACGATATGAAAGTGTGTTGCGTAACAGTCGCAAAAGTCGTCTCCCACCTGGTTATCCAGAACCGCAGCCGCCCTCTGTCTGGCCTGCGGAAAATGTAGATTTATTGGAACGCTACCTGGCCTGGCTGGTTGCGGATGGAGCCGGACATACCTGTACGATGCAGCATTACATCCCGATGGCCGGACATGTGTTGGGCTATCATCTGAAGCCTCATTCCCAACTAGACTTGCAAGCAGATTTGGAAAGGGCAATGGATTATGTGTTAGCCAAGAAACCCTGTGCAGCTTGGGCGAATATGTGGCGTGTGGCACTGCGCCGCTTTCATCACTTTCTGCTGTTAGAGCGAGGGATTGAGGAAGTGGAAGTGAAAGAGATTTCGGCCGTTTCCCTCACCCAATACCAGGAAGGCATTCCAGCATGGTTGGTGACCCAATTAACCCATCTCCAACATCTGCGGCAGGCAAACTGGCGACTGGCGCGGCAAACAGAAGCTATCCGCAACTTTTGGAGCACCTATATCCGGCTGTGGCGCTGGTTATTTGCACACGATGCTTCCATCCAAACCACCCGCGACGTGAAGCGGCAGCATGTTTTTGCTTACATAGATGAGCGGCTGGCGACTGGATACAGCCCCAAGAGTGTCAATCAAGATTTGTGGGCATTTCAAGCCAGCTTGCGTTTTCTGCAAGAACGAGATTTCCAGGTGCCGCAGGCGCTGCTGCGAATACCGGGATTGAAGGAACCGGACGGCCTGCCTCGTTTTCTGACGGATGAGCAGGTAAGCAAGGTGCAGGCCGTATTAGAGCAGCAGGTTCAACAAGCGCGAAACCCGGTACAGCAGCGCAATGCTTTGTTGGATAGAGCCGCCTTCTACTTGCTGTGGCAGAGTGGGCTGCGGTTGGCAGAGGTGGAGGAGTTGTCTGTAGCTGACCTCAACCTAACCCAGCGGCAGATGATGATACGGCAGGGGAAAGGGCAGAAGGACCGGGCGGTGTATCTGACGGACACGGCCGTTACAGCTCTCAAGGCATATCTGACAGTGAGGGGTGAAGGACCAAGTGACCATCTCTTTCTCTTTCGGCACAAGCCGTTACCCAAGGATTTTCTGCGCCGTCGGATGAAGGCAGCAGGAAAGCGGGCCGGTATTAAATTCACCCCCCACCAGTTGCGCCACACGTATGCGACGCAGTTGTTGAATGCGGGTTGCAAAATCACCACGATTCAGGCATTGATGGGACACAAGTTCCTGAGTACGACGCTGACCTATGCCCGTGTGCATGACCGCACAGTGGCGCAAGATTATTATGCGGCAATGGCGGTGGTGGAGAAGCGGTTGGCGGATCAGTTGCCTCCACCGGACCGAAATGGTGGGGAAAACAGCCGTTTTCCATCCCCAAACAGCACCACTCATTTACTGAAACTGGTCACAACCTTGCAAGCAGAACCGTTGACGACGACCCAACAAGCATTAGTGCGTGAATTACAACAAGGTCTTTCAGTTTTAGCAAAGCCAATAAACGGAACTCTCAAGCAAAAAGACCGAATTGTTAACGAGCAAATGAGGCCATCCCCACAACTACTGCCTATACCTTAAAGCAAGCATGGGGTGGGGAGCCTAGCCTTTTCTTTGGTTCTTTCTTTTGGGCAATGCCAAAAGAAAGAACATCCTACCTGGCTTCCAGAAAGATGGCTGGAAGCCAAAGAAGGGAAGTGGCACGGTCAATAACCAGTCACTGCCTTTCTGGAAAACCGTCACCAATGGGAGATCACCCGGAAAACAGTACCCAGTAGAGGGTTATTCGCTCGTAGATATTGGACACCAATCAATAGACTCTATTAAATCCTGACTATCGATAGGATTACAGATTGTCTCCTCATCGAGCGAATGAGAGATACATAGAGATGTTTCGTTTGTAAATCCGTTAGAGCGAATATAAAGAATTTGTGTGCCGTCAGGAGACCATCTTGGATTGGCTTCAAAAATGTAATAGAAATCCTCACTTTGAACATCATCGTTGTGTCTATCGCCTGGCACAACTGGATGCGCATCTATTCCCTCGTTTGTCACGATATATATTTTATTCGCTTCACGATCATTTGCATTTTCAGTAACGCGAAATGCAATCCATTTGCCATCCGGAGACCAAACTGGTGCTTGAGGATTATAAATACCAGGTTGGTCAAAACTACTTGGATCTGCCCCCCAAAAATAAGGAAGTAATTGTTTTTGCTCACTTCCATCAGCTTTCATGAAATATACTGAAGAAGTCGACTCTTGGTTACGATCCGATGTGAAAACAATATATGTACCATCAGATGACCAATTAGGTTGGCGATTGTTGCCTTCACTAGTTAACTGTGCTAATTCCTGGGAATCTATTGTGTAAACATAAATCTGTGTTGTTTCGCTACCCACTCCCTCAAAAACAACAGACTTGCCGTCTGGAGACCAGCTTGGTGTCCTATGGGCGCGTAAGGTTGTTCCTAATTCTACGATTGAATTACTATCTTTTACGTTCATCAGAAACAGACGGTTGTGATAGGATTCACCACTATAATAAGAATCTCCAACAAAAACTATGTGTTCGCAGTTAGGCGACCAACCAGGTTGAACGTAATCTGTATCAGAATCAACTAATCGTTTTGTTACTATGCCTTCTAAATTCATTAAATAAAGACTGTAATTATCTACAAAAGCGCCAGTATCAGAATCAATGTGAGCTAGAGCAGCGATAATAGGGGTATCGGATAAGTTTATATCCGTCTCACTTTCAATATCAACTCTTGTTGGGAATTCCGGTGCTAAAGGAGTTGTTAGCACTGTTTCAGTAATTGTAGACATTGGAACTGGTGTAGAAGTCAACGAAATAGCGGAAATTTCTTCTGTTGATATCGAAGTTTCAGATGTCAGCGGGGTTGTTGTTTTCTGTAATGGGACTACTGTGCCTGTCGAAGGCTTGATTGTAGTTTGTTCTGCTTCTGTAGTTGTGGTTGCGGACTGCGGAACAGTTGTACATTGCATTAGCATTAATAAGATAATGAACAGAAACACTACATTCGTTTTGTTAGAAATGACCTGTCGAATTAGCATCACATTAGCTCCTATTGAGATGATTGATCTGTCGTTAGACTATTTTGGTAATTTAATGCATGCTGTTTGTAGCCAAATGCAGATTTTGTACCATTAATAATTCTACGTGAGTTATAGAAAAAATCAGTTGTTGCCTGTGCATCTGAAAACGAATATCCGGTAAATGAACCATTTTTCATACCATACACCGTAATCTCAGCTGCTAAAGTAGAATTATCGGCTACTACATTTGGATTACTAACCATATCAACTTCATAATTTTCTCCAAATAATTCTTGCATCTTCATATAATTCCTTCGACCAGTTAGTTGAGCAAACCCCCTGCCTCTGTAAACCCAACCATCATTTGGTTGAGTGTTTCCTAAAGCTTCACCCTTTTCAGTCAAATACCCGTAATCATTTTCTGCTTTGAACTGTGAAATATTTTCTACGAGATCATCAAAGTATGCTCCTTCAATAGGTGCAGAGGCTCCAAATCTAGTCTCGCCAAAAGCCGTTGCCAGCACATAAGCTGTTTCATCCTTAGTCAAGTCATATTTTGAACTAGCAATCAATAGTTCAGTAATGTTATGTTGTAAAACATCTTGATCAACCGGGAAGTTTCCATCAATCATGTTAATTGTCATATCGACTAAAGAGTTGACCAGGGATTCAGAGGGGATATAGCAAGCTTGCCGGTCTTGATCTGGGAGACTACTGTGATTGCAACTAATATGGCCTGTGGGATCGATGAGATTAATAGGCGAATTTAGTACATAGGTGTATCTATTTAGTGATTGTGGATTTGAAAAATTGGGTATAATCGTATCAGCTGACAGAAAGCGGTTAAGATAAGTAGGCTAAAACCTACTGTTTCGGCAACGGCTGTAAAGGTTTTGCCTCGATTAAGTTCTAACAAGGCGGTAACTCGTTTGTTGACACACGAGGAAATGGCTCAGGGTATGGAAGTCGTTTCCGCTGGTTTTGTTG
>JBHHVB010000099.1:0-5130 GCA_046754065.1 Gammaproteobacteria bacterium
GATCTTTAATATTTTTTCAAGATCTATGTTTGATTAAGTGATTGTAATGACAGGGGATTACCGCTGGCTTTAGTGAACGGCACCTGAAAGTTTGAAAATAGGCAGGATCAGTGAACTGACAATAACCCCAACGAGCCCACCCATGACAATCAACATCACTGGCTCAATCATTTTTGTCAACGTGGTGATCTTTTTACTTAATTCATTTTCATAATAATTGGCAGATCTCTGCAATACGGTCGACAGGTTGCCTGTCGCCTCACCAGTACTAATCATTTGCTTAAGGATGACCGGTATAAATTCAGCATCATTAAACCCTGTTGATATGCCGCGCCCTTCCGTGACTTGCTGTTCCACATTATCAATGAACTTCATTATAACGGAGTTATTGACAATATTTCGGGTAGAATTAAGTGTTTCAATAATAGTAACGCCGTTATCGAGGGATAAGCCCATGATTCGAGTAATTTGAATCAGGTAAACCTGGACAAATATGTCCCGGATTTTAGGGATGCTGAGTTTCAGTCGATCCATTTGCCGCCTGCCCTGGGTGGAATGAAACCATCTCCACGCACAAAACCCTGATCCGCCTGTTATCACTAATAAAATAAGCCAATGCTGTTTAATGATGTCGCTTAAGGACATCAGAATAATGGTGGTGAACGGCAGACGATCCCGGATTGCGTCAAACATATCAGCGAATTTGGGAAAGATGCCTACCAGTACAAATATCACAACAATAATAGAAAATAGTACAAGAAAAGCCGGATAAAATAGCGCTGAACGAATCATTGTTCTCAATTGCTCGTTTTTTTCATCCATTTCGATCAATTGTTGTAATACCTCTGGCATAAAGCCACCTTTTTCGCTTGCAGCAATGAGGTTGACATGGCTATTGGGAAACAGTTTTGGGTGTTTTTTAATGGCGCTTGAAAAGTTATTTCCTGCTGATACATCCTGTAAAATGTCATTCAGCGTAGCCCTGGTTTCCGGATTTAGCTCCTGATCATGGAGAATTTCCAGGGCAGAATGCAATGGTACGCCAGTTTCGAGTAAAATCGACAGGCGTTCGGTAAACAGCATGCGGTCTCTATTGGACGATTTTCTGCTTTTAACCGATTTGCTCAATAATTTGGGTTCTCGAACAGAAGTTGTACCATTCTGAGGTGTTGGTTTGATTTCAATAGCCATAATTGTCTTTATGTCTCACTGATAACACGACTGACTTCTTCAATTGTTGTATTGCCTTTTAATACTTGTTCGAGTCCGTCGGCAAATAGTGTTTTATGTTTCTGTTTTTTTATATGAGCCATCAACTCATCATGTGAGGGGTTTGATACAATGAGTTTTTGTAACGCATTATCGACGACCACAATTTCATAAAGCCCCAGCCTTCCTTTATATCCCGAGTCATAACAGGCTGCACATCCTTCCCCATAACTGATTTTGACCTTTTTTGTTTTTTTCCAACCATATTTTTCAACAAGGTCAGAAGGAGCCTCATGGCTCGTTTTGCATTCAGGACATATTTTCCGGACTAGTCGTTGCGCGACAATACCGATCAAGGCAGAGGACAGCAAATAGGGCTCAATACCCATGTCTACAAGTCTATTGATAGAGCCTGGTGCGTCGTTGGTATGTAGCGTAGATAAAACCAGGTGTCCTGTTAGAGCAGCATGGATCGTGATTTCTGCTGTTTCTTTATCGCGTATTTCACCAACCATGATGATATCAGGGTCTTGCCTGAGAATATGTTTTAGTGTTCTGGCAAATGTCAGCCCAATGGATTCATTAACCTGATTTTGATTGATCATGTCTACCTGATACTCAACGGGGTCTTCAATTGTTACCGTGTTTTTCTTGATGCTGTTGATATGGTTTAATGCGGAATAAAGTGTCGTTGTTTTTCCACTTCCGGTGGGGCCGGTTACCAGAATGAGCCCATTACTTTGAGATAAAAGTGTTTTGATACGGTCCAGATCAGTATTATCCAAACCAATTTTATTGATGTCCTGAATCGTCTGATTTTTATCCAGCACTCTAAGCACTACAACTTCACCATAGATGCCGGGGAGGGAGCTGAATCGCAGGTCAACTGTTCGGCCCTGTGTCGTTACCTGGATGCGACCATCTTGCGGTAATCTTCTTTCAGCAATATCCAGTTTGGCCATCACCTTTAGCCTGGAAACGATAGCCGGATGCATCTCAAGTGGAGGTGTCATGGCCTCATGGAGTATTCCGTCGATACGATAACGTACCGATGTTTTAGTGCTTGTCGGTTCGATGTGTATATCACTAACCCCATCATGAATTGCTCGCTGAATAAGGGTGTTGACAAGCTTGATCACGGGGCTTTCGTCTGACGTGTCGTCTATTGTAGAGAAACCGTTTGTCCTACTGTCTGGTTGCCCGGATAAACCAGTAGCGCCATTCATGTATTCCGAAATATAACTACTACGGGTATAGGTTTCATAAATGTGATCGATGATATCTGGACGTTGTGCCAACACGGGCCTGACTTTGCAATCAGTTAACTCCTCTACTTCATCGAAGCTTGTGATCGCATGTGGATCATACGTTGCGAGCGTAATTTCATTTCTGATTTTGAACAACGGGAGAACTTCGAGGCGTAAAGCCACGTCTTTTACAATAATGTTGGCAATGTCTGGATCATATAATCCAGGGCGCAGGGTAATGAATGGAATATCCATTTGTTCACTCAATGATGTTATCATTTGCTCTTCGGTTACCCATCCTTTGTCGATAAGGATCTGGCCCAGACGCATACCAGATTGTTCCTGATCATTGCGTGCTTCCGCTATCTGGCCTGCGGTAACAAACCCGTTATCAATTAATATGTCCCCCAACCTTTTTGATGGTTGAGATTTGATCTCAAAGGCTGCCTGTTTTTTTGTTGTACTGCTAATATCTGATACATGATTGTCCAGGCCTGTGGCTTTAATTGCCAGTTGAACGACCTCATTGGGATTCGTAACCTTTATCCACCCGCCGAGCAAGATCAGCATATCGTTGAGATCTTCCAGCAGCTCCATCGATTGACTATTCAAAGAGGATACTTTTGCCAGATCCAGGACGATCTGGATTTCCTGATTTTCAATGCATTCGTTGATAATATTTTGCAACTGGTCAACGACCTGTTCATCACTCATAGAAGCGATGGGGCCAAGGTAGGTCATACTACCAATTCTGGATTGACCAATAGTGTTAGTGACGGGCGTGTCCATTATTACAATTAACTTTTGTATGCCATAAATTTCTGTTTTATTTAAATAAACCGGCTTTTAACCGCAGTTCTCAATACACCACTCCTGAATACAGTTAGCGGCTCATACAGCAGCATCTTTAGTGGATTTACAATTCACAAATGCCGTATCTGATTGAAAATAGTGGGATATTTATTGGTCATGTCTGGTGTGAACGAAAAAATTAGCGGCTAAATGGTTGAGAAAATATTTTCTGGATATCGGGGATTTATATGAATTTGTTTCTGTGTATTGAGGTGCTAAATAAATTTTCACAAATGTCTTGATTGACCTGATAAAATGCCATTTTTTCAGAGAAAAATAATATGGTTACCCGAACAAGATTTGCTCCCAGTCCAACAGGATATTTACATATCGGTGGTGCGCGCACCGCACTCTATTCATGGTTGCATGCGCGCAAGCACGGCGGCAGCTTTGTACTAAGAATAGAAGATACAGACCTGGAGCGATCCACCGCTGAATCCGTCAATGCGATTCTGGAAGGTATGACCTGGCTAGGACTGGAATACGATGAGGGTCCATTTACCCAAACCGATCGGATGGACCGCTACCAGGATGTTATTCAGCAGCTACTTGACGAAGATAAGGCCTATTACTGCTACTGTTCCCGGGAGCGACTGGATTTGCTCAGGGCAAAACAAATGGCACGCAAGGAAAAGCCCCGCTATGATGGTTGTTGTAGAGATACTGATGAACCGCCGCCAGAGGGGTTAAAACCCGTCGTCAGATTCAGAAACCCATTAGAGGGGCAGGTGGTTGTCGAAGATATTATCCGTGGCAGGGTTGTTTTTGATAACAGAGAGCTGGATGACCTGATTATTGCGCGTTCGGATGGTACGCCAACCTATAATCTGACGGTTGTTGTTGATGACCATGATATGAATATCACTCATGTCATTCGGGGAGACGACCATCTAAATAATACACCGCGGCAAATAAACATATTAAGCGCATTGGGAGCGTCTTCCCCGGTTTATGCGCATGTGCCGATGATTCTGGGGGAAGATGGCAAGCGACTTTCCAAGCGACATGGCGCAGTCAGTGTCATGCAATATCATGATGAAGGTTATTTACCAGAGGCCTTATTAAATTATCTTATTCGCCTGGGTTGGTCTCATGGAGATGATGAGATCTTTGATGTCGACGATATGATTCGTCTGTTCGATTTAAAAGATATTAATAGCTCTGCTTCATCTTTTAATCCGGGTAAACTGTTGTGGTTGAATCAACACTATATAAAAAATGGAGCACCGGAGCATGTAGCCCATCATCTGAGCAGACACCTTGGTCAGCTGGATATTGATCCTTCGACAGGCCCTGATCTTGTTGATGTCGTAAAAATTCAGCAGGAAAGGGCAAAGACGCTGGTGGAGATGGCTGAGAACAGCGTCTATTTTTACAGGGAAATTGAACGGTATGATGAAAAGGCTGTATCAAAACACCTGAAACCACCTGTCGCAGAATCACTGACAATGCTCAAACAGTGTTTTACAGATTTACAGGACTGGACCCCAGAGAATATTCATCAGGTTGTGATCGATGTTGCAGAGAAGTCAGATCTCAAACTTGGCAAAGTTGCGCAACCGTTACGTGTAGCGGTGACTGGCGGTACCGTCTCACCGCCCATCGATGTTACCGTTCATCTCATTGGGCGAGAGCGGGTGTTACAAAGACTGGAAGCAGCACTCAACCTGATTCGCGAACGCGAGAAAGCTGCTTAACGCTACTTGACATAACTATAGTGCTCCAGTACAGTGCGCGTTTCGTTGCGGGGCTATAGCTCAGCTGGGAGAGCGCTTGCATGGCATGCAAGAGGTCGGCGGTTCGATCCCGCCTAGCTCCACCA
>JBHHVB010000100.1:0-5038 GCA_046754065.1 Gammaproteobacteria bacterium
AAAAAGGCTAAAAAGGAGAGATAAGATATGTGTGGAATCGCGGGTGTTATCGGAGAACCACGGTCAAACGAGCTGGAACAAATGCTGCAAATTACAGCTCACCGCGGCCGGGATAACCGGAAAACACAAACATTCGACGGAATCGGAAGTATTGGCATAAATAGGCTTTCGATCATCGATCTGGCACGTGGCAATCAACCCATCTTTAATGAAGACGGTTCGTTAGCGGTGGTATGTAATGGCGAAATCTATAACCATCAATCCATTCGGGATGATCTGGCAAAAGACCATGATTTCCAAACAAATTCCGATATCGAAGTTATCGTCCATCTCTATGAAGAATATGGTGACGAGGCTATCAAATTCCTGGACGGCATGTTTGCGTTCATTTTATGTGATCTCAAAAAAGGCCGAACGCTCATTGGGCGCGATCCCCTGGGGATAAAACCATTGTCCTATCGGCAAGACGATGAAGTCACCTATGTGGCCAGTGAGGTCAAAGCGCTCGTTGGTTTTGGCAGCGAAGGCATTCGCGATCTGCCGCCCGGTTGCTTTTGGAGCAGTGACGGCGGTGTGCAAAAATATTATGAACCGGCGTTTAAAACATCCAAACCAGATGCTGACCTTTGCCGAAGTCTCCTCAAACATGCGGTTCGCAAACGCATGATGAGTGACGTCGAAGTTGGCACGTTTCTTTCGGGCGGCATCGATTCAAGCATTGTAACAGCACTTGCAGCGCGCGAGAATCCCGACATCAAGGCAATCACGGTGGGCATGGAAGGAACGCCTGATGTTGAGATGGCAAAGAAGGTAGCCAAGCATTTGCAGATTGAACACATTGTCGTGGATTTTCAAGTAGAGGACATGTTAGAGTTGTTACCGGAGGCCATTTATTATATTGAGAGCTATAATCCATCCATGGTCACCGGGGCAATTGTGACCTTGATGGCCTCTCGTCTTGCGACAGAGCAAGGCATTAAAGTCGTCCTCTGTGGCGAGGGCTCGGATGAAATTTTGGGCGGTTACTCAGCTGTCCGCTCTCTATCATTTCTTGAATTGCGCGATAAACTCAATACGCTATTGAAAAATCTGCATAAAACTGAATTGCGGCGGCTCGACCGCATGAGTATGGCGGCCACCTTGGAAGCTCGTGTTCCCTTTCTGGATCGCGACTTTGTCGAATACGCGTTTAATCTGCCTTCAAATGAGAAAATCAAGCTTGTAGAAGGCAAACGTATCGAAAAGTGGCATCTTCGTGATGCCTTTGAGGGGCTCTTGCCGGATGAGTTGATCTGGCGTGAGAAGATGCCCTTCGATCAGGGCAGCGGCGGTCGTTCACTCATTCCACTGATTGAAAATAAAATCGACGACGAAACCTTTGAACAAAAAAGTCGCGAGTACGCGCCATGGAATATCCAGAGTAAAGAAATGCTCTATTATTTTGAAATCTGGCGTGAAAATTTTGGAGAACTTCTCGAGCCGGGCAAGACGTTCGATATGTTCGGGGATTATCCTGTGCTCATGGAACAGATTGCAAATCGCGGTGAAAATAGTCAAGGAGATCTCGATGATAGCCAACGAAAAAATGGTGCTCGGGAGGACTCTAAAATCCTGGAATCATCGGAGAGCTGAATCTATGAAGCACGCCACTGCAATTGCACTTTGTCTTTCATTTTTAAGTCTGAGCGAGAGCTCCGCTCAGTCACAGAATACAAAATTAGTTCTCCAAACCAGTGATACTGTCAGCCGCACCGGACATTTCCAACTGAGCTGGCAGTACGATGGGCCCACAGGAATATTTGAGTTGCAGCAAAGTAATAGCGACGATTTCAAAAATTCACGAACTATTTATAAAGGACCGGACAAAGCCAGGACCATGAGCGGGCTAACCAACGGCAACTATTACTACCGACTGCGCTCAAGCGGCCATGAATGGAGTGAGGCTATCGTGGTTAAGGTCGAGCATTATGAATTGAGCACGGCCTTTATTTTTTTGGGTCTTGGGGCGATCGTGTTTTTGGCGACAGCAATTCTGATTGTTCGTGGTCATATCAAACATCGTAATGAGGGTCAGGTGCTAAATGGATGAACAAATGAATGAGTGAATCCAAAGCAAATAATGTAAGAGGAGGAAAACAGTATGTCAAAAATTCATAAAGTGCAATTTCCGCCTGAAAATGCCGGACAACTTTCCCAAGATGAAGTGTTTTTTTATTTAGTCGAGGGTAATGAGAAGCGTCGTATCCGTTTGCATGAATACGACAAGATTTACAAAATTCCCGGTTTGTACGAACAGGTTGTCTATGACCGGCTTAAATGCCAGTCTCCAGCTGTGGTTGCCAGAATTCTCGAAGCTGCTGTTTCTCAGTCTCAAGAGATGTTCACCGAATTGCGGGTTTTGGATCTTGGCGCAGGCAATGGCATGATGGGCGAAGCGTTGAGGAAATACGGGGTCTCAAGACTTGTTGGAGCGGACATCATCGAAGAGGCTTGTGAGGCGACAGAACGGGATCATGCCGGTTTATATGATGCTTACTACGTTGCAGATTTTTGTGATCTGGATGCGGAAACCAGAGAAGAGCTTCAGGCCTGGTCGTTTGACTGCTTAACAACGGTTGCTGCACTTGGTTTCGGAGATATCCCGCCCAAAGCTTTTATGGAAGCTTTCAATATCATTCGTAATCATGGGTGGGTTTCCTTTAATATAAAGGAAACATTCCTTGATAAAAGTGACGTTACCGGGTTTTCAAGGTTGGTACGAGAGCTGATTTTCTCAGAGTTCTTGGATTTATATTATCTTGAACGCTACCGACATCGATTTTCAGTCGAAGGGGAACCGCTATACTATTTTGCTCTCGCTGGTCGAAAGAACGCTGACGTTCCAGCAGAGTTTCTGAAATCGATTGAGGTACTTTGACGAGAGATTTGGAACATAAAACTGACTATTTTTCAAAAATGCGATAGGATAGAGTTTTGACAAATTCCGTGCTTTCTGAAACAACCGGTTATTTTTTGCTAGCAGGGATCAGCATTGTTTGGATTTTCCTGGGCTGGTTTTGGGGGCGCAAAGCCAAGAGTCTGGAAGGATATATGCTTGCCGGACGCAATGTCGGGCTGGCATTGGGTACAGCTACGGCGATGGCCACCTGGGTGACCTCAAATACTACGATGGCCGCACCGCAACTGGCCTACCAAATGGGCATCTGGGGTATGGTCGGATATTCACTTGGCTCTATGGGATTGATTTTCTTTGCGCCGATGGCCGAGCGCATTCGAACGCTCATGCCAAAGGGATATACCAGTGGAGATTTCGTTCGGCTTCGTTACGGAAAATTCGGATGGTACGTTTTTCTGGCGATTTCCATATTTTATGGCTTGGGCTGGCTCATCAGCATGGGTATGGCAGGCGGGATTCTACTTAACGCATTAACCGGCATGGACTATCGGGTGGGTATGTCGGTGATCATGTTTATTTGCATGGTCTACACCATGCTCGGAGGCCTCTACGCGGTCATCGGTACTGATTATATTCAAAGTATTCTCATTCTCATCGGTATCTTGGTCGTGGCGTGCCTGATTTATTTTAATTATGGGTTCGAAACCATTTATCAAGCGGTGAAAAGCAATCGACCGGGACTGCTCAATCTCATGTTACCTGCAGCACTCATGTTTCTTTTCAACAACCTGCTTTTTGGCCTCGGTGAAATCTTTCATAGCAACGTCTGGTGGTCACGTGCTTTTGCGTTTCGGCAGGGCGTGGGCATGAAGGCTTATTTGCTGGCTGGAACCTTCTGGGCACCGATACCTATTGTTGCCGGCTCAATCGCTTTGGCTGCTCCGCTGCTTTCGATGAATATTCCGGCTGTCGATATGATCGGTCCTATGGTTGCTGCCGAGGTCATGGGGGTGACAGGCGCTATTGTCATTTTTGTTGTGGTGTTTTCTTCACTGTCATCCAGTTTAGATTCCTTGCTGGCGGCATCATCCGATCTGATCGTTGAAGATATTTACCGCAAGCATTTTGCGCCTGCTGCGGATGAACAGAAATTACGCAAGGCGTCGAAGTTGATTATTCTATTACTCAGTATTGCGGCCTGGGTGGTCTGCTGGCAAAAACCGACTCACCTGGCCGGGATGATAAACTTTTCCGGCGCCCTCGTTGGCAGTACAATCTGGCCAATTGCTGCGGGCCTGTACTGGCAAAAAACCAATCCGACCGGGGCAACCTGGGGGATGATTCTGGGAAGTGCCGTCGGGTTGTGGTCCTATTTTGCTATCGGCTTTTTTGTCGCCGCTTTAGTGGGCGCAGCTGTTTCCATGTTGATTGTGTTAGTTTCAACCCTTTTTGCACCTCATGAATATGACTGGCATCGTTTGGATGAGTCAGTCGTTACGGGAGAATGACATGACAGCACTGGCATCGTCGCAGATTTTCTTCTGGTTAGTGGGCCTGGCAATTATTTTGACCGGCGTCTTTTCTATTACTTTGCTCGCGATGTTTATTCGGGAGTGGAGAGCCGGCAATCTGTGGTAATTAGTAGACGCAAACCCTGAATCAAGGAGTGTGGTCGTGAATTTTAAAAGAAAGTATTATAAAGGCCATTGTAAAAAATGCAGCGAACATAGAAAATTTGTTCTTAAAAACTATGATAGTAAAGGTAACCTACTGAATATTCGTTGTACAGCATGTCTGAACTTGTTTAGCATTCCAATCGAGAGGGTACTTAAAACAGGTCGTGTTCTGACTGAAACTGAATTCATCCATCGCAAAGAAGCCCTGGCGAAAGTCACGGATTATGACCCGAAGAAAACCTACTGGCGGGGTCAAAAGATTCGGCATCCTGCTTTGAAAGATACGGGAAAAGTAGTTGACAAAACAAAGAGTCAGGGAAACCATAAGATTATCATTGTGAAATTTGAAAAGCAAGGCAAGAAGAGGTTGGTGGAAGCTATCTAACCGGTTCCCCGTTTTTGGAAGGCATCTGAAAGCATTTTGTGAAAAAATTCTCGAAAAAAGCTATCCTCACCAAAATCGCAC
>JBHHVB010000101.1:0-5034 GCA_046754065.1 Gammaproteobacteria bacterium
CACGCTGGTTGAATTGATCATCGCTATAGTGGTTCTTAGCGTAACCTTGACGGGTATTTTTACCGTCAGTATCTATGCCAACAAGCACAGTGCGGACCCGATGATTCACCAACAGGCTATATCTATCGCCCAGTCCTTCATAGACGAGATACAACTGCAATCCTTTGGAAATCCGGGTGGCGGTTGCGCCTTAAACGATTCTTTACCGCGCAGGAACTGGGATAGTGTTTGTGATTACAACAATTATGGCGGAGGATCCGGAACCGCGATAACCGATATCGACAATAACGCCATGCCCGGCCTGGCAGACTACAAGGTTCGCGTCTTGATCGATACCCTTGCAAATCTGAATGGGCTGGCTGGACCCAACAATGCCGTGAGGATCGATGTGATGGTTTATCATCCATTACTTAATGGCGTACCCGTTACCCTAAGCAGTTACCGTGTAGCGCCAGTGTAGGTAGGTAAGCTATGCAAATCCATAAAATCTACATTAGATCAGCGAAGGGCATAACCCTGATTGAGCTCATTATTGTTATCAGTATCATGAGCATTCTTGCAACGGTAATTGGCCCTCTGATCGCTAAACCAATGGAATCATACGTCGCGCAGAACCGGCGAGGAACACTGGTTGATAATGGACAACATGCAGTAGAGCATATGTTGAGAGAAATTCATCTAGCGGTGCCCAATTCAATTCGGGTCAATCCGGCCGGCACCGCAATTGAGTTCTTACGCACTGTTGACGGCGGACGCTATCGTGAGAAAACTGATTTGAATAACGCCGATGTATTGCAATTCACACCGAATCTGGATACAGCATTTGACACAATAGGGAGCCTTGAAACTTGTAGTGATCCAAGAATGAATGTTGATGGTAATGCAGCGGATTGCTTTAACGGGGTTGCGAACTGTCTCGTTATTGGAAACAGGGGCGTATCGGCTATTCCGAATGTAAATCAGGACATTGATGCCTATAATGAAATTAATATGGCAACAATCAAGACGTGTGTCGCCACCGGAAGAAATGGCGAAAACAAGATCACCTATTTTAACGACAGGCTAAAGGGGCTTGCCGGCCCTCCGGTAGTTATTTCGAAAACCTTCCCTAAACCGGTAGCCGGACATCGTTTCCAGATCGTCGATACGGCCGTATCGTATGTGTGTGATCTCGGCACTGGCGAAATCAGAAAATACATTGGTTATGGTATCAACCCGATCCAGGCCGTACCCCCAGTGGGTGGAACCAACAGCGTACTGGTTACGGGTGTTACGGCATGCAGTTTCACCAGCCTTCGGCAATCCAGTCATGATATTCTGACTGCTCACATCGCGGTCAGTGCGGATGGTGAGTCCGTATCGCTCATGCAACAAACCAGAGTGAGTAACACGCCATGATTAAATCAATCCGGAATCGTGAGCAGGGTGTTGCACTGGTCGGGGTCATATTTATTGTCGTTGCTTTTGCATTAATCGGGACGTTCATGATGAGACTGGGTACAGTACAAAGTGTCAATATTGGTAATTCCATTGAAGCGGCACGCGCCTATAACGCGGCTGTCAGTGGGCTGGCCTGGGCGGTAAACCAGACGACAAGCAGCGCGGCCAACCATGATGCCATTTGCAGTACCCAACCGGCAACAACGACGACATTTACACTCAATGAAGCCTCCCTGAGTGGATTTGATATTACGATCACCTGTGATGATTTTAAAGCAGGCGGGTTTATCGAAGGGTGCTCAAACTACGAGCTGGACAGAATCACTGTTAAAGCGCAACGCCGAGGTGATACCGATACCCAGATAAATGACGTTGAGAATCTGAACTATGTATCCAGAACAATCAGGGCTACCGTTGAGGGTTTTATTAAACCGACAGCGTGCTAGCTTTGTATTGAATGAGTATTTTACATCCGGTGAACTACATTGACACACTGTTCCATCTGAATCGTCCGGTTGTAGAAATGAGGTGACAGACGGATAGCGTTTCCTCTTAACGCGGCATGAACCCCGTTTTCTGCAAGTCTATTGTATACCTCTTGTAGTTTACGACTACGCTTCCTGAACGAAAATATTCCGGCATGACGTTTGGGTTCGCTGGGTGTAACAATCTGGATGTCGGAATCTTTACTAAAGGCATCAACCAAACAGGCCGAGTTTGTCATTATTCTCGCCTCGACCTGATCGATGCCAGTTTCCAGTATTAGAGACAAGCTGGCGTTCAGTCCAAATATGCCTAGCATGTTCGGGCTGCCACACTCGAATCGTTTTGCTGATCTCGCAACCTCCCATTCTTGCGTATCGTAGTCTCCAGCCCTTTCTATCATGTGCCAGCCAAATTGATTGAGGGTCAAACGATCTCGCGATTCAGGTGTGGTATAAAATACTGCGACACCCTCAGGCCCCATCATCCATTTATGGCCATCTGCCACAACAAAATCTGCATCAATTTCCTGGACATCCATTTGGAGTGCACCAAGACTCTGAATGGCGTCAACACAAAACAGGATATTCTTGTTTTTACAAAACTCGCCGATTCGCTTCAAATCCATTCGCAGGCCGGTTGCATATTGCACGGAGCTTATCGTAATGATTCGGGTTTTTTCATCAACCAAAGAAAATAATGCCTCCTCTGGCGATACACCAGAATCAAGATCCGCCTGTCTGAGTTCAACGCCTTTTGATGCTAGCGATTCCCAGACGATTCGATTAGATGGAAATTCCTGGTTAGATGTAACAATATTTTCTCCTTGCTTCCAGAGCAGGCCATAAGCCACGACTGAGAGTCCTTCAGAGGTGTTTTTCAGTAATGCGATGTCATCAATGGATGGTGCATTAAGCAATTCCCGGAGCCGTTCTCGCAGCTCCAGCTCAATCCTGAGCCAATGTTTATAGTTAACCGGGCCATGATGAATATTTTCTTCAGCGAAAGCCTTGATGGCATTCGCAGTACATTTAGGCCATGGGGACACACCAGCATGATTTAGATAAATCATGTCTGATTGTTGGGGAAACTCTTCCTGAATAATTAATTCAAGGTTCATGTGGTTGATTATAAGTGATAACGTTAACGATCTAAATCGTTAAATGTTAATATAACTGCCAGACCATTGACGGCAATATGGTGAGAGAAGTATGGATTATTCCTACCTGAATAATGTACTGCTTTTGTTTTTTGCCACAGTTATCACTGTGGTTCTCTGCCTTCGCTTTGGTCTGCCGCCCATTCTCGGATATCTCATTGTTGGTGTATCAATGGGACCTTCCGGTTTCAATCTGATTGACGAGACCGAACATACGCTTGCCTTTGCTGAATTTGGCGTTGTCTTTTTATTATTCACTATTGGCTTGGAGTTTTCCGTTCCCCTTCTGCTACGAATGAAAGCAGCTGTTCTTGGATTGGGTGGCTCGCAGGTTATGATCAGTACGGTCCTTGTCTCAATCATAGCGATGTTGAGCGGACTACCACTGGAAAGTGCGGTCGTCCTAGGTGGAATCATAGCCATGTCCTCCACAGCGTTAGTGATAAAGCAGCTCACCGATCAGGTTGAGTTACATACTCGCCACGGTAGAAATGCAGTGGGCATCTTGCTTTTTCAGGATGTCATGGTTATCCCGTTCCTGATTCTCATTACCCTGGTATCCTCCGATAGCAGTGTAAATCCAGCTTTCGCTATTATCTCGGCCTTTATTGAGGGACTGGCTGCACTGATTCTGATATTTGGTTTTGGTCGCTGGATCCTTAAACCATTGTTTCGGGCCGTTGCAACATTTAAATCAATGGAGCTATTTACTTTAACAGCATTACTGGTTGCTCTCGGCGCTGCATGGATAACCAGCCAAATGGGATTATCGCTTGCTCTCGGCGCTTTCATTGCGGGGATGATGCTGGGAGGAACCGAATTTCGTCACCAGGTTGAAGCGGAGATCAGGCCATTCCGGGACATCTTGCTCGGACTGTTTTTTATTACAGTGGGCATGTTGCTCGACATTCATCAGCTACCTGATGTCTGGGGATGGGTCATTTTCCTGTCAATTGCCCTCATCATTAGTAAAACCGTGCTTGTGTGGGGTATCTGTAAATTATCAGGCTGGGATAGCGCCGTCTCGATGAGAACCGGCCTAATCCTTGCGCACGGTGGAGAGTTTGGGTTCGCAATTCTGGCACTCGCGCTCAATGCCCATACGATTAATCACGATTTAGGGCAAATCATTCTCGCAGCACTTCTTCTGAGCATGGGTATTGCGCCATTAATTATTCGTTACAACGGTGTAATGACCAAACTTGCTTTGCCCAATGTGCTTAGCCAGAGTTTAAATAAAATTCGCGATCAGGTAACCGAAGCTGCTCAGGAACTAAATAATCACATTATCATTTGTGGATACGGTAGAGTAGGGAAGACGATTTCACATTTCCTGGAGGGAGAACAAGTCCGTTTTATTGCCCTCGACCTGGATCCGAAGATAGTCAAGGAGGGTCTTGATAATAACGAACCGGTTACCTATGGCGATGCATCAAATATTCATTTGCTCAATGCTGCCGGTCTTGACAGGGCAGCGGTGCTTGTAGTGACAATCGATGATGTTAATGCCTCGATCAAGATTATCCATAAAGTGCGGCATAACTGTCCGGATACTCCCATTCTTGTCAGGACACGCGACGACTCCCAAATGGAGACCTTGCAAGAGGCTGGTGCGACACAGGTTATTCCAGAAACACTGGAAGCGAGTTTAATGATCTCGTCTCAAATTCTGCTAATGCTTCATGTTCCTCCTTCCATTGTTTTACGCAAATTCAGGCGTGAACGCGATAGCAGGTACAAGCTATTGAGAAGGCATATTGATAACCACAAGAATGAAAATCACAATGAATAGACATTTATAAACCAAGAGAAAGTATCATGGCCCTCACGTTAACGGAATTTTCCAGTAATTAATTTTAATCTACGGTTTTATATTCAAATGAGCATAACAAAAAAACGTGAATTCAATTTGTAAGTGCAACTCAACAATTTGGTTGAGAAGGATAAGCTGC
>JBHHVB010000102.1:0-5009 GCA_046754065.1 Gammaproteobacteria bacterium
CACCTGGGCGACATCGGCGCGATCTGCAATGACGTGGGCTTCGCCTTCGCGCACATGCAATTTGGCCGCTTGCGTGAAGATTGGCTACGCGGCAATCAGTCCGTGTTCGGTCACCGCCTGTTAATGGACTTCATCGTGCCCGGGGGTGTTCGCCGCAATCTTACCTATCAATGCAAAAAGATATTGCAACCACAACATGAGGCACTCTCGCGGGAGCTGGATGATTTGCTGCCCGTTCTCGGCGACCATCCCTCATTGGAGGATCGGCTAGTCGGTACCGGCTACTTGTCCAGCGACGAGGCGCAACGGTTGGGCGTAACCGGCTATGTGGGCAAGGCCAGTGGCCAGGACTACGATGTTCGGCGCGACCACGGCTATGCGCCCTACGACAGGCTCGAGGTGTCATCGCCGTGCCGGAGCGAGGGTGATGTTGCCGCCCGGGTTCAAGTCCGTGCGGACGAGATCCGCCATTCGCTGAAGGTGTTGGAACATCTGATGCGGCGACCGCCGCCGGGGCCGATATCGGTTTCCTGGCCAGACGGGGGTGCAAACCGGGAGGGGATAGGTCTGGTGGAAGGCTGGCGAGGCGAGATACTGAGCTTTGTGCGTTTCGATGAAAACGGAAAGGTGGCCCGTTTCTTTCCGCGTGATCCCAGCTGGTTTACCTGGCCGGCGTTGGAGCGGTTGATCGACGGCAACATCGTCCCCGATTTCCCGGTCTGCAATAAATCCGTCAATGCCTCCTATTCCGGACACGACCTTTAGGGTAAGGCCATGCTGACAATACTCAACAAAATCTGGCATACCGGTACCGTGACTGAACGCCGCCCACGCGATGCGGAAATTGAGCGCTTCGGTAAGCAGGTAAAACGCGCCATCGATCGGCGTTTTCGGGGCAGCCTTGCTATCCGGCAGGTGGATGCGGGTTCCTGCAATGCCTGCGAACTGGAGATCCATGCGCTCAATAATCCCTACTATGATATTGAGCGCTTCGGTGTGCATTTTGTCGCCTCACCGCGCCATGCCGATGTCTTGCTAGTCACCGGGCCGGTGTCGCGACACATGGAAACGGCGTTACGCCGGACCTGGATGGCGACCCCATCGCCCAAGTTCGTAATCGCCGCGGGTGAATGCGCCTGCGACGGTGGCGAGTTTGGCGTCTCCTATGCCAGCTGCGGTGCGGTGGAAAATGTCATCCCGGTTGACGTCAAAATTCCAGGCTGCCCGCCAACACCCCGGGATCTGTTGTGGGGGATACTTGCAGCCATAGACGTTAAGGATTAACCGGAAATGCATCCTTGTTTGGGTATTTCTAAAGGTAACATATATGCTACAAAATGAGACGTATGATCGAGGTTAGAGAATACCTGGATGCTGAGGGAAAAGTCCTTATGCCAAATAGTTCGATCGTCTGAATGTGGCTGCTGCGGTCAAGGTGACGACAGCTATCCACGCAATAAGGGGTCGCAATAAGGGGTCAGAACCCTTTAATGGGAACGCTATCTCTGATATACTTCTTCGTCTCAATAAGTGGGAGAGGAGGGAACCTATTGCCACGCAAGCCACGCTTTTTCTTGCCGGATGTGCCTGTCCATATCGTTCAACGTGGGCATAGTCGAGAGCCGGTCTTCTTTGAGAAAGATGATTATTCAGCTTATCTTCACTGGGTGGGGGAGGCGGCAGAGCGCTATGAGTGTGCTATTCATGCCTATGTGCTGATGACTAACCACATCCATTTCTTAGTAACACCTCATGACAGACAAAGTATCAGTCGCATGATGCAACATATCGGCAGACGCTATGTTCCCTATGTTAATCATACTTACGGTACAAGTGGTAGCATCTGGGAAGGACGCTTTAAAGCATCCTTAATTGATGACGAAGAATACTTACTCACCTGTATGCGATACATTGAATTAAATCCTGTAAGGGCAAATATGATAAGTAATCCAGTACAGTACCGCTGGAGTAGCTACCGTTATAATGCTCAAGGAAGAGATAATCAGCTAATTACACCTCATGCGCTGTATCAGCGGTTAGGAAGAACAAAGCGTGAACGGTGTGAAGCGTATAAGACATTATTTAAAGCACAAGTTGATCCAGAAGATTTAAAGGATATTCGAGCAACGTTACAAACAGGAACACCATTGGGTAATGATAATTTTAAAGAGAAAATTGAAAAGAAATTAAAAACAAAAGTAGGTCAAGCAAGACGAGGGCGGCCGGATGCTCCTATTAAAGGGATCTGACCCCTTTAATAATGAGTATTCTTTTTAATTGAGTGACAATCGACTAAATTACAGTAACTATACCTGATCAGTAACAATTCGTCGGCCGTTGCATTTGCTGTTAAATCCGAGCTAGAACTTGTCCGTTATGATAAACGAAACTGATGAAAATATTATGCGTCACGCGATAGAATTTGCAAGGATCGCAAAATCAAAAGGTGAAGTACCCGTAGGTGCAGTCGTTGCACTCAATGATCAACTCATTGGTGAGGGTTGGAATCAACCGATTACATGTCATGATCCGACCGCGCATGCAGAGATCATTGCAATGCGTTCTGCTGCACAGCGCCTCGGAAATTACCGGCTATTGGATACCACTTTGTATGTCACGCTCGAGCCCTGTGTCATGTGCGCCGGTGCGATGATCCATGCGCGAGTCAAGCGGCTGGTTTTTGGTGCTTACGATCCCAAGACGGGTGCGGCCGGCAGTGTTTTCGATACGCTGTTGGTTGACGACTTTAATCATAAGGTTGAGGTGCAGGGGGGGTGCCTCGCGGCAGAAAGCGGTGAATTACTTAAAAATTTCTTTAAAGAAAGAAGATAATATTTATATTAAAAACAGGCTTATCGATTCACCGTTAATTGATAGTTGCCGAGTAAATGCTTTAGCGGATACATGGTCTAATTCCCTCAATCGTTACAGAATTTTATTGATTATCTTTCGTCGCAGTGTTAGAAAATAACGAACTCATGCACTAATCAGATCATTTTTCAACGCCGTTGTGCGACGATGATAAGCAATCATGAACAAAAAAGTGAAGTTCTGACTCGCTTTCCTGCCATTGCTGGCAGTGGCCCGGATTTTCAGTCAGAGTTCTTTGAAACAGTGTCAATTGCCTCTATACCAGCTAATCAAGTGGTATGCATGGAGGGGGATCAGTGTTCCCACCTTGCATTATTACTGACTGGCAGTGTTCGAGTCTACAAGGTTGCGGAATCGGGCCGCGAAATTACACTTTATCGAATTCAACCAGGAGAGAGTTGCATATTAACCGCGTCTTGCATTATCAGCGACATTCAGTTTCCTGCACTGGCAGTGACGGAAACAGAAGCTAGCGCTGTTTTGGTACCAGCAAAAAAAGTCAGTGAATGGATGAGTCAATCAACGCAATGGAGGGATTTCGTGTTTTCACTGGTTGCGAAGAGAATGGCGGATGTCATAACTCTGATTGATCAGGTGGTATTCCAGAGAATGGACATGCGGATTGCCGCATACCTGTTAAAACGGCCCTTAGATAGTGGCGATATCAGGATTACTCACCATGAGATTGCAGCTGAACTGGGAACGGCACGTGAGGTCATAAGCCGTACGCTGAAGAACCTGGAAGAGGCTGGTCTGATCAACGTTGAAAAGGCCCGGATTCATATTGCCGACCGGCAGGGTCTGGAGTACCGCGCCAGTTACCACAACGTCTGACTACCTGATTATTTTTCGTTTCGTGGTGACATAGTCACTTACAAAGCAGCATCGTATCCTTATACTTTACTACAGAATTTGATAAGGAGGTGTTCAATGAAAAAGAATGTAGGTTCCGTTGACAAAGGGGTTCGTCTGGTTCTTGGTGCGGCAATAATTGGCGCGGGCATGTATTTTCAGAGCTGGTGGGGCGCTGTCGGGGCTGTACCCATACTGACTGCATTGATGGGCTGGTGCCCACCCTATGCATTACTGGGTTTTAATACCTGCAAGATTTCACGCGCGTCCTAGCAGGGTGGGTTCGCTTGCTATTCCGATACAATCAGCCGGTAATCAGGTGTTGGATTCAGCGGGCAGGAAAAGGCGTACTGTCCAGCAATGAGCTTAACCGGGTAGTCTCTGGTTTTGCCAGTCAACAGGCCGCCGCCTGAAACGCTCGGCAAGCTAAGCCGGTTAAGCAGGTTCGCGGCGCGCAGGTAAAAACCGAGCTCGTAGGAGACGTTTTTATTGGTTACTCGAAAGACGTAGTCTCCGGGCTTTAGTCTGAGTGTTTTTGCCCTTTTCAGGCGCGCATCCTGGGTGGTGGCGTTGATCTTTTCACAATCACCACTGCGTGATGATTTGAAGTGGTGATCCCTGGATTCCACCTCGAGAAACTGACAGGGTACCTGAGTCAGCTCAATCACCGTTGCTTCTGCATGCGCCGTGTTGTCGCTTAGGATGGCTAGCATAAACACCAGCGTGATTAACGTGAATTCAATGCATCGTTTGATCAATTTGCTTCGCATGCCGGGGTGCCTTGTTCCTGCAGTATTAGAGATATAGGTTAGTCTGATAAATTTAATAATGTTTACAAACCAGTCTAAAGCATATTAACAACATATTAGGGGAATCTTAAAATGGTTAAAAATATCTATAAGATTCTGTTCGTCCTGAGTGTCCAGGCAATACTGTTAACTGCGTGCAACGGGGTGACGCAGGCAACGGAGAGTATCTCTCAACAGGATCTAATGACGATGATTACCTCCGGCGATTCACCGGTAATACTGGATGTTCGTACACCTCGTGAATTCGAGGACGGACATGTGCCCGGTGCGATCAATATCAGCCACGACGAACTTTCCGGCCGCCTCGATGAACTGGTCCAGCATAAGGAATCGGCGATTGTTGTCTATTGCCGCAGTGGCAAAAGAGCGGGCATCGCTGAAAGCATCCTTTTGGATGCCGGGTTTCAGCATTTGAAGCATCTACGAGGCGATATGATGGCTTGGAGCAACGCAAGGCTACCCATTGAACATTAAGGA
>JBHHVB010000103.1:0-4675 GCA_046754065.1 Gammaproteobacteria bacterium
AAGTGGCATGGCTCATGGCTTCACCCCCGCGCGGGTCAGTTCGCGCCGCAGTCGGTCGTCGTCATAGATCTCGCCGTTATAGACCAGCACGAAGCGCCCACAGGGAGAGACCATAGGCTGGTGGCCGGCTGGTGAGAGATCAATGATGGAAAGGCGGCGATGGGCAAGGGAGATTCCGGAGGCTTTATCCACCCAGACCCCAGCATCATCCGGGCCGCGGGCCTCGATCCGGCGGGCCATCTGACTTGCTGTCTCTTCCATGGCCCTTGCAGGTGCACTCCAAAACCCAATGATCCCGCACATTTAGTGACAGCTTCGATTGGCCATCAGATTCCCGCAGAGACGGGCATATTGCTCAACGACAGCGCCCAGCCCGCAATTCGCCTCGACACGCGTGCGGGCGCCCTGCTGGAGTGCCCTGCGCTTCGCTGCCGATTCTTGCAGTATCGTCACTAGTAGATCGTTTCCATAATAACATTACAACATTACGTAACTGAGATTTCATCCATCTTAAACTTCCAGTGATATACAGCCGGATCTTGGTTGATTTGATCGAGATACTGGAGGATACGCTCTTTGAGTTCTGCCTTAGACGCAACACGGATGCCTCGCAACAGCGTGCGGGACATTTTTCCGAAGAGAGATTCAACCAGATTTAGCCAGGAACCGTGCTTTGGCGTAAAGACAAACTCAAAGCGATTCGGAACGGTTGAGAGGTAAGCGCGTGCCTCCCTGGATATGTGGGCAGAATGGTTATCGAGAACGACGCGTATTTTCTTATAATCCACGTATTCGGCATCCAATTGCTTGAGGAATGCGACAAATTCACTGCTGCGATGACGATCCACAATGGCGCCATGGACATGTCCCGTCAATAGATCCAGGCCTGCCATGAGAGTGAGTGTTCCGTGACGTTTATATTCATAATCACGCCCTACGTTCGCATAGACCCCGGGGACAGGCGGAAGGTCTGGTGCAATATTGCTTATGGCCTGAATCCCTGGTTTTTCATCATACGAAACGAACGCTGTATACGCTTTTTCTGTATCGCTTCTCTGCTCGCGCATTACCTCGACTTGTTTGTAAACCAGTAGCACCTGCGCCATCTTCTGATCAAAGTCTGGATCACGACGTTTGAGATAGTAGCTGATCTTGTGCGGTCGTATATCATACGATGACAGTATCTTCGAGAGAGTTCCTCGTGCCAGCTTTGTCAGGCAGGGATGCCCCGCAGCATGACAGTGATTGCGAACATGCCTGGCCAATAGCCGGGTTGTCCAGAGTTCTTCTGGATATCCCAAATCTTTGGGTTTCTGGCAAGCCAGGGAGATCACCCATGCGCGCGCTTCTTCATCGATTTTTGGCGAACGTCCCTTCCGCTGCACATCGGATAATGCAGCAATGGCTCCCAGCTGTAGCGCCTTGTCAATGCAGCGTTCGACCTTGGGTCGGTTTGTATTCAGCGAACGAGCAATTGCTGATATCGTTGAGCCAGCCACATATCTCAGGATCATTTTGGAGCGCTCCACGCGGTGTGCAGGTTCTGTACGCGATCTACTGATCGAATCAAGCGTCGCGAATGTGTCATTATCAAGTTCCAGGCTGGCGCGTTGACGTTGAAATGGCATCGCTATTCCTCCAAAGAGTGGTTTCTTGGGGAAATTGATTATATGCCATCGCATCACATATTGAAATGTTATTATGGAATCGTTCTACTAGGCCATTGGCTATCATAGCTACGATAGCTGAGTGTATCGGTCATATCGCAAGGCCACAGATTTATCGCATCCATAGCGCCCGGCTAAATGAATCCGCATAAGCCACATATTACTTAAGTAATTCACTGTATAAATTTTCATATCTACCAACCACAGTTAACAGATTAAATTTAGTCTTGATCCGTTCACGCGCTTTTGATCCCAGTTCATTTAAATTATCTTTTCCCATACCAATCAATTCCTGCCAAGCATTCGCCATAGCAAAGGGATCTTCGGGCGGCACAACAAAGCCGGTCTGCCCGATTAATTCAGCTGCACATCCGACATCCGTTGCCACGCAGGGAACTCCGCACGCCATTGCCTCAGCGGTCACATTCGGAAAACTTTCTGTCCACGACGAATTTGCCATGATATCAAGTCCCGGAAAGATCGTTGGCAAATCGCCACGTTCGCCCAACAAAATAAAACGGGACGATAATCCGCTGGAATCGATCATCGACATTATTTCACTGTTCTTGCTATCAACATTACGACCGACCATCAGGAACTCAACATCCGGATGCTTCGTCGCCAGCAGCGCTGCTGCCTTTACAAAATTTCTATGGTCTTTCATTGGATGGAAGCGGGCGATATGCCCGATAACAATCTTATCGTCGGATAGGCTCAGCTCGTTCCGGATTTTTTTTCGAAATTTTGAATTAGGTCTAAAAACGCGGCAGTCAATGCCATTCGGAATAATAATTGTCTTTTCGCGTGAATAGCCGTATTTCGCGTGTTGCTTCGCACTGATCGAAGAATTATAGATTATCTTTTCTGGAAATGTTTTAAGATACTGGCCCAAGCGCATCAACAAGCGTGTTTGTAATTTTTCTTTTCGAATGTCATATAGTGATTGGCGAATATTCCAAACTACGGGAACGCATGGCTTTATCAGGTATGCAACGATGCTCGTAGCCAAATTACCATGATTCATCCAACCCTGAATAACATCAGGATGATGCTGCTTAACCAGCCGCACCAATCCGGGAATCGAAAAGAGAAAATATGCGGGTGATTTGATATTGAGAGCATATACTTTTATATCCAGTTTCTGAATCAGCGCTCCAACAGATCCGATATCGCTAAGAGAGATCACTGTATGCACGATGCGCGCACGATCCCCTCTCGCCAATAGTCTGTATAACGTCATCTCTGCACCGCCAGTAGACAAACCGGTAATTATATGAGTTACCCTCAAAGGTATTTCCCCGGGGCTCGGTTGGCAAACATGTAAGTAAAGCGGTCACCTCACCGACATACTGTTAGCATGGCCGACGAATGTGACGTCGAATATTTCCGAAAACGATATTTTTTATGGTATCTGATAGCAAAGGTACTCCTAATACAACGATAATCCAATAATGCACCATATGATGCCTAATAGAAGTTCCGTAGTTTGTCGTTCCCAACGACCACAAAAATGCCATAGAGAAATAAAAAACTAGTAACGAACCAAATATCTTCCTCTGCGTCCCGACCGCCATGCGCCACATCTTCAGTGACATATATATCAACAATATTCGCCAAAGCACCTCAATTACGCCATAAATGTCAACCATATTTTGAATCTGCCATGGAAACGGGGAGAACAGATAGTAAAAGAACACCACGAAAGAAGTGAAAAGGATTGAACCCACGGACGAGGTGTCAAGCGGAATACCGTAAGTGGCTCGGCTAATTTCCGCTGACGCTCTATATCCCGCAGCGAAATCTGTGCTGCCAGATGCTACGGCCTTCAGCATCTGTAATAACTCGTTTGATTCCGAAAGAATCAGCACCACAATAAGAATCCCCAACAATACTGCTACTAAGGCGATCCCTTTTGCCGACGAATTTAACCGCTTGTGCGTTTTATGAATAATGGCCTGCAAAAATATTGCCACCGACAGCAGTGCCGCATATATCATCAAGCCCCAATGGAAGAGCGTTAATCCGGCGATAGAAATAACACATTCTAAGACAGGTCTTAAACCACCATATTTGATATATTTTACAAAAAAATAAACAACCAGCATAAAAAACAGGACTTGATACGATTCCCTTAATGTTACCGAGCCCAGAAAAACCATCGACGGCAGCGCACCAAAGCACAATAATATTGGTACCCGATATCGAAAAAGTTCTAGCAGTTTTAGTAGTTTCAGCAAAACGACGCAAGACAATGAAAAAGCAAGAATCGATAATTCTTCCCCAAGGAGATGAGATGCGCCAAACAACCTGTATACGGTGGCCAGCAACAATTCATAAAATGGAGCACCGACCCTGAATACCATATCGCCGAACATCGCCCCCGCCTCACCATGCAGATGAAAGGATTCAGCATCCATATCAGCGCCAAATGTCGTGAAATAAAATGCGTTTATGATCGCTATTGATTGGTGAAGCAGCAGAACAAACCAATATGCCAATGTAGTCGGAATATCTTTCCGTAGCTCACTGCACCAGAGTGGCCCGATAAATAACAAAATTAGTAGGATCCAGCCCGGTAGATCTGCCATACGTCAGTAACAGCTCGTTAGCTTATGGATAACAAAACACATTCAGTTCTCGCGACCCGTTAGACTAATATTATCGACAATATACTTACGGCACAGCATGGGGTATTGAGCCGATAACTTTGAATGAACTGATTGCAATCGGTGGTATAACGCATACGCATCACTTTTTGGAACCACAGAACAATAAGCCTCCCGCAATTATTGGTGAATCGCCAACATTCGTTACCACACATGGCACTCCACACGCCATCGCCTCAGCTACCACGCTTGAAAAGCCTTCAGAAAAGATGAGAAGGTGGTAATGTCAAACGAGTTAAACATTTTTTTCCATGACATTTTTTCTTATTATCCCAATAATCAATTCACAGTTAGAAATAAAATTCCATCTTATAATTCCGATATCAAATCCTACTATTTTAA
>JBHHVB010000104.1:0-4559 GCA_046754065.1 Gammaproteobacteria bacterium
TACCGATTGAAAAGTCCACGCGATTTATTTTTAGTATATTCCCAACGATAAACAGTTTTAAAAACAAGCCAACCTCCGATAATCTCGGGATTATTGGTCACTATGAGGGCTGGATAAGAAAGCATTTCCAAGAAACCAATTATGAAAGCCAGCCAATAAGCTGCTGGAGTGTCTTTGTATTTTCTATCTCCAAATCCTTTGAAAATCTTGCAGAACGACACATATTCAAGCCGTTTAGATTCGATCCAGCAGATTAAGAGGCGAACAGCAAGCGGGACTGATATCGCTAAACCGATGTATTAGCAAAATGAAGTTGGTACAATACAAAGAAGCTCAGTCATTATTGTCTCTCCAAATAAATATTATGCTGACGAGATCCAATCTTATTGTTGCTTCTTTTCTGTACATAAAACTAGGCTACAATTAACGCCCGCTTCGGGTCGTTCTTGCCTATTGATAATTAATATACCAATGTCCGCTCCGAGTATAACAAGGAAGTAAACTTTTTTCTTTACCAACGGCAAAGCGTAGGTTAACTCAGCCAAACCAAGCCGTACAGATTGTATCTGGATAATACGTAAAGAGACTTCTCCTAGCCTAACATAACCAATCGCTATTTGTCATCGGCATTCGTATCTTGCGATTGGAGGTCCATTTCAAACAATTCCTGCAATTCCGCTACAGACTCCTTAACACTCTGTATCAATTGCGATTCATCATGGTGTATTGCATGCTGTTTTAACAGCGTTGCCCAATCATGCCGTTTAAATTTTTCGATCGAATCGATAATCTCACGTTCATCTATCTCCAGTGCATAAAGCACTTTCTCAACGAGCTTAAGGCTCGAAAAATAAGTCTCTCTGATAAAGCAGTCAATTCCCAGGTCCATTAACATATGCGCATGGTGACGGTTAACGGCACGAGCAACGATTTTCAAATGTGGGAAGTGTTTCTTCACCGTCTCGGCAGTCTTTAATGATGCATCAACATTACCAATGGCTAACACAAATATGCTTGACTGTTCTGCATGCGCTGATCGCAACAACTCAACTTTTCTCGCATCACCATAATAAAGCTTCCCGCCAAATTTACGAACAAAATCCACTTGCTTGGTGCTTACCTCTAATGCCGTGAATGGAATATTCTTGACTCGTAACATACGACCGACAATCTGACCCACTCGGCCAAACCCCGCTATGATGACCTGATTTCCAGGCTCGTCTATTCGGTCAAATGGTGCCGGCTTGTGTTTGTGGTCAAACCAGGACTTTAAAAGTGTCTCATTAAACAGGAACAATAATGGTGTGATCGCCATTGACATGCTAACAACGAGTATTAATGTTTCCGTTAGATCCTGATCAAGGACCTGATAGGCAGTTGCCGCAGTAAAAATCACGAAGGCAAATTCACCACCTTGAGGTAATACAAATGCCAGATTACGTGAACAACGCGCAGGCAGCTTTGTAATTCTCCCCAGCACATAGAGCACGATAAATTTAATGGCCATCAGACCAAGCACCAGACCCAGAATTTCGAGGGGTTTCTCACTCAGCAAACCAATATTGACCGACATACCCACCGCGATAAAAAACAATCCAAGCAGGAGCCCCTTGAAGGGTTCTATATTGACTTCAATCTCATGCCGATATTCTGAATCCGCCAATAGAACACCTGCGACAAAGGCGCCTAGTGCCATAGACAAACCAGCGATCTCCATCAACAGCGTTGACACGATCACAATCATCAGGCTGGTTGCGGTGAAGATCTCGTTACTTCCGGAAGAAGCAACCAATCTGAACACAGGCCTCAACAGATAGTGGCCACCAACTACCAATACTACAATCGCTGCTACTGCAGTGACGACGCCCTGCGAAGCACTGGCCACTGTATCACTGATTTCATTAACACCGAGCAACGGCAGTAAGGCCAATAACGGAACAACTGCCAGATCCTGAAACAGTAATATGGAAAATGCTGACTTCCCATGAAGTGTATTGAGCTGTTTCCTCTCAGCCAGCATTTGCAATACAAATGCTGTGGACGACAAGGACAGACCCAGACTCACGATCACTGCGGTATTCAATGAAAGTCCCAGGGTTTCTCCAACGACTATCAGCACCATCGCAGTAATGAGTACCTGGGCTAGGCCCAGGCCAAAGATTGATTTTCTAAGCACCCATAAACGCGAAGGCTGAAGTTCTAGACCAATGAGGAAAAGTAATAAGACAACGCCGAGTTCTGAAAAATGGAAAATATGTTCGACGTCGGTTATTAACCCCAGGGCCCATGGCCCTATCACAACACCGGCAACGAGATATCCCAGGACCGAACCAAATCCAAGCTTATTAAATAGCGTGACCGCGATAATCGCGCCTGCTAGAAAAATAGCGGCTTCATGCAAAAAACTCATTCTTTTTTCTTCTATCCCTGTCGATCGCACAAAGATACAAGATTAAAGAGTAAAGGGAAAGATAAAGCAAATAGAAGCCAACGCTATATGAACCTGGCGTCACTTACCTTTATGCAACCCTTATTGTTATTGCGCTGACCTGGAGCAAATCAGCTCCCCAAATAAAGGCAACCCATTTTTAGCAACAAACTCACGAAGGCCATCTGGAATCATAAATACCGGCACGCTGAGATTGACCTGTTTACTGTGACGTTCTGCTATCGCAATCGCTTCATCTTTGCAAAAACGGTAACGCGTACTAAATGATCCGGCGCTGTTTGAAACTGACCAATAATCACCAGAGCGTTTTACGCACCACCCCGGATCACGCGTTTCAATGACTGTTCGAATAATTTGCCCGTGCCATGATTCAGATAATTTAACCAGATAGCGAGGTATCTCTTTATCGTAAATTCGACGTATTGATTCGCTCAGAGCGTTATATCTGCGAGAGAGGATACTCCCATCCGCCCAGGCTATGCCGGCATAATCATATTTGATTGCATGAAACACCATCATTTTCAATGCTAATGCGACCCACTCCTTGCGAAACGGGGCAACCTGAATTCTACCAGGCCACCGATTGTGATAACCATAGCGGGCCGCTGCCTGATGCCAGTCACTTTGGAGTTCTTCAATAAAAAGAAGTTTATGACCATTATTATCAAAACGATTTTTTGTGCGCAGATGTGCCAACACATTACGTTCAGTAAAATGAGCTGTGAATTGCGACCTGGGATAATCAGGCAACGTAATGAGCCATTCCCGGTACTTCCATCCGCCAGCCAGGCTGGAAAATTCATATTTGTTATTTAACTGTGGCGATTTACGCAGAGCATAATGCTTCCTGGCATCGTGGCTGGCAGCTGAAAACGCAGTATCAATATCTGAGTAATACTGATTGTTGTTGTTTAAAATGAGTTTGCCGAACGGATTCAGCAGAAACCACAGCCTCTCATTCGGGTTTTGCAGCCTTTTGTTATCCCGAATATAGCCCACACGATAATTTAGCAATGAACTCACATAACGCTGTACCGCAATCTCACCGTCTGCAACCAAAAGGTTTGCTTTTTCACACTCATCCAGAGACAAGCGCCTAACCCTGTCATCAAAGTGAATAACCGGTGATTCGTCACGACACAGTTCATTGGTCAATGTCATTTTGATACCAGCAAAACTGATATTGGATAATATCGTCTCCTTCTCAATGACAGTTGCAGGTTGCTCCTGAAATTGATCTAGAAAATTAATGATACCAGACCAGAAAATCTCTTCTTCCCTAATACCTGAACCTCGTAGATTCAGGATAGTGTTACGCCATTGTCTTGCCTGAGCCCGCTTGAGCGGCAGTGCTGTAATTTGTTGTTTGAGCATGCTAAACAGCAGTTCTGGATAGGGATATTTTATTAACTCGTGCGGCAACTCATCATAGAGAATACGGCTCCGTGCGCCTTCAATTTCCGCCACCTGGCTTTTATCATCAAGCCATTGCAGAAAATATTCGCGGTCTCTGCGATCCCAGTTATCAATCCAGGATTGATTAGAAAGCGTATGGCCTGAGAATCTATACGTATCGTCCCAGGTGTCAGCGGGATCACTGGGATCAGCAACAATAATATCAACCAGCTGGAATAGCTGCTGGAATGGCGTTTCTTTTGAAACACGCAACTTAAGACGGGTCGCATGCAACCTTGCCCTCTCGTTGCTTATGCCGATGACTTTTCCTGTTGGCAATATAGGCATTCAACACTCCAAGCGTTATCCTCTATATTGACAAGCAATTATCATGCTAGTTTCAGCGGCTTAGTGTGCCTCTTGGCCCTTATCCACTAACCAAACCTACCTGGATTTCCTTGTAAAACAAAGAACTAACGTATTAGCATCGCCTATTAGTAGCCTGCTCTGGCCGCTGAGCGCACAATCCACGTATATATCAGGTATAATTATGATGATCAGATATGCGATTTATGGTAAAAGTATCGCCTCTCGGGCGTGCAAAAAAATAATCCTGACTCCCGATACATAAACAAATACTAATGATAATTATAAAAATATTTAACTTAACATTATAGTTAAATCTCGCTATAGTCTTGTCCCATGCAGTTGGGCT
>JBHHVB010000105.1:0-4525 GCA_046754065.1 Gammaproteobacteria bacterium
GTTGGGTACAATCAAACTAGACTGCTGGGTACCGTTAAGGTGAAACAGAACCCGTCGCGAGCCCCATTCGATGCCGGCCATCGTGTCATTAAAGACGCCAAACCAGTTATTAAAGACGGTATTGGACGGTACAGTAGTTGATGTCACAACGTAAACCGTTGGGTTGTCACCGCGGATACCCCAGCGGAAGAAACTCGAGCTGTTAAGCCCGGCGATTGTATCGCTACCGAAATGACTGGTACAGGCGGTACCTTCGCCGGTGGGTGCACAGGGTCGGGTCAGATACCGGTTCGCGGAATTGTTGATAAAAAGTCTTTGATTTACAGAACACTATTCCTGCAAGTTTGTATTCGGCTTTCATTTTAATCCAAAAATACAAACCAGAGCGTATTGATTATAAGTCCTGACTTTCTACCCAATTCCTGATAAACTATGTCAACAATATTGCTCTATGCAATGTTGAGTCTTGATGTTGATGTATATTAAATGCAGTAATCCTAATAACAAAAAGAGAGGATTTAATATGCCAGACTGTGCGTCGACTAATAACAGCATTTCCAGTAAAGATCCTTTTATCTATAAACAGCCCACTGCGACGTGGGAAATGCTTGGCTCGCTTTCAAAAAACCAGCTCAATCGTTTGCATGATATTGTCCGGCATGTCAATCATAGTAATCATCACGGAACAAATCATGGTGATCATAAAAACAAGCAAAAACTAATCTGTCTGTTTGAAGGGCCCACGGGTGTTGGCAAGACGATGGCGGCCGAAGTCATTGCCCACAGCCTGAACCTGAATCTGTTTCAGGTGGATATTTCACAGGTGGTTGATAAATATATCGATGAAACCGAACCAAAGCTAAAAAAGATTTTTGATGTTGCGGAACATACCGGCGCAGTGCTTTTTTTTAAAGAAACCGATGAACTGTTTGATAAACGATATGGTAATAAAGATAAACATGAGCGTTATGCCAATGAGGATGCAAATCTCTTGTTATCTCGCCTCGAGAATTTTAATGGCATCGTAATTCTAACAACCCATGCCAGATATGAGCTGGACGAAGAATTATTACATTGTCTTAGTTTTGTTATTGATTTTTCTTCCAAAAACGATCAGTAGCTAGATTGGGTAATTACCAATGCACGATATCGATAACGCCTAAAAGATCGTTTTTACAAGATAATTCACATTATTCAGTGAATTGAAATCCGCATCCTGCGTCCATAGTCAGTGACCCTATTCTATCGTTATATTTGAGTAACTGTGCCTTTCGTCCTGAGGCTATAGCCCCCTCGATTCTCATGCTTCCTGGACGAAGTCGAATTAATACCTGGTAGATAGGGTAAAATTGATGAAGAAAAACGGGTAATATCTGGCCTTTTTCCACATTCTATTCTACTCAAACAAGCTTGCCTGAAGAACAGTTGCCGAATTTTCAGTATAATATCGATCGTTTCAATTTGAAATAGAAGGTACTAGTATGAGCGATATACCCAGTTGTCCAAAGTGCAGTTCTGAATACACCTATGAAGACGGGAGCCTTTATATATGTCCCGAATGTGCTCATGAATGGTCGAAGGATGAATTGTCGACCAGTGAATACACAGAGCTTGTTGTTAAGGATGCCCACGGAAACGTTCTCGAAGACGGGGACACTGTAACTGTAATCAAGGATCTGAAGGTAAAGGGATCCTCCTCAGTCATAAAGGTGGGAACCAAGGTGAAAATAAACCGCCTGGTCGAAGGCGATCATGATATTGACTGCAAAATAGCCGGGATCGGCGCTATGAAACTGAAATCGGAATTTGTTAAAAAGGCATAATTATCGAAGCTTGCACTTATTATATTGAGTTTTCTGCTTTTATCTTGTTCCATATTACTCAATAACCATAATCGTGCCTTTTTATGGTGCTCCAGTAGTTTGTTGAGGGTCAAATGTTAAACAGGATACCGGAGTACTTTGATTGTTATAGGAGGCTTTGATCCAGTCGGCGGAATGCGCGACGTGTGAAACACGCATTTCACTCATTATGCCATTGAGGATTAAACTGGTTGGGCTTACGCTTAACCGCACACCGATCGACATCGGCTGATTGTTATTTGAAATTCCGATTGTAGATGTTGTATTTCCATCATTTATTCCATCCAGATAAATATTGACATTGGTGCCATCATAGGCGAACAATGCTATTGTGCCAATTCGAATCATTGATTCCTGTGGTGGCATAAAGATTAAATGCAACTACACCGGCGCTATAACATGAAATCCGCATTGCCCCGCCATTGGGGTTAAGAAAAAATGTACATTCAGACCTGCTTGATGGGTAAGTTTACTGTCTTTTCAACAGTAATTATCATATCAGTCCTGTTATCAAGTTACCAATCTTGCCGTTAACTACTCGCTCATTATAACGCTCAAGCATGGCTCTTAGAGGGCGATAAAGAGTTATCGGATTCAAAAACATGTACGAAAAGGCAAGGAAAATCTATGAAGATTGTGCCATGGCTGGTTGGACTTTTATTAGTCACATTTCAGGTCAACGCCACCCTATTTAAATGCATCGATGCTGGCAGGTGATTTTTACTGACAACTATTGTCCGGAAGGCGCGCAGATCGTTGAAAAGGACAAGAAGGTCTTGAAATCGGTCAAATCTGTGACCAAAAAACCTGATTGGTTCAAGGAAATGTTACCCCATGTTGAACGTGTTAAGCCCCTGCCAGGTGGTCAAAAAGTGACTAGCAGCAGTTTGTTGGCTAATGCCTATCGGACGTATTATCGAGCAATCAGTCGGTGTGATCGTAAAAAATTAACTGAGCTTGAACTTAATAAAATTGCCGATAGCGCTGATAGTGTTACCCGGTTAAGCAATGCTGAATTACGGAATGTCTGCAAATTTGCCAAAGAAACATTACCCGCGCCTGAATTCGAGAATGCAACCGAGGTCATTAATGGAAACAAGGGCAGAATTCAGTGGATAACCGTTAAGAAGAATCAAAAAGGTACTCTTGAACTGGAGGACAACGTGTATTTTAGGAAGGAAAATGGAATCTGGAAAGGTGGGAAAAAATAAATCCAGATTCAAAAATATTTTTCTGTAGAAATATGCCCCGGATCATGTCGACGATGTGGCTTCATGCCGCGCTCAGCGAGCGTTGTTGTAGCAGCGCTAATCATACCGGAATTTCCACAAAGCATAACATGAGACCGAGTTGGATCCAGTGACAACCCTGCATGGCGTTCCAGCTGTAAATCGTTAATGCTTGCCGGAATACGACCATGAATAGTGCCCGGGACCACCTCGCGACTTACGACTGGAATAAAGTGAAATTGCCCGGGATGTTTACCCAATGCCCGGGTAATGGTTTCGTTATAACTGAGTTCATCGGCAGTTCGTACACCGTGTACCAATACAATATTATCAAATCGCCGCCAGACGCTACTTGTTTTTATCATAGAAAGAAATGGACTGATCGCGGTGCCGGTTGCTATTAACCACAAGTCCGGCACATCAGGGACCTCATCGAGGACCAGAAAACCCAGTGACATTTTATATGCCCAGAATTTGTCACCCTCGTTGAGTTTCGCGAGCAAAGGGCTCAAGCTGCCGCCTTTCACGATATTGAAATGGATCTCATAGGGATGTTCGTTGGGTGCATTAACCAGGGAGTAGGGGCGCCCGGTGCGCTCGCCTTGAATATCCATTCCGACCCTAATAAATTGTCCAGCTTTGAATGGAGCGATTTTCGCGTCGAACTTCAATGAAACCAGCTCAGGAGTCCAGAATCGTTTGCCTATCGTGGTTGCTGTTATCCAATTATCCATTTCAGGTTAACCAATGGTGACCAAATATACGGTTAATCAAACTGCCAGTCACCTTGCACCCCATTTATACGATTGGATTTTCGGGATCTGGTGAAACTGGAAGACCGGGTGAATGCTCTTCCTGACATTCATCTACCTTGGCTTCCACTTCCTCAATATCGCCAAAGCGTGCGATATGAAAGAGCGCGTCTCCCCCGTTAACCAATGGCAGATCGGTTCCACCGATGACGATGCCTTTGAAATTGGCGAAGACCTGTATTTCCCTTTCCCAAATGAATCAGCAACGACTCCTAGCAACGTGCCTTTTTTACCCGCCCACCCAGCGGTACTGGCGTGCGTAGTATGCCTCTATCCGGTGCCCGTACCCATGAGCTTCAGCGGGCGACCACTGGTTCAATTGATTGACGACTGACACGCTTGGATTCCGGCAGCATTTCCAGGGTTTGCATCACATTGATAATTCCGTCCACGCCCGCCCGAATGGTGACATCATCAAAGCGAAAAGCCTCTCGTGCCTCGTACAATAACATTGGAATCCCGTATTCAGCAACCGCTTCACGTAGTGAATCATCACCGGTATGTCAAAGGCATGGGCCAGTTTTTCGGTTTCGGGGTCATCAAGATTGGTGCGGACCCGAGGCAGGTTGCCGGGATCAGGGAGTCAAAAAGGTGGTCTGGTTTTTTACCATCCACCGTCATT
>JBHHVB010000106.1:0-4501 GCA_046754065.1 Gammaproteobacteria bacterium
GGCGCTGACAGGATCATCGTGTTCACCGGGCCATTGATGTTGGGATTCCAGGTCGCATTGACTGCCCCTGCTCCGGCACCGACACCAACACTTTCAACCGCTGCAATATTATTTCGTGCTGTCCCACCACCCACATCGGTGAAAGCACCGCCGACATACAGATCAGGCGCTGACAGGATCATCGTGTTCACCGGGCCATTGATGTTGGGATTCCAGGTCGTATTGACAACCCCTGTTCCACCACTACCAATCACAGCGATATTGTTTCGGGGAGTTCCATTAACGTCGGCAAACGCGCCACCGACATAAAGGTCAGCACCCGAGAGTATTAGATCGTTTACAGGCCCATCGATAATCGGATTCCAGTTCGTATCCAGCGATTTGGTATTATCTATGTGTGCAATATTGCTGCGGGTAATACCACCGACTGCGGAAAAGATACCGCCTATAAACCAGCCTCCTGCACCATCTGGAACAACTGAATTGATCGCGCCCTCGACATAGGGCCAGGTTGAGTCGATAACAGCTGAACTAGCATCTACTGTAACCCCGGGGCCGGTATTGGGGCCAACATAAGTAAAATCTCCAGCAATATAAATTTTAGCTTCGTCTATAACGGAATTAAATAATCCGCCTGCAACAATCTCATTACCCGAAACAATAATATTGGTTACCGTGTTATCCACTTTTGGATACCATGACGTGGCGTCACCGCTATTACTCTGTGGATCGAGCGCGGCTATATAGTTTCTGGCCTGTCCGCCAATAGTAGTAAAATCGCCTCCGACATAAACCGTCGCACCTGATTGTACAATGGTTCGCACTATCGCATCAGCGCCGGGATCCCAGTCAGTGGCATTCAGTATTTCCTGTGTTGTATCGAGAGCCGCAATAAAACTACGGTTCACACCACCAATATTTGTAAACTCACCACCCGCGTATAATTTATCCCCTGATAAAAAAACATTCCGCACAATGCCATTGGCATTCGGATCCCAGTTAGTCACGATGTCCTGAGTCACGTTCATTTGAAGAGCCGCAATATTGTTTCTCGGCACTATGGTTTTCACCTTATTCTCTCCGGTTATATGCTCAATACTGGTAAAATCCCCGCCGACATAGAGCGTCTCACCAATTACCGCCAGCGAATAAACGGTCGCACTACCACCGATGAGTGTCGGCGACCAGTCAGTCGTACTGTTTAATGGTACGCTGGGGCTTAGTTCAGCAAGACCGATCCGAGCAACAGGGTTAATTATTTTTGTTACCGGTCCTGTATTGGTCTCTTCGGTAACCTCTTCCGTTGTACCAAGCTGGGTAAACGCGCCGCCGACAACCAGATTGTTTCCTGATAACACCATTGTAAATACGTTGCCATTGGCATTCGGGTCCCAGTTAGTCAATAGATTCTTGGTCGTATTGGTAAACAGTGCCGCCAGGTGATTTCTCGTATCCCCTTCCACCTGAGTAAATTCACCCCCGATTACCAGCGTATTCCCCGCTAGCACTATAGTATGAACAACGCCATTCACCACTGGGACCCAGGCCGTATCGACGCTGTGGTCCGGGTTGATGTGTGCGAGATTGTTAAGCGCAACACTGCCGACAGATGAAAAAGAACCCCCTATGTACCAACCACCCGCGTCGTCTGAAACAGCCACCTTGAGCTCACCACCGGAAACCACTGGCCATGTCGTATCCATTAATGCAGTCTCTGTATCAAGCAACACACTTGACCCGGATGCCGAACCAACATTGCTACCATAGACTTCAGTTGAATAGATGGGGCCATTTGTTATCCACAGGTCGCTGCGGACTTCTGGCCCCGCAGAAACTGTCGAAGCAAGAAACAAGAGGCAAAAAAGCAGTACCAACTGAAGTTGCAAAAAAGACAACCTTCGGAATATTGAATTTATTTTTCTGCTAATCAATTTTCAGCTCAAACATCTAGCTACCTGGTATAGATAAACCGCACAGCTTTGCAATTTTGTGAAACGCCGGGCTTTTCAGGCGTCTTTTCAATATTCGCTATCATATGGTTTCGCGCCAGATTCATTCAGACCTGGAATCAGGATTCAAAGATAGCGCCTTTTGGGATTAAACTCTGTGAATAACCCATTGAAAGGAAACCTAGACGATAACCTATTTCTCTTTTTATTTCAATATATTACGCAGCAATATTAAATATAATCAAGCCACAAATATATTCGCTATCCAAATAAAATCTGCTGCCACCCGATTCGGGAATATTATGGATAAAGTGTTTATTTTCCTTAACTATATCGGCAAAATGGTGGTTTTTTTTATGGACACGGACAGAAATTAACCATGAACGTTCTTATTATAGGCAGCGGTGGTCGAGAGCATGCGCTGGCATGGAAATGCGCCCAGTCTAACCTGGCGGACAAGATATTTGTGGCACCTGGCAACGCCGGGACAGCGTTGGAGCCAAAAATCGAAAATGTGCCTATTGATGTTAATAATATTCCGGCACTCATCGCTTTTGCCAAACAACAGGATATTGGACTAACCATTGTTGGTCCAGAGGCTCCGCTGGTCATTGGCGTTGTTGATCGATTCACTGCTGAAGGCTTGCGTTGCTTTGGGCCGTCAAAACGGGCCGCTCAATTAGAAGGCTCCAAGGCGTATTCAAAGGACTTTCTGGCAAGACACCATATTCCCACCGCTACTTATGAAGCATTCACCGAGATTAAACCTGCAGTCGACTATATTCGCCAGCAAGGCGCGCCGATTGTCGTCAAGGCGGATGGACTTGCCGCCGGCAAAGGCGTCATTGTTGCGCAAACCGAAGAGGAAGCCATCGCCGCTGTTGAAGACATGCTCAGTGGTAATGTTTTTGGCGAGGCTGGTAGCCGCGTCGTTATTGAAGCATTCCTCACTGGCGAGGAGGCCAGCTTTATTGTCATGGTCGACGGAGAACATATTTTACCCATGGCAACCTCACAGGATCACAAGGCGAGAGATAACGGCGACACCGGCCCAAATACCGGCGGCATGGGTGCCTACACCCCTGCTCCAGTAGTAACGGCGGCACTGCACAAGAAGATCATGTCTGAGATCATTGAACCCACCGTCAGCGGGATGAAGGCCGACGGCAATCCGTATACCGGCTTTCTTTATGCAGGTCTGATGATTTCTCCTGCTGGTCAAGTCAAGGTTCTGGAATTTAATTGCCGATTTGGAGACCCTGAAACCCAACCCATTATGATGCGTTTAAAGTCCGATCTGGTCGAACTCTGTCAGGAAGCGATTGATGGGAATCTGGATCAGGTACAGGCACATTGGGATGACCGCACTTCGCTCGGCGTCGTACTGGCAGCGGGTGGATATCCGGCTTCCTATAACAGTGGCGATGAAATTCTGGGCCTTTTTACACGGTCTGAAGAAAACAGCACAAAGGTATTCCACGCGGGAACCAAAGTTGTTGATGACAAAATCGTAACTAGCGGTGGCAGAGTGTTATGTGTTTGTGCATTGGGTGACAACGTTCGCGATGCCCAGCAACGCGCCTATGCCGAAGTAGAAAAAATAAACTGGGATAACGCGTATTATAGAACAGATATTGGTTATCGTGCCATCGCTCGCGAGCGGTCAAACCAACAATAAATAATGAAGTAACCCAAAGTTAAAACTATTTGGAGAAAGTTATGGATAAACCTTTTGTTGCAGTACTCATGGGATCAGACAGCGATCTACCCGTTATGCAATCGACACTCGATGTGCTGAAAGCATTAGAGATCCCATATGAAGCAAGAATCACTTCTGCCCATCGAACACCAAACCAGACAGCAAACTATGTCAATGATGCTGATGCCAGGGGCTGTGCAGTATTTATTGCTGCTGCCGGACTCGCCGCTCACCTCGCCGGTGCAGTATCAGCTCAAACCATCAAGCCGGTCATCGGGGTGCCACTGGATGCAGGCCCATTACAAGGTATGGACTCATTGTTGTCGACTGTGCAGATGCCAGGTGGAATTCCGGTTGCCAGCGTTGCCATCGGTAAGGCTGGCGCAAAAAACGCAGCTTACCTGGCGGCACAGATTCTGGGCATTACTGATACAAAAGTTGCCGCCCGTGTCAGAGCTGACCGGGAGAAAACAGCGCAAAGCGTGATTGAAAAAAACGCAGCACTTCATAACAGTTAATTTCAGGCCTTTCAGATCAACAACTGGCAGCTAAAACGTGCAGCAGACGCTATCCTCTCGGGCGGACTGGTTGCGTACCCTACCGAAGCGGTATTTGGGCTGGGCTGTATACCCGATGACGAACGAGCAGTTATGCGTCTGCTCGAACTAAAGCATCGCGCTGTCAGCAAAGGTCTCATCCTGATCGCTTCAAACTACGAACAGATAACGCCTTACATCGGTCAAATCAGCTCTGAAATCAAAAATCGAATCATGAAAACCTGGCCAGGGCCTGTCACATGGTTGCTACCCGCAAGCCCTGACACACCAAAATGGATTACCGGCCAATATGACAC
>JBHHVB010000107.1:0-4496 GCA_046754065.1 Gammaproteobacteria bacterium
GGTCAAACTTCATAGTTAGGAATACTAACAATATATTTCATATTGTCAAGCCTCGACACAACCTTTTTGTTACAGGAAAGAGCGCGTATTTATCAGCACGGCAAATCTACTGTGGCACAGTGATGTATGTCCTGTAAAGCAATACGATACGCATTCGTGCTCAACTGCTCAGGCGCCTGATCCGGGTTTTTACTTCATTGAAAACAGAGGTTGTCCGTAAAGAATAAGGGTACCACCCCTTTTTCCCTTTTAGGCGTTCGTTTGCGCCATTTTGCATAACGGTGCACTACAATTCATAGTTGATTCCGGCAAATGTTCGGCAGACTTTTCTCTCTTACAAGGAGGATATACTCGTTCCACCTTAATCCAACCTTCTCACTGTTCGACGAACAGGGAGCTTTCCCAATACACTCCTATTATTTTTCAAATATTTGATCGCGATCACTTGCAATGCCAAATCTGACCTGACATTGTATTTGATGTAAACTCGGACTTTTGTGCTTCGGAGGTGCGCGATGGAAAAACGCACAGTCTCGTTGGCGCTGGGTGCGGGCGGCGCCCGGGGCTACGCCCATATCGGTGTCATCACCTGGTTGAATGATCATGGTTTCAACATCCGTTCCATTGCCGGCTCCTCCATGGGAGCCCTCATCGGCGGCTTATATGCCGCCGGCCAACTGGATAACTATACGGAATGGGTCCGGGCCCTACAACACCGTGATGTGCTCCAGTTACTGGATCTGTCCTTTGGCAGCAGCGGCCTGTTTAAGGGCGAACGTGTCATTCAGACACTGCGGGATCTCACCGGTGACTACAACATCGAGGATCTGCCACTTTCCTTTACAGCGGTGACTACCGACCTTGACGCAGAGAAAGAAGTCTGGCTGAGCAAGGGTCCGCTGTTTGATGCTATCCGCGCCTCTATCGCCACTCCGACACTCTTTACGCCGTTCCACTACAAGGGCAGGCGTTTGGTGGACGGTGGCCTGGTGAACCCCCTGCCTATTGCACCAACCCTGCGGGACATGACTGATATCACCATCGCCGTCAACCTGAGTGGACGTGAGGAACCAGATCTTGAGCAGTCTGGCGAACACGTCGTTGCCGGTATGGAAAACCGCTACACGCGAGTTATCCGCGAATTCATCGAAGAGTTGCTGGGCAAGAAACCGGTGGAGAAGGAAACGGCGGAATTGGGCATGTTCGATGTCATCTCCCAGTCCCTTGATACCATGCAAAATGGTATCGCCCGTCTCAAGCTGGCCAGTTATTCGCCGGATATCATCATCGACATTCCGAAGAACGCCTGCTACTTCCATGAATTCCACAGGGCTGACCATATGATTGAACTCGGCTGGCAACGGGCAGAGAAAGCCTTAACCCACCAGGGAGTTGTGAGTGTAGGCGGGATATGAGTATTCCACATCCGCTTCGTTATCGGCATTGGCGCAAAGCGGGCAATGCGATTATATGCCGGTAGTTCAAGGCCAACCCCGTAGAAAGATATTCATCAAACCTGCACCATCCGGTAATATCACCTCGAATGCATACCCATCAATGCCAGGATAGGTAAAGGGGACGCTACCCTTTATTAGCGATCGCAGTCACGATGGAAAAACCGATCAGTGGTTGATGCGTCGTCATGCCAGGTGATTTCTAGTGGAGTAAAATCATCATCCGGCTATAGAGTCCTGCTCTTCTTTATCCTCTTTCTTCGAGCCTTTGACCGGCAATGGAATATCCACAGTAAAACAAGTCCCTTCATCCGGTTTGCTGGTCACCGCAATGGCTCCACCCATCAGTGTGCAAAAACGTTGGCAGATTGAAAGGCCAAGACCTGTGCCACCATAATTTCTCGTAGTGCTCATGTCGGCTTGTTTGAATTCTTCAAAAATATGCGAGCATTGTTCTTCTGTCATGCCAATGCCGGTATCGGTGACGGATATATGAAGCGATTTTCCATCATGATTGGCCAGTAAGGTGATTTTCCCATTTTTGGTAAATTTGGATGCATTGCTGAGCAGGTTAAGCAGAATCTGACGAAGCTTGCCTTCGTCTATCATCATATTGCCACCAGTATCGTTCACTTCAACAACCAGTTCATTGCCATTTTTCTTGATAATGGGTTGAATGGTGCTGGCAACTTCATCAACGGGATATTTTAACTCAACCGGCTCAATTAACAGGTCCATTCTGCCGGCCTCAATCTTTGTCAGATTCAGGATGTTGTCGATCATATCCAGCAGGTGCTCGGTGGCCCCCATAACCTTTTGCAATCCTTTCGCAATCTGGTATTCCTCTATCTCATGCAGTTCGTCTATTGCCATCTCGGTGAAACCAATGATCGAGTTCATCGGTGTTCGCAGCTCATGGCTCATGATGGCCAGGAATTCGGATTTGTGTTTGCTGGCGATGATGGCCTGATCACGCGCATGGCACAGCTCTTTTGTACGTTCCTGTACCTCCTCTTCAAGTAACAGTTTTTGATTGCGCAGGAAATTACCTCTTTCTTCAAGTGTGCTGATCATCTTGTTAAATGCCTCAGCCATATGCGCAACTTCGGATGGACCTTTGATCTTGGCTCGAACCTTCTTTTCACCGGCTTCCGCTCGGAACATGATTTCTGCCAAATCATTAACCGGCCTGGTAATTCGATTTACCAGGCGTCTCAAAAACAGCACCATGAAAGTGGCTAACACAAATGAAATAATCAAATTTTCAAGCAAAATGTTTTTCTGTAATGCCTTTAATGAGGTTTTAGACATGCCAATATGAACAGTTCCCAGGTACTCAGTTGCAGGCGTATTGAGTTCCAACGACTCATCTGCAATAGAACCTTGCGCGTAGACAGGTGCAGCAATGTGTATGAGCTGATTCGTTTCCAGTTCTAAATGGGCTACGAGTTTATGATCTTCGTGGTCTGGATGACCGAGGTGAAGATCATCAGGTATTTGGCTGCCTTCAGTAAGAATAGATTTCCCCTCTCTATTAAAGATTGCAATATGCTCTACATCGGGGAATGCAAGTGTGGCCAGTGCAGAATCTTTTGCATTCTCTCCCTCGTCGAATATTAATGCGAGTTCGCTTTGTCTGGCAAAGTTTTCTGTGATGCTTATGCCTCGGTCAATGAGGTTTTTGTACGCATCTTGACCCAGTATCCAAGAAGTCGTTAAAGATCCCATGAGCGCGAGTAGAAGAACGCCTATCGTTACAGAGATGAGGAGCTGTCTTCTGAAACTCATTGATGCCGGTAAAATGTATTTTAATAACTTCATCATTATCTTCCTCTACGTGCCGGGAAAACAAGATCAAATTCTTTTTGTTGTTGCCGAAAATCGAACCCCAGGTGGGCTGCAGTACGAATGTTAACCGCAATATTCAGATCCTTTAGTGGCTGAACGCCGGTTGCCAGCGCTGATTTGTCAACCATGCTTTGATCAGCCATATTAGCCAAACGACCTCCCAGTGACTTGTTATCAGGGTAGAGCGCGAATAATACGCCTTTCCTGGCGTGAACTGGGTTACTCGAACAAATGATCAGGTCGTTCTTCCACGAGGCCTTCAGAATCATCGGCAGGATCGCGGTGTCACTCACCGTAGTCGTGTCTATTGGTAGCCAGATGGCGTCTTCGAGTTTCTTGCTCGATTCAATAATGCTTCGGTAGTGTTTTGCGGCAGTTCGGATATCGGTTGCCTTGTAAGCGTGAAGTTTTAGTCCGTGTGCGATCGCGGCCTTCTTGGCAATTTCAATCAGCCACTCGTTTTTTTCCGGATTATAAACGACATGAACATGCATCACTGAAGGTGCAAGCGATCTTATTTTGTCAAAAATCAATTCAGGATCGGTAGCGAAACTTATGCCGTAACTGTATCGAGCAATATTTGGTAATGAGATAAACGCGCTGTTAATGATCGGGATGCTTTCCGGCAGATACTGCGCAGCCTTGATGCCACGACCGCCTAATGCGATAACAGATTTTGCATTGATGGTTTGCATTAGTTTTTTGGTGTCTTCAGCCGTGTTCGTTCTCGTCAGCTCGTAGGGTAAGACTTTGTGCATGGATTTTTCTTCGATGCCACTAATGATTTCCTTGTAAACTTTACCGAATCCCTTGCTTTCCGGGTACACGACAGCGATAGCGCTCGTTTCAGCATGAGCGTTAAAAACAGCAAAATATAGACAAATGATGCCGAGTAGAGCCATTATGAAACGGTGTTTTCGTAATGTTAGCGATTCAGTTGTTTTGTCTTGTAGCAATATTGCACCTTTCGATCTCGTGCGGATTTCATCGCACGCGACACAAAACGGGCGTCAAATTAATAGCAGAAGCCGTGGCCCATCTTGATCGTTCTTGTTGTTTTTCTTTCAAAAAATTATCCATCATTCAGGGGCGTCCTTTTGTTTCAGAATGGTGGACAATTGATGTTTAATAAGATAGTTGTTTTATAAAGAAAAAATATCAATTCGCTAATTGCTTCTCCTTCACTTTGTCTCT
>JBHHVB010000108.1:0-4447 GCA_046754065.1 Gammaproteobacteria bacterium
CCCATGCTCGCTTTTGTATTGAATGCAAATCCGCTGAAGAGGAAAAGCGACCTGGCCGCAAATGAACAAAGAAATCTCCTGATCGCCGGGATTATTCTGGTTGCGGTCGGCGCAATCGACCAGGCGACCAAACTCTGGGCACTGGCAACCCTAAGCGACGGCCGTTCAATTCAGGTGCTGGGCGACTTTTTCATGTTCACCCTCGTATATAACAAGGGGGGAGCGATGGGGACCAGCTTAGGGCCTTCCTCCTATTATCTGGTCACCTCCATTCTTATTCTCTGCTTCGTGCTGGTGTATATTGTTATGTCTCGTCGCAATCGCTCGGTGGTTCTTCCGCTGGCCTTTATCGCAGCAGGTGCAATAGGTAATATCATTGATCGCATCCGATTCGGCATGGTCATCGATTTTATCGACATCGATTTCTTTGACATTGACCTCTTCGGTATTATTCTTACACGCTGGTGGACTTTTAATATTGCCGACGCAGCTATTTCCTGCTCCATAGTCTACCTACTGATTCACACACTGATACCATCAAAGCAAAAGACAACCCTTGCCGAAGGTACGTCAGCGACTATTCCACCGGTGTCGAAAATGCCAGTGCCAGACGATCCGCTCGATGCTGCCAATTAGATTCAACAAAACAGAGCATCGTGGTGATAGGTTCGATGTTAATTGTCCAACAGTGAGTCCGTGTACAGTTTGTTATTCACATCGCCCGTCTGCATGCACGCATTGATGAGACAACACAACAACTCCGATAACACTAAGCCAAACGCGGCTTTTCTGCAATTGCAATTTCAAACCGCTGATTGGCACTGTTCCTGATCGCACGGGCCTGTTTACCGTCTCGTCATAACGTCCTGAAAAACAACGGGTTTGAATTTGCCTTTTTTTTTCGGCATGGTAGCTTGACGCTCCCCTCTACGGGTGTTACTAATGCCCATGAGAAAGATAAAAGAGCACACTGTTGATAGCTTGTGCATAACCCCTAATGGTTCTCGCAAGCTCTTTGTAATAATTGTTTTACAGCAAGAAGTGTAGCAGGACGATGTGGATAACTGTCGTGTTAATCCTTTACAGATGCACCAGACAGAATGGATGAGTAGTTGACACCAGCCTGCTTATTTGTACAGGAGGGGAAATGACGTGTCAGTAGCAGTAGTTAATTCGCAGCAGTGGAAGGATTGTCTGCGCTATATCTCGCAGAGAACTCGGCAGCATTCATACAATACCTGGCTTAAACCAACGACCGGATCCTTAGATCACGACAAGGGTGAGTTTCAGATCAGAGTGGCTAACCGATTCGTCGCCGACTGGATTCGGGAGCATTTCGGCGGGATTATCGACGAGTCATTACGGGAGGTACTGGGAAAGACATGCACTGTTCGTTATGTTATCGGAGAACCTACCGAGCCGCAAAACCAGACAGAGCTGCACTTTGGACGACGACATCAACTTGCAGCGGAGCAAGCAGCCAGCCAGGCGTTGACTCCCACCACATGTAACGGCCATAACTTGAACCCCAAATATCGCTTTGAATCTCTGGTTGTTGGCGATTTCAATGAGTTTGCATGTGCCGCCTCCAGAGCGGTGGCAGAAGACCCGGGCAAAACAAAGTATAATCCCCTCTACATATACGGACCGACCGGGCTTGGCAAGACACATATTGTGCAGGCTATCGGCAACCGCATTCTGGAACATTCTCCCGATAAGCGTATTATGTATGCAACTTCGGAGAAGTTCACTTCCGACTTTATTTCAGCTATTTCCGACCGTACAATTCCCAGTTTCACCCGTGTTTATCGAAATGTTGATGTGCTGATCATTGATGACATGCAGTTTTTCACTGGCAAGGAGTCCACTCAGGAGCAGTTCTTTCACACATTTAACACTCTCCACCATCTCGGAAAGCAGATTATTTTGACGTCAGACCGCTCACCCAAGGATACTAAGGGCTTGGAGGAGCGCTTATTGTCCCGTTTCTCGTGGGGGTTGGTGACAGACTTACAGGCTCCGGATGTTGAGGCCAGAACGGCTATTTTGCTAAAGAAACTAGAGCTAGATGGAAACATACTCGAGGGTGACGTAATTCAGCTAATTGCGGACAGGGTTTCCACTAATGTACGTGAACTCGAAGGAGCCCTTACAAGGCTGCTGGCCTACGCATCGCTTCGTGGAGTGAAAGTTGACCTTAATCTGGCCCAGAAGGTTCTGGCAGATCTATTCTCACGGGGCCCAAGTGAGCTAACTGTTGACATTATTCAGCAGCGAACGGCTGAGTTATTTAATATTCCACCTGAGATGATGAAAGCAAAGAAAAAGACTTCCCATATTGTTCTGGCTCGGCAAGTTGCAATGCATATAACCCGTTCACTGACAAGTAACTCCCTTAAGGCGATAGGAGATGCTTTTGGAGGTCGGGACCATTCAACTGTTATTCATGCCTGCGACCTAATTACAAGAAAGATGTCGCAGGATCGACAGCTGCGAGAACGTGTTAATCAGTTATCACAGTCGCTCATAAACTGATAATAACCTGTAGATAACGATGTTAATAATATATGAAATATAGAGGATTGCAGGAAACTGTGGAATGGGTTGCTTTATTGACTTCTTATCCACAGGTGATAGTTAAACCATTATGGCAGAGAGGTAGATCATATCTTCTTTTCTTTTGTGGCTTTACAGGAAATAACCATCATGAGTTTGGTCTTATGAACATTTCAACAGCTCTTATTATTACTATTGAGATTGTATATGGAATACATTACTATTAGATTCAAATGTGAATAGATTTTTCAGGAGTTAAAATATATGAAATTCAGCATATCAAAATCTCGATTCAATGCACACCTGCAGCATGTTTTGCAGGTAGTGCCGACTAAATCAACACTACCTATTTTGACGAATCTATTGATCGAAGCGCTTGATAATAAGCTGAAAATATCTGCTACTGATCTTGATATCTCAATAACAGTTTCGACCGAGTGTGCTGTCACAAAGAAAGGGGCGATAGTCCTGCCGGCTCGTATACTCTCCGAGATAATTAGAGAATTACCGGAAAGCGAAGTGACCGTAGAGGGAATTAATAACCGTGTAGAAGTAAAAATCCCAAATGGCTCATATAAGATTGCAACAGTGTCACCGGATGACTTTCCAAAACTTCCCGCCGTCAACACCAAGAAGGAGATAATGGTACCAGTTGCGGATGTTATTTCCATGATTCGCAGAACAACATTTGCCTGTAGCGATGACGAGACCCGTCCGGCCCTTAATGGCGTATTATGGCAAACGAATGGCGAGCGGATGCAGATGGTAGCTACAGACGGGCACCGTCTGGCAAAGATGGCTGTTGAGAATAAGAAGCTCAAGGGGATGTATGATGATGTCATTATTCCGCCGAAAGTACTTAACCTGATTCCAAAGTTCTGCGACAATGAAAAAGGAGAGATTGGAATTATCTTTGGAGAGAATAACATTATCTTTCACACCGGCGATGTTGTGCTAACCTCTCGTCTAATTGAAGGACCATACCCGAAATACGACCAGGTGATTCCGGCGCAAAGCGATAAGAAGATGGTTGTTTCAAAAGATGTTCTTTCCGGGGCGGTTCGCCGTGTTTCTATTCTGTCGAATTCACTAACTCACCAGGTACGTTTTTCCTTTCGTGACAGCGCACTGACCCTCTCGACCGCCAATGCCGACGTCGGCGGTGAGGGTAAAGAAGTACTCGAGTGTGACTATAGCGGCGATTCACTAGATCTCGGATATAACGCAACATATGTAAACGACATCCTTGGACGAATTGATAGTGAAGAGGTTATAATGGAGCTTTCTTCTTCCGTTGCTGCTGGAATAGTATACTCTCCGGAAGTACCCAAGGAAGATTTTCTCTGTTTGATCATGCCTCTTCGTTTGGCAGAATAGATATTGTCGGAGAATAACCTAATCAGCGGATGACCACATCCGCTTTTTTTGTAGGCGTCAATCAGAAACCGTATGCTGGTCAATCAGATTTCCATCGAAAACTTTCGTAACTTCACGAGATTGGAATCGCAGTTTTCGACTACTATAAATGTATTTCTTGGAATGAACGGATCCGGGAAAAGCAATTTGTTGGAAGCTCTCTTTGTGCTCTGCCTGGGAAAATCGCACCGGGGAAGCGCGGATTCCGCCCTAGTGCGGCATGGAACAGAGGCCTATCGTATTGAGGGGACAGTCACAGCAAACGGTCGATCGTACAATCCGGCAATCGCGTTCGGCGCCAATGGTCGAAGAAAGCAAACTATCGATAAAGTAACTGCACGAGCAGCAGAGTTGTACGAACTATTTTGCGGTGTAGCTATCAGCCCTGAGGACAGCCGCCTGCTTTCCGAAGGTCCGGCTATCAGACGAACATTTCTCGATATACATATTGCGCAGCTACAGAACGATTACTTGG
>JBHHVB010000109.1:0-4303 GCA_046754065.1 Gammaproteobacteria bacterium
CTTCGAGGTGACCCACCATGCACATTGAAGCTCGATATTAATCAGATAGCTTTGTTGTGAAAGTTAACGGGACAGCAGTGATAATTTATCAAATCTTGCTGCAGTAAAACCGTTCATCCGCTTGTCACCAACGATGATGATGGGCACAGCCTTGCCATGCAGTAATTTATAATCTCGTTTACCGCTTAGGTCGAGTCGTGTCGCAGGTATTTGGTTCACGGCATCGTAATGCGCACAGATAATATGAATCGGTTCACTCATGGCCAACTATCCCTTTTTATCTGTTGATTCCGAAACAATCACTTTTTTCTTAATGAATAAATCCAGGCTACCAGCGTTACTATGCAGTAGAGTGCGACCACCCCATAAAATTGAAACGGTTTGTGATTGAACTCGTAGTACAAAATGAGCACTGTCGCAACACCAAGGCCAAGCATGGTGGCGATAGCAAGCATACTGGATGAGTGTGTCTGATGATGTATCCGGTAATTGGCAAAGGCCATTAGCAGGGAAACAATCAGAAAGGTGATGCTGCCAAACTCAAGAATCAGTTCCAGCGTTCCACCCAGCACAAGTAAAAAAGCAGTCGTCGACATGGTCAAGATAGCGATCACCGGTATGTGGTTTTTACGATGTGCCAGGATACCCGGCAAATAACCATCCTGCGCAATGACTGCCATTTGCCGTGAGGCGCCGAAAACCGTGCCACTGATCGCACTGCTGGTTGCCAGCAATGCCCCCGCCACCACCAGGTCAGTACCCCAGTGTCCCAATACATCACTGGCGCCAGACGCCAGTGCGTATTCTTTATTGCGAACGATATCGCCAAAGGGTATCGCCAGTATCGCCCCCAGGGCAATAACGACATACACCAATGTTGCCAGAAGAATCGCGGAGTAAATAGCTCTTGGGATATTTTTCTCCGGCTGCTCCATTTCATTGACGGCATTGATCACCAGCTGAAAGCCTTCATAGGCCACAAAGGTCAGCGATGCGACGATCAATATGGATGACACGCCGACATTGTCATCTACGGAGAGCAAAGCGGGCAGCGTGGTGTTGCTATTGTTGATCAACACAAATGAAATCACCGCCAGGATCACCAGCTTGGTATAAACTATAAGATCCTCCAACTTACCCATACCCTTGACACTCCAGACATTGACCAGGGTGAACGTCAGGATCACTGCACCGGCCACCAGCTTGCGAATCCATTCAGCATCCGCGATGGCCAGCCCGGAGATAGCATAAGCGGCAAAGGTATAGGCATACAGTGCCAGGGTACTGATATAACCAAAGATAACCCACCAGCCAATCACCGAAGCGGCAAAAGGGGTGTCGGGAAAGGTCTTTTTGTAAAATGAATAGGTAGCACCTTCATCTTGGTAATAGACCCCCAGCTTGACATAGGAATAGGCGGCAAGTGCAGCCACTGCTCCGCCGATAGCAATGGCCACAGGGGTATAGGCCCCAATGAGTGAGACCGAGATACCCAGGATCGTAAAGATCCCGCCACCGACCATACCACCGAGTGCAATGGCGATGAGTTCAGGCATCCCCAGATTCTTATCGCGCCTGCGATGAATTGAAAGATTTTGCTTATTGTTATATTGCACTAGTCGTTTATCTACCTTATCAATACCACAATCCGTTCAAATACCAACGCGGCAAACGAACAGGAAAAAGTGATTTAGACCCTATCTTTCTCGCCTTCCAGCGCCACCTCGATGCTATTCACGTAAATTAAAGGGCTTGCACAATATTGCAATCCTCTTTGGTCAGTTTGCCGGTCAGACGGATCATTAAAATATTATCCCGACTGTTACCCTCGATCTCGATACCACTGAATGTCACTGTCATGTTTGTCTCCTGTTTGTCACCCAATGAGAAATTCATGCTATTAAGGAGTACAACAAGATCAGGATGATATCGCTGCCACCCAGGTTGCATCCAGAACTACTCAATGGTCGCATACTTCTGGCGTGAAAAAGCAAAAGATTTCGTCATGCTCATCGGATTGCTGGCTATCTGACTGCAGAAATATGGAATTGATCACTGAACGAACTAGAGCCCTCTCTCAATTAGAAGGCGTACAATATCCGTACATTCACGTTTTCAGAAAAGACAATGATCGAACTAATGCACAACCGACTGACCTTCCGGTTTCCGGAGGTCCACCAAAAAACGGTGTGTAGCATCGATTTCCAGCGCACCCTGCGGATCCCGGATGACAACCGGGCAGTTTGTCGCCATGCCACTGGGGGAAGGCTTCACAGCCTAAGAGCAGATTACCGCTACGGCTGAACATGGCGGGCTCCAGCCAGTGCCAGACGTGGAATCACTCCCACTCGATAGTAAACGAGCCGTTTTTTCAACTTAATATCAATGGCTTAGTTATTGGCATATATGGTAATACCATGAAAAATACCATGTTCAGAAAATCCTTCAAATTGCTCGAAAAAATTTCCGATTGAACGCTGATACACAGTACATTAGGCAACCTTCCGGGCTTTGACTTCTAAGTGTATCCCCCTCCTGCTCCTGCAGGTAATGGATCACCGTACCAGGCGCCATATATAGGCTAATTGGAAATAACATTGACAATTAGCCATTTCCTCTCATAATACAGGTACGTAAAGCAACTGGTACTCTTTCAACATGATATTGCCTAATTCAGCGTTTTTGTGGTGTTTTGCAGCAAGGCACAGTGCGCAGGCAATGGCCATAGTCCTTGTCAAGCACTGTAACGCCGCTGCGGGACACCACAGAAGCGCCCGAAGGGTTGGTCTGTCAGCGTTCAGGACAAGGCGCGCCTCGCAATTAATGGCTTTAGCCCTTAATAAGAGGCGCAACGCGGTCATGGATGCTGACAGACCAACTGAACAAGGCAATATCATGTTGAAAGAGTACTAGAAACCACCGTGACCTACATCCCCCGAAACGCAGAATCCAGGCTTCAACTCTTCGCCAACGGCTATCCAGTCGTTGTGGTCACCGGGCCTCGCCAGTCCGGCAAGTCCACTCTGGTGAGGCATGCCTTTCCCTATCACCGTTATGTATCGCTTGAAGATCTCGACCAAAGGGAATTTGCTGAAACGGATCCGCGTGGTTTTTTGAATCAATTCAGTGGGAGCGCCATCCTGGATGAGGCGCAACGCTGCCCTGCCCTGTTTTCCTATCTTCAGACACGCATCGATGAACGGCAACAACCCGGCGAATTTATCCTGACAGGCTCTCAACAGTTTGGGCTGTTATCGGGCATCACGCAGAGCCTGGCCGGCAGGGCCGCATTGCTGACGCTGTTACCCATGACCTACGGCGAATTACAACGCTCGGGGAAAATTGGCAAGAACCTCGACAAAATACTCTTCGATGGGGCGTACCCCCCCATCTTCGATCGTGGACTCGAGCCCCATCCCTGGCATGGAAACTATGTTCGCACTTACCTGGAACGAGACGTCCGGCAATTAGTCAAGGTACAGGATCTGGGCACCTTTCAACGCTTCCTGAAATTGTGCGCGGGCCGAACCGGACAACTCCTCAATCTTTCCTCGCTGGCCAACGACTGTGGTATTACGCATAACACCGCCAAAGCCTGGATCTCCGTTCTGGAAGCCAGTTATATCGTGCATCTGTTACCGCCGCATCACCAGAACTTCAACAAGCGCCTGGTCAAAACGCCCAAACTCTATTTTCTGGATACGGGTCTTGCCGCCTGGCTGCTCGGCATCCAGAACAGCGAGCAACTGGCCACCCATATTCAACGAGGCGCCCTGTTCGAAACCTGGGTCATCAGTGAATTGCTTAAGGCCCGTTATAACGCAGGCGAAACCTCGAACCTTTTCTTCTGGCGTGATCGTTCGGGACACGAGGTGGATCTGCTGATTGACCATGGAACCCATCTGTCACCGCTGGAAATCAAATCCGGGCAAACCATCAACAAGGATTACTTTAAGGGGCTGGACTTCTGGCGAAAACTGGCCGGTGAAACCGCCGGACAGGCCTGGCTTGTTTACGGAGGTGACACCCGGCAATCTCGCTCCGACGTCACTGTTCTGCCGTGGTATGAAATCAACTCTGAGCAGATCGTGATATAAAAACACACGGCATTGGACGCAATGAACCCTGCCCTTGCGGCAGCGGGAAGAAATTCAAGCACTGCTGCCTGGGCAAGGAGAGCAGCACAGCATCCGGTCAGGGTGCGGCAGGCATGTCCGAACTCTTGCGTAAAACGCTCGAAGGCCGGCAATTCAACCCTCTGGATTTATGGCTGACAAAATCGTCAGGAACGATTTTGAACAGC
>JBHHVB010000110.1:0-4058 GCA_046754065.1 Gammaproteobacteria bacterium
GCGTGCACATAAGGCCATCAAGTTAAAAGGGCGTCGTTTGTTTTGCGCTTACAAAGAAGCGCAGGTTCTTGAATATATCCGCGGGCAAGACGATACCCATATCATGTCCTGAAGAATCATAAAATTCTCACCCCATTGATTGCTAGTAGTAACACTAACTTTTCTTATACGCTTAACGGGACAGCACTGAGTTGTTGTATGAAATGTTAATCTGGCGATCAAAAACTATAAGAAAAGTTTTCTATATCGCGTTTAAAATATTCAGCAACTAACTGCGCAGTTTCGTCGCTATAATATTGCTGGTAGTTCGCTCTGTCAGTGGCTTTTCTTTTGTGAGGGAGCTCAATTTCGTCAATGCCAATTCGGTGGCATATTTCTGCAAAATCTTGCTGCAGAGATTCGTATTGACCTATAAAGTCCACGATAATATTTCCGTGGAGGTCTACAAGATAGTCTGATTGCAATTCTATCGACGTATCGACGTGATATTGATAGGGCCTTTCCGGATCCATCTTCCATTTTAAAAAACTTTCAAAATCATTAATACCCTGCATCAAGTGAGGGCGCTCGCGTTTTATATGATGGTACGAACTGATTTGCAAATCCCACGGATTTCGCACGATTGCAAATTTAAACAATTGAGCAAAATATTCATCGGGAAGCATCTCCTTTGCAGCGATTATCTTTGAATGGCGGGGAAATTTAGCAGCTATCCGATGACCTGTCATTTTGCTGAGCTTGCTACAGAGAAACATTGGGTAATACATCGGGTCGCGCCAGCGCAACTTGTTCAATGCTGCTCGAACGCTCGTGCCGCCAGTTTTGGCTATATGAACGAAGAGAAAATTATGTTTATGTGACAGTAACATCTAGGCAATGATCACTTTCAGATATTCTTCAGTGCTGTTCTCAATTGTATACGACTCAACAGCACTTTGTATAAAGAAACGTTCAGGAGATTTTTTTAATGTTGCTTCAATCGCAGCGGCCAGGCAGTCGATATCACCAACCGGACAAAGTGGACCGTATTTTCCATCTTGCATGATTTCTCTGGGTCCGCTGGGGCAATCAGTAGAGACGACAGGAATGCCTACAGCCATTGCCTCTGTCAGTGCGTTTGGAGAGCCTTCCCAGCGCGAAGACAGGACAAAAAGATTTGCTTTTGTCAGATAGGCATAAGGGTTTTTCTGAAAACCCGGCAGGCTGATATGCTCTTTAACACCCAGTTCATCGGCGAGTTCCCTGATTGCTGTTTGGTCACCGCCGCCTAGTAATATCAATCGACACGCAATTTTTTTCCGGACATTTGCAAATGCGCGCACCAGGCTGGAAAAGTCTTTCTGTTGCGTCATGCGGCCCATACCAATGATGACGGGTATCTCGTCAGTTTGTAGCCAAGGGTGGTCGACGGATTCAGCGGCTAATTCATGTAGTTGAGGCGTAATAACAGGATTATGGATAACCTTGATTTGAGAAACCGGTATGCCGGTAATCTGACTTACATCATTTGCAACACCTTTCGAAACGGCAATAATGGTGTCAATCTTGGGGTAGGCTCTTTGCATGCTGTTATACCATTGCCAGCGCCGGAACCTGTTTTTATGCAGCAGTGCTGCGGATACCGTTGTTCCAAGCCGTAATACAATTCTTGTAGACAACCCGGTACACTTTTTCGCGAGCAGCGCAACAATCCCGGCGCGATGTTTCGCGACGAACAACGCCTCAGGTTTATTCTTTTTCAAATAACGGATAAGTCCTGGCAGGCATGTCAGGGTGTGGGATCTGCCTAGTTTGATAATGTTGACTTCAGGCGGTATTTTTTCAAGAAAAGAGCCTTGCGCTTTGGCAAGAATGAGGTCGATAGAAAAGCCTTTTGAAATGAATCCGGTCATCAGGTTAACCATCATTCTCTCGACGCCACCGTCGCCGGAAAATGACATGAAAATCGATATTCTATTGTTGCGATTGTTCATCCTGCCAGGAATTCAACAGGATCCTGGATATTCTCAGGACGGGTACCCCTGTTATCGATGAATATCGTATGCCAGATCGCGAACTGAAGCAGCGCCAGAACAAAGCGGCTAACATCTCTTTTACCATGCTGGTGCTGGTCGATAATTTGTAGCACACCCTTCTCGTTAAACCACTGAGCGATGGCTGGGTGATTGGGTAATACTTCTCGAATTCTGTCCAGCATGCCCCCCTTCATCCATTCGCCGAGCGGAACAGAAAACCCTTTTTTCTTTTGCCAGATATGGTCTTCAGGTAAAAAGTCAGTTGCCCAGTGGCGCATAAATAATTTACCCAGGCTACCCTTAATCTTGATTTCTTTAGGTAGACTCAGGCCAAATTCAACAACCCGATGATCAAGGAAGGGCACTCTTCCTTCGACACCCCAACCCATCAGCATCCTGTCTGCTTTTACCAGCAGATTATCTGGTAGGGCGGTAGATAGATCTGTATATTGCATTCTTTGCAGGTCGTTCCAGCAATCAGGTGTTTCCTGCCATGCATCAATAAATGGCTGTCGGGCCTGTTCAAGGACTGATAGCAGTGTGTTATTGAATAAGTCATTTGGTAGATTGCCACGGAATGTGCCTCGGGTGCGGAAGCCGCCGGAGCCGGGTGCTAGCAGATTATTCAACCATAGTTCCAAACCGGATTTTCGGTATCTCCCGTAGCCAGCAAAGACCTCATCCCCGCCTTCCCCGGTGAAAACGACCTTGAGTTTTTTTGAGGCTTCTTCTGCCAACAACGCAGTTGGCAGATTGGCATTGTCCCGCATTAAATCATCTGCCGCCCAGATGCAGTATGGAAATCGTCCGTACAAGTCATCTTTGCTCGGTGTCAGTATCGTATGCTGGCTGCCATATCGGTCAGACATCATCTGAGCAAGTGATAACTCATCGTGCGTGGTTGTGTTGGGGAATCCCACAGAATAGGTATGTATGGCAGCGGTGCCATATTTGCTCAGTAGCGTTAATATCGATGATGAGTCAAGGCCACCGGATAGAAACAGCCCATAAGGCACGTCTGATCTTACATGCTGTTTCATCACGATTTCCATGATCTCGTTAAATCGGGATTGAGCATCATCCATGCTTATACTGATTGGTTTGACATGGGTTGCCGACCAGTAACGCCACCTTTTTAAGATTTTGCCGGCGCGGATACAGACTGCTTCACCCGGGAGTATTCGTTCAACGCCTTTCAGGATGGTGATTTCGCCACTGTTAAACTGATTTTGCAGATACTGTAAAAGGCCAAGTGGATTAATCTCCGGCGCAGCGTCAAACAGTGGTAAAAATGCCTTGATCTCAGACGAAAATGCCAACCCACTATTTGTGTGAGCAAGAAATAACGGTTTAATGCCTAATCGATCACGAGCCAATATGAGGGTTTTTTCATTTTTGTCATACATGGCGAAAGCGAACATGCCAAATATATGATCCAGGAACCTTTCACCATATTCCATGTACGCATGTAGTATGACTTCGCAGTCCGAATGAGTTACAAACTGATGCCCTTTGCTCTCCAGCTCTTCACGCAACTCGATGTAGTTATAGATTTCTCCATTTGCTATTAAAATCAGATTATTATTTTTTGCATACAGTGGTTGATGGCCGCCCTCCAGATCGATGATGGACAACCGGGTATGTGCCAGTCCTGTGGAATCATCTGCATATATTCCGACATCATCCGGTCCACGATGATGGAGGATTTTCCCCATCTGCCTGAGTAGCTCGAGATCCGCTTTATTGCTATATAGAGATAGCCCTGCTATTCCACACATGGTCTCAGGTTAACGATCCAGAGGCCTAGTATGGCTATTATTACAGGAGTTCAGTATTTTTTGGTTTGAATGCATCGTTGTTGTGTTATCAATTATTCAATGGCATATAATACCTCGAATAAATGTTGATAATGAAAAATTTTTGAAAATCTTTTGATGCCTATTTATTCATGCTGAAATCAATCGTTGACAAGTACTTCCTAAAACTCGGGTCAAGTCCCAAAAGTGCTGTAAATTATCATCCGTAGCATGGGTGTCACCTGTT
>JBHHVB010000111.1:0-4012 GCA_046754065.1 Gammaproteobacteria bacterium
GTCTGAACAGCTAATTTAAACGCATCTATTCCCGGCTGAACAACGTAGCCAACCAGCTTTTTACAGTCCGCGGGCTCAAATACAGAATATTCAATACTTCCAAGTGTTTCCCCATTGATTATTGCAGACGCAGTCCACAATGCACTGTTATATTCATTTAGTTCGGCTTCCAGTTGGCGAACGAGAGAATCCATCACAAGCTCTAATCCTTGTGAATTTTTTCTTGAATCACCAAACAAATCTGGCGGAACCGGGATGTCTGAATTTTTACCTATTTTCCTTTTTTCTGCCTTTGCGACAGGGGACTCAATTAATGATTCAATTGGTGCATTCATATCGGCTATTCGATATACAAATGAGGTATTTGCTCCATTTTCCAGCAGTCGCCTGACGAGATAGAGAAGCAAGTGGGTATGACTACCAACCGGTGCATAGATTCGACAAGGCATTGCATAGCCCTGAGGAGAGGTTGCTTCATCATAGAGCGCACTTCCCATGCCAAAAAGACGTTGGAATTCAATCTCAACATTATATTCTCGAGACATTTCATAAACTGCTGCAATTGTTTGTGCATTATGCGTAGCAAATTGCGGGGAAAAACATGACGAATTTTGTAGAATGGTATAGGCGCACGCCAGGTATGAAATATCGGTGTTAACTTTTTGGGTGAAAACAGGGTAATCTTCTAATCCTGCTTCCTGCGCAAATTTTATCTCATTATCCCAATATGCCCCTTTAACTAATCGAATCATGATCTTCGTATTCGCTTGCCGGGCCAACTCCGCAAGCCAATTTATCACTTTTATGGCCCTCTTCTGATAGGCTTGAACGGCAAGCCCCAGCCCTTCCCATCCATTTATAGCCGGGTCATGGAACAATTGGTCGAATATATCCAGTGTTAAGTCTAACCGACTCGTTTCTTCAGCATCTATCGTGATGCCGACATTCCCCTTCATCGCCTGCATCACCAAGAACCTGACCCTGGGTATTAATTCTCTCATTACCCTTTTCCGTTTGAGTATTTCCATCCGTGGATGCAATGCAGATAACTTGATAGAAACACCCCCAGATTGTAACAGGCTGCCAGGTTGGCCATTCTCTTTAGCCAATCTTTCTATCGCCTGCGCGTACTCTTTAAAAAATCGGGCCACATCGTCAGCACAAATAGCTGCTTCACCCAATATATCAAAAGAAAAAAGGTAATTTTGGTAGATGGGTCTTTCACCAATATTTATCGCCTCGTCGATATTTCGACCGATTACAAACTGATGAACCAAAATACTCATTGCCTCTTTTAGCGCTGTACGTAATATCGGCTCCCCCGCCTTTTGCAACAAACGATTAAATAATCCTGAAAAATATCCTTCGGCATTAGTGAACCGAACAAACTGACCGGTTAACAATAAACCCCAGGTTGATGCATTAACCAGTAGCGACTGGTGGTTTCCTAAATGCCGCTCCCAGTCAGCCAGCGCCAGTTTTTCATTAATTAGACGATTTGCGGTTTCCGAATCGGGGATTCTTAACAGCGACTCAGCCAGACACATTAGCAGCACGCCCTCTTCCGAAGATAAATCATATTCTGAGAGAAATGCATCTAGCGCGCTAGACACGTTGTGCTCTTGTCTAACCTTTTCAATCAGTTTACGCGCTGTCGTCTCAATCCTGGACTGGAGGGTAGAATCTTGTGAAAGAATCTGGCGCAGTTCATTAACACACGATAGCTCATCCGAAAGATAAGCCGCTGCGATATCCTCTCGCAAACTTTTTAGTTTATTATCATGCATTACAGCGTTCATAGTCTAAACACTGGGTAGTTGATTACGAGTAGGTTCTCACCTATCATAATACTGGCCAGATAAAGCGAGGTGTATCTGTTACTGAAATACTCGTTTAAGAAATCGTTTCATATCTGCCCAGGACTGGTGATCGGCAGATTCATCATACTTAAGTGGCAGATTAAATTTTTCCCCGTAACTGGTCGCATCGGGATTTGTAAAACTATGCAAGGCATCAGGATAAACATTAAAATGATAATCGACACCGGCAGCATCCATTTCCTTTTTAAAATTCTCAACATCTTCAGGTTTAACGAAAGGATCTTTTTCACCATGAGCTACGAGTATTTTTGCCTTGACTCGTCCGTTTCTTGCGGGTGCTTGAGTTGCCAGACTGCCATGAAAACTCACAACACCATCCAGGTCTAAACCGGCACGGGCCATTTCAAGCACGACAGCACCACCAAAACAATAACCAATGGCTGCGATTTTGTTTTTATCGACCGTCTCATTATTTTTAAGCAGCGTCATTGCAGCTTCAAATCTGGCGATACCAACATCCCTGTGTTGAGCAATTTCACTGGCAAACTTCCCTGCCTCTTCCGGGTGAGCAGCCTGTTTACCATTGCCATACATATCGACGGCCAGCGCAGTATAACCCAGCTTCGCGAGCATTTTTGCTCTCTTCCTGGCGTACTCGTTATGCCCCCACCACTCATGTACAACGAGAACCGCCGGTCTTTTTCCTGAAAATTGATTATCGTAGGCAATAAACCCCTTTAACGTTGTTCCCTGTTGCTGGTAGTCGACCGGTGTTGCGATAATTTCTGCATCTGACGCACAGGAGAAAAGCAACGCAAGAAATAAATTTATCAGAGTTCCTTTACGGCCGAATTGATTTGACCTTTCCATATATAATTCACCCGGCTGGATGCCAATATCCGTTAAACTCCCATAGATCTTCTTCCTGCAAACGGGCATTGACATAAAGATTGTCCAACGTTTGTCTGGTTATCTCGACCTGATTATGGTCTTCATCTTCATAAATCCATTGACCATCAATGCACATTTCAAACATCGTTTCCATGATGTCATCAAAACGAATCTGATATTCAACGGCTAGTTGCTTGAAATCATCTATTTGCAGCGCACTACCTGTCTTTGTGTATTCCTCCTTGACCAGCGCCTCGAGTGCCACATCCCATTTCGGAATCTCGATATCTTCCTCAAATTTTTCTGTCACAGAACTCTCCCCTGCTTGACGTATTAGTGCTCATATTTTACCGCAATGAATAGTGGTATTTCATATTATATACGCCGTTGCATACATAACTGCAAAATTTACCGCGTAATTCATCAAAAATGGTAACCGCTCAAGCATAGACCCAGTTGACGAGGCGAGTGGAATCAATATTCCAGGGTAATAATGCTTCGATGTCTTCCACTGTTTGAGCTTCAGGGAGCCTGGCGAAAACCCATTTAAGATAATCGTATTCATTGAGACCGTTGGCCTTGGCGGTTTCAATCAGACTGTAAAGATTTGCACTGGCCCTGGCGCCAGCCTGGCTCGTTGAAAACAACCAGTTTTTGCGGCCTACGGCAAAGGGCTGGATTTTATTCTCAATGCCATTGTTATCAATCTCAAGCCGACCATCGGTACAGTAAACGGTTAACCTGCTCCAATACTTCAATGTATAGGCCATGGCCTTACCCAGCCTGCTCTCCGGGTTGACGTTTTGGGTTGTCAGCCATTCATGAAACGCATTGAGTACCGGTATACTGTCATCTTGCCGTGCTGCGTGCCGTTCGTCGGGTGTTGCTGTGCGGTGGCGTTTTTCAATGGTATACAGGCGTTGAATAAACTGGATCGCCCGTTGGGTTTGACTGCCTTTGCCCTTGCGTTGGGACTTGGGCAAGGCCTTTTCCGCCTCTTTAAATTTGCGCCGCGCATGGGCCCATAGTATAACCTAACCCACTCTATCGTAAAACAGACGTTGATGCAGTGGCATGCGCCATATATCAAAACCATCCAGCAACCAGTTTAGCTCTTGCGTACTCACAGCAACGGTATCGTCACTTTGTCGCAGCGGCCAGGCGAATTTGTTTTTCTCAAGGCGCTTGTGCCACAAACAAAAACCATTACACTCCCAGTACAAAAGCTTGATGCGATTGCGTGCCTTGTTAATGAACACGAACAGGGCCTCGCCATAGGGGTCTAATTGCAACTCATCCTG
>JBHHVB010000112.1:0-3537 GCA_046754065.1 Gammaproteobacteria bacterium
TGATATCCTGGCCGGCAATCTGAAATCCTGGACACATGTGGCGGGTAACGGATTGGCTTTGACCTCGCAACATACCCCTGCTCAGGAAGAACATTCAATCCTGGCTTTCTGGAATAATGTCTTGTCCAGCAGCCCTCCTGATCCAGAGTGAGAGGACCAAGTAGCTGACACACTATGCCATCAGCGAATCAACCAATCCTCATAACAGGGTGCCAACGAAGTGGCACAACCTTGCTCCATTTGATTCTCGATTCACACTCAAACATTCATGGTATTGACGAAGCATATTACGAACATGAGCGTCTGCATGAATATCTTGATAGTGCGGAATTTTCTAAATACGTATGTTGCAAGTTGCCTCGTGCCGCATCTGAATTTGAATTTATTAAATTGCTACCCGATGTATTAGAGACCCCCGCGATGTGGTCTTATCCATGATCAACTTGCGTTTGCCGCTAACACCATCCCGGATGCTGGTATCGTGGCCTGCTCACCCGTGGGGAGGAATCTACGATATCAGCAGCAGTTATGCTGCTTTAGATGAAGACAGTCAGCGTACGCTTGCCTCCGATTTCAACATCTATAAAAAAATTGCCAGAAAATCACCACATGTCATCACTCGAGAGGAACTTGTATTTCTGGGAGCTCTGTGCTGGCGCTTGAAAAATGATCTTCTGAAAATATATAGAAAAAATAACATCGATCACAAAATAATTTATTATGAACAGCTGATAGAACGGCCGCGCAAGATTCTGGAAGGCGTACTCCCCTACATTGGTGCCGCATGGGAAGACAATGTGTTAAAACACCATGAAATACACGCCGGGCAATCGATTGGAGGCACCAGTAACACGCGCCCTATTGATAAAAATAATCGCGGAAAATGGAAACGTCGTTTGGGTGCCAACGATATATCGATAATAAAAAAGCTGTGCGGAAAACCGGCAAACAAGCTGTTCCGAAACTACTTCAGCTAGGGCTTCCGGTTTAAAGTGGTGGCGCTCCTCCCTGCCTGGCCTGCTGCTGGTGCCCGGCACCACTGTCGCCATACCTCCCGATAGGTTTTTTCCAAACCTTTCACCAAACGCGATCCATCGCATAACGGTGAGGCCAACATGCGTTCGCGCATAACCTGGCGTAATTCGTTCAGCTGCTCAAGGCGACCTGCCCACGCCACCGCCAATTGCACATATTGTTCCTCTGTCTGGGCAACCCAATCGTTCAGCCCAAGACTGAACAACACACTTTTGCTCAGGCGGCCTGAATGGCGTTTTCCCGCCAAGGTAATAACAGGCACTCCCATCCAAAGTGAATGACATGTGGTTGTGTGGCCATTCCATGGATAGGGATCCAACGCAATATCCAATTCACTGTATACCCCCAGGTGCTCGACAAAGGGTATCCTCTTTTTCAGGATCAGACGTTCTTCTTCTATCCCAAATTGCGCAAATTTCTGTTTGAACCGCTGCCTTATCCCCTGATCATCAAAGGCAGATGACTGGAGCACCAGCCTTGACCCCTCAACTTCGCATAAAACATGCGCCCACAGCCTGATTACCTGCTTATTGATTTTCGCAAGATTGTTTAACGAACCGAATGTAACCCGTCCTGAAGTAAATGCCGGCAGGCGTGTAATTTCTGGCGCATCCCGTGGCGGCCTGTAACAGAAAAATGGTGGCGTCAACCGTATTAGCTTTTCAGTGTAATATTGTTCATCCTCGCTTTCCGGATCGGCCCATCTGTCTGTCAATCGATAGTCCATTTGTGTCAATCCGGTCGTATTCGGGTAGCCCAGATAACTGACCTGAATCGGGGCCGGCTTTTGCACAAATACGGGCAAACGATTGTCTCCTGTGTGCCCGGCCAAATCAATCAGAATATCGATTCTATCGCGACGAATTTGTTCAACCACTGTTGCATCGCTTTGCTTCGTAATCGATGACCAGTGAGCTGCCAGATTTTTTAATCGTAGCGTCACGCTGTCTTCTCGAGAAACATTCGAGTAACAGTATGTTTGCACCTCCTTGCTGTTGTGATATTTCAGTATGCCCTCTATAAAATAACCTATAGGATGATCACGAAAATCGGGGGATACATATCCTATCCGTAATGGTCGGTCAGCATCCGGTTTGTTAGTCCAATTTATAACTGTTGTACTCTCCAGCCGACCATGAAGCTCTCCCCAATGCCTGTGTTCACGAGCAAGCACCTTATTATCGATGTTGAGGCAATAATTCAGGCAGCAAAGAAAATTACTGTGGACAACTGCGTCTCCCGGATCGATTTTCAGCACCTTGCGGAAATTTTTCAGGGCGCCCGGTACCAGCCCTTTTTCCTTAAGTACTATGCCCAGGTAATTTAGCGAATAGACAGAATCCTGCTTGAGCGCCAAGGCTTTTCGAAAAACAGTTTCCGCATCCGAAAGGCGGCCGATCCTTTTGTATATCGTTCCAAGATTGTTATATATCTCAATAGAACCGCCCTTATATTTCAGTGCCTGCACAAAGGAGCGTTCTGCTTCTACTAATTGATTTGTTTCCATAAATACGGCGCCCACATTGGAATAAAGTGCTGCATTATCCGGGGCCAGAGCGATCGCCGCCGTATAATATTTTATCGCCTCACCATGATTACCTAGCGAACACAGTATATTGCCGAGGTTGTTCATGGCATTGATATGTGCGGGCTGATATTTGAGCGCATTTCTATAACAGTTTGCCGCATCGGACAAATTGCCTTTCATATGCAGCAACAATCCCTTGTCAAAATAGAGTGCGCTATTACCGGGTTGTGCTTTACTGGCACTATCCAGCACCCTCAGCGCCTCATCTGATCGCTGCTGTTTTTGCAAGACTATTGCTAACATATGCAACGCAGACGCATTGCCCGGATCCCGGGCCAGATAATTTCTTACACTTGCCTCCGCATCATCAGGTTTCCCCCGGGCACATAAAATGTCTACAAGACTATGTAACGCATTGACATTGGCGGGCTGGATACGCAGCGCATTCCTGATGGCATGCTCCGCTTTTTCCAGGCGATTGGTTCTTTGATAAAGCAGCCCCAGGTTGCAATGTGCCGCAAAATAATCCGGCTTTGCTTCTGTGGCACGTCGGTAACAGGCTTCTGCTTCATCATATTTTTCCAACTGCGCGTTTGTGGTACCCAGCATGCACCATAAATCGGCGTTATCTTGTTTCTTTCGTATATGTTTTATCAGCAGGTCTCTGGCCTCGACCTGCCGATTTTTTTTCAACAAAGCTGAAACTCTATTTTTCAGCGCATTAATATCAGTCACTGTTACTTGCCCTGCTCGTTTACTTGCAAAGGCCGATAACTATCGCTCTTGCGCGCCGCACCACTTGCGCCACATCTCCCGATAAGCCTGCTCCACTTCACCTGCCAGGCGCTTGCCGTCACACAGGAACAAAAACTGCAACTGTCCCCTGAACCCTGCCCGCAGCTTCACCAGCTGCTCCGGATCCTTGGCCCGGGCCACGGCCAGATCGATATATTCCTTTTCATCCTCTGCAATCC
>JBHHVB010000113.1:0-3405 GCA_046754065.1 Gammaproteobacteria bacterium
CATCACTACGCGAACATCCTCAGCCATTGCCAGCAACATTTTTCGTAGTGTTTCAACCTGTGCTTGCTGCTGCTTATGATCTCCTTCTTCAGGTCGAAACGTGTTGATTAACTCCATTTTTGTAACACCATCGACAAGTCGGGAAATATTGTCCCCGAATGTGTCTTTTATATCGTCAAGCGTCATTTCGGTATCTTCGGCCACGTCATGCAAAATCGCAGCGGCCAATGTTTCATAATCCATGTGAAGATCCGTTAGAATATTTGCAACGGCGAGTGAATGCAGAAAAAATGGCTCGCCAGATGCCCGTAACTGGCCAGCATGCGCGTTTCGAGCGATATCGCAGGCGCGCCGGATTATCTCAACTTCATTAGTGCTATGATCTTTTTGTAGGGACTGTAACCACTGTTCAGGATCCAGCACCTGCTTGCTATCGGTGCCATGCTTTTTATGCTGAATACTAACCATCGAATTTAAGTAGTTTTAACTTGGGAGTTTGACTCAAGCAGCCAACCGAAATGGACATAAATTGCGCCAGGAAACACGAATAAAAATAGTTAGATACTGTTATATACCCTGAATTACAATAAGTTATAATAAAATATCAATGTAATAACCTAAGAAGCTTTCTGTTGGCGAGATGACCGCACAGGAAAACAAAGCAAATGCTTGCCTATTTAGCTACCTGAAGGACCCTTATAACCTCATCTTCCAGATCAATTCTATCAGCCAACCGTTCACCTAGCACAGACAAATCATCAGCCAGAGAGGCGAGCTCCCTGTCGTGTTCCTGAAAATCATACTTATCGTTAAATTCCAGAATCGATTGGGTTGTCGATACGATACCCGGATACACCTGATCGGCGACATCAAGTACAGAACGTCGTCTTTCTTTCCTCTCATCAATAAATCTGTATAAACGAAAATGCGCGTCAGCAGTGTAATCGATCAAGGACTGGCAGAATTGTTCCAGTAGCTCATCCACGCCGGTGTTTTCATTAAATGGGTGTTTGGTCGCCAATTCACTGTATAAAGAAAGCATTTCAGTTCTGACATCAACCAGTTCCTGGATCAGCTTATGTGAACCAGCTCTGCGTTCTTCAAGATTAATGGGGGTAACACTCATACCTCTCTCCTACTATTGATGTGCCCCCTATTCTAACAGAATTAATGCGATGTGGTTAGCAGATTGTTAGCACTTAAAAAGCAGTTTATCTCGTTTGAGATATCATCGATCAACCAATCCAGTTCGAGCTTGTGATTAACTGAATCCTGTCTCAACTTGTTAGCATCCAGTTGATCTCCAATCTCAATCCCGTAGATTATTATTCTTCCGGGTAATATATTCAGACTCCGGCCCAATGTCAGAGCCGACTCAATTCCAAAGCCATGCGAGGAACAAAGATGAAAAGAATTTTCAAATTCCTGTTCCGAGAATTTCCTGATCATCCCGGTCTGAAGGTTTGCCTGCATCGCATCAATCAGGATGACGAAATCGTCATCCTTCATTTCATTCAGAAGCTTTACCCCTGGCCTGTCACAAGACCTGATTTCAATACAACAGTTAACCTCGTATCCCGGCACACAATCCGATATTTTAAGCTGTTCGATTACGTGCCAGGCGATCGCATCGCAACCAAGCGGAGAGCCCACACCAAGAATACTAATCCTGGCGCTGCACATCAATTTTTAAAAAATGCGTAGCACAAGAGATGCAGGGGTCATAATTTCGGATAATCTTCTCCCCAAAAACACACAGTTCATCGTTATCATGGTGTAGTCCAAATGATTCCAGTGACTGCTTCAGATCCGCTTCTATTCTGGCCTGGTTCTGACTAGTAGGTGGTACAATGACGGCTTTTTCGATATCACCCTGTTCATCAACGATATATTTGTGCCACAGAATCCCCCTGGGTGCTTCGGTACAACCGAAACCAGTGCCTGCGCGGGCACGAATATCAGAAGCGGACACGTCGGGATCTGAATATTGATCCGTAATTTTGATTGCCTCCAGGATTGCATAATAAATTTCAATGGCGCGAGCCAGAATATTGTGAAACATGTTTGTGGCCGGCATGCGGATTTTCCTGTTCTCAATAATTGAGGTAATTTCATCGGGAAGCCTGTCATAATTCAGGTTTAGTCTTGCGAGCGGACCTACCAGATAGGGTTTGCCGTCGAGCAAAGCATGAAGGGCTGTGGAATGAGGAACATGATGTTCGATGATATGGTGCTCAAACTCCGCGATATCAATATCCAGTCCCGAAGAAGATATCAGCCGACCTTCGTTAAACGGATACTCTTCATTATGGCGTAAACTAACACAGGTGAACAATTGACCGTATTCCGGATAATTAAATGATGCTACCCAATCAATCAGAGAGACTGCATCGTCAACTGCATCAATCAGCTTTTTCCTTAGTTTGCTGATTTCATCAATGCCTGGCGAACGGTAGAAACCACCCACGCAAACACCTACTGGATGAACAGACCTGCCTCCGAAACATTTGATAATTTCATTACCTACCGCTTGAAGCCTTAACCCTCTCTTCAGCTCCCCCGCATACTTTTTCGCCATCGAAGGAGCGTTGTCAAAACCAAGAAAATCTGGTGCCGCCAACAAATGTACGTGTAAGGCGTGACTTTCAATCCATTCCCCACAGTAGATCAAACGCCTCATCATGCGCACCCAGGGTCCCGGTTGACACCTAAATATCCGCTCCAGCGCATGGACGGCGCTCATTTGATACGCGACCGGACATATACCGCATATTCGTGCAACGATATCCGGTACTTCCTTATAACTTCTTCCTACCAATAACTTTTCGAACAGCCTGGGTGGTTCATAGATGTTCAAAGCAATATCAGCGATTTTATTGTTCTTTATCGTAAGGTTTAGCGCACCTTCTCCTTCAACCCTCGCTAACACGGGCACATTGAGTGTGATATTGCGGGACTTCTTCATTCTTTTGTAATCCTGAATTCCGGTGAAGCACTATTTATCAGATGAAATTTTTTCTCAATAACATCAGGTGTTAATCCCAGGCCTTCGAAACAACGGGATAAAGACCGCGTATTGACATTCTCGGCAGGACCATAGCAAGCGTAACAATCTCTGCCATGTTTAGGACATATTGCACCACACCCGGTAACAGTAACAGGTCCCATACACGGTAATCTCTTTGTAATAACGACACAGGTATTGTGCTGTCTTTTACATTCCAGACAGACTTTATCCTGTTCGCGATGAGGTACTACGCCGAATAGATAGGCGCGTATCGCCTTGATTAATTGCTTGCTGTTGACCGGGCAACCCCATAATTCAGAATCAACCTTTACATGGTTCGCAATCGCGCTAGCGGTATCCAGGCTGGAGATAAATTCGGGACTTGCGTAGACATCAGC
>JBHHVB010000114.1:0-3383 GCA_046754065.1 Gammaproteobacteria bacterium
GGGCAGACACATGACGAAAATGCGCTGAATAATTTTGGTAATGCCTTAGTTCTCACTGGCAGTTATAATGAGGCCAGGGAAATATTCTTGCGAGCATTGAAGCTCAATTCAAATTGTTACCGGGCTGTCAAGGGGTTGGCCAATGTCTATAACCGTCAGGGTGATTATGAAAAAGCCTACGAAGTACTGAAGCCGTTTATTGCGGCCGACGATGTCGATCCGGGAATAGCTCTCGCCTTCGCCACCATATGTCATGGCGTTGATCTTTGTGATGAGGCGATTGCAATGATGGAAAAGATCCTGGATAAACGGCAAAACTCGCTTGATAAGACCCGTGAAATGTACTTGTGTTTTCGGCTTGGCAAACTGTACGACCGGAAACAGGTCTATGACAGGGCTTTCTCGTATTATCTGAGAGCGAACAGTCTGAAAGATGCCGTTTTTAATATGGACGAGTTTTCAGCCTATCTCGATCAATTAAGGCACATATATGATAAATCACTTATGCAATCAGCACCGCACGCCTGTAATGAAGAAGCCGGTCGCCTGATTTTTATCGTTGGTATGCCGCGATCAGGCACCACACTTGTCGAACAGATTCTGGCAGCACATCCGCAAGTGAATGCTGGCGGTGAATTGCCCTATATGAACGACATCACTGCTGGTTCATTGTTACAACAAAAAACAGACAGCAGGCAGCCTTACCCGCTGTGCGTGGTAAACCTTGACCAGGTCAATGCCGATCAATTGGCCGGATATTATATCGATCAAATTCGTCACCTGTTGTGTGATAATCATTATGTCACGGATAAGTTTCCACATAATTTCCTGAACCTCGGTCTTATTAAGTTACTGTTTCCCGAAGCCAGGATAATACATTGTATGCGCAACGCGATGGACACATGCTTGTCCTGTTTTTTTCAGGAGTTCAGGAAGGGCCACTATTATGCCTATGACCTCGAAACATTGGCTGCCTATTATCGCGAGTACCAAAAATTGATGAGCCATTGGAAAGAGCAGCTGAATATAGAAATGCTCGATATGCCCTACGAAGAACTTGTCCGGGACCAGGAAAAATATTCGCACATGTTGCTGGATTTCTGTGGTTTACCCTGGGATGAACGCTGCATGCTTTTTTTCCGCAGCAAGCGTCATATTTCTACGATCAGTTATGACCAGGTAAGGCAGCCGATATACACTTCATCAGTGGCACGATGGAAGCATTATGAACCTTATATCGATTCTCTCGTGCAGGCTTTGGGAAGTGATACAGACTGAGTTGTGACAGTGTTGGAAACACTGTGGAACCTGTTACTGATCAGCGTGACAGGATAAGTGTAGAACAGGTCTGCTGATAACGTTTATACGAATGTCCGTGACGGGGAAAATATGTCCGTGATGTTGACAGGGCCTACCGGCAGATGTGGCAGGGATGGTGCGCAGGCCAGGTCGATAAATAGGCAATGTTACTGCTGTTATGTCGCCAAATCCCGAATATGTTAGCCGGATTAATTCTCAACCGCACAACGAATTGCCAAGCGAGCCAGATACATGGAAAACAAGCGTAAGGCCTTGATGTTGATAAAAGAGGGTCGTTTAGCTGAGGCGCTGCAGGTGCTTACAGGGATTTTGCAGCAGGCACCTCAAGATGCACAAATTTGGTTCATTTGTGGTTCGCTTCATGGTCAGCTGAAACATTTCCCGGAAGCCAAACAATGTCTAAGCAAAGCGATTGAATTGCAACCTGATCATGCGGAGGCACATGTGAACCTGGGGAATGCATTTAAGGCCCTGGATAATCAGGATGCAGCGCTGGAACAGTATCGGGAAGCATTGCGTATCAGGCCGGATTTACATATCGCGTGGTTTAACAGCGCCATTTTGTTAGAGCAAAAAAAACAATTGGATAAGGCAGAAAAGCACTATCGCCAGGCAATAATTTACAGGCCGGATTATCTCAAGACGTACAGCAGGCTGGGTGATTTACTACAAACGCAGATGAAGCTCGACAAAGCGCTGGACGTTTATTTCCAGGCCCTTCGTGTACAACCAAACTATGTCGAAGGCTACGCCAAAGTCGCTGTTATTTTATGTATTGGCGGACGAGTTGGTGAGGGAATCGACTATTTTCGCAAGGCCCGGGCTTTAGATCCTGATTCACAGCCGGTTCATACCAATTATCTATTGGCGTTAAATTATATGCCCGGGTCTGATTTTGATGGTATTTATGCCGAGCATCTGCGTTGGGGAGAGCACTGCCGCAGTCAGCGTGAGAAGGTGGTATTTCACAATGCGGCAACGGAGGAACGTCGTGTCAAAGTCGGCTATGTTTCTGGGGATTTTTGGGAACATGCAGTCGCGCATTACATAGAAGCCTTGCTGCGTCACCATGACCGAAGTCAGGTCGAAGTGACGTGTTACTCGAACTGTGAGAAAACAGACGATATGACCAAGCGGCTACGAAATCTGGCAGATCGCTGGGTATCGATTGTGGGCTTAAGCGATGAACAGGCAGCAGAGCGGATCCGCAGTGATGGCGTCGACATTCTGGTGGATCTGAGTGGTCATACCGAGGGCAACCGTCTGGGGATATTCGCCCGCCACGCCGCGCCGGTGCAGGTCACGTATCTCGGCTATCCGAACACCACCGGCCTCAAGGAAATGGATTACCGGCTGACCGACAGCTGGGCGGACCCCAAGACACTCAATCCGGATCAGTATTACACAGAAGAACTGGTGCGTCTGGAAGGGGGATTTTTGAGTTACAGCCCGCCGGAAGCGTCAGTGGAGGTAGGTGCCTTACCCGCCCTGAGGCAGGGATATATCACCTATGGCTCGTTCAACAACCTGGCGAAAGTCAATGAACAGGTCATCCGGGTGTGGTCAGAGATTCTCAAGGCGGTACCTAATTCGCGGTTGATTTTGAAGTATACCAGCATGGCGGATGCCGGGGTGAAGGAGCACTACTGGAGATTGTTCGAGGCTTGGGGGGTCGAACGGAAGCGGGTGGAATTAATGCCGGCGCTTGCCTCGCGCAAGGCGCATCTCGACTTGTATAACCGGGTGGACATTGGCCTGGACCCGTTTCCGTACAACGGGACGACGACGACCTGTGAAGCCCTGTGGATGGGAGTACCGGTGGTGGTCCTGGCCGGAAACCGCCATGCCGGCCGGGTAGGGGTGAGCCTGCTGAGTCAGGCGGGTCTGGATGAGTGGATTGCGGAGGATGAAAAGACATATATCGATCTGGCAGTGGCCCGGGCTAAAGAAGTGGAGAAGCTGGCGAAGTCAAGATCAGGCCTCAGGACACAGCTGCAGTCCTCTCCTTTGTGTGATGGCAAGCGCCTGGCCCGGCAGGTGGAACAGGCTTATCGGGAGATGTG
>JBHHVB010000115.1:0-3370 GCA_046754065.1 Gammaproteobacteria bacterium
ACTGGAGTGCGTGTACATCATATCCTCCCCTAATCTGGCTCGGGGCATGTAGCCATTAGCTATCAGTAAATTGTGCAGCTTTTGCGGCGGCCTCTCTACACCCAGGCATAGAAATATATATTCGTGAAAAGGAAAATTTTTTAATATTTCATATTCGAAACCTTCCACGTCCAGGCTAAAATAATCGATGACTTTGGGCGCGTTATATTTACGGAGCACGTCTTCTAGTAGAACAGCTTTTTTTTGATATGCACGTTGGAAATCCCCCCACTCCGAATTTAGTTTTTGTCCTTCGTGTCTATCGATATCTTCCTTCACCATTGAGAGAAGGGTGTTCCCTTTTGCACACCGACTCAGCATTGCTTGACCACGATCAAAAATCTCGAACAGAGTGACGGATTTTCTCTCGCTTGCAATGCATGAGTTGTCAGTTATACAGTTGGGGCGGTTTTTTTTTAGCAGTTCAAATGCGCTTGTCGGTTCGACTAGAATACCGTTCCATTCAAACTCTCTTTCAAGCAGCAAGGTGTTGGATATCCATAGGCCATCACCGCCCCCGATCTCTATAAAAAAACCTTTTATTTTTCCTTTAAAAAGGGAGATTACCCATATATCTTGCTGAAACTGGCTGTTAGATACCAAAGAACGATTTTTGGTCATGGTTTGGGTGTCCTGCAATTAAGTCTTCCAAGGAGCTGATCAAGATAAAAGAAAATATGCCAAGCATACTCTCCTATTTTTCTTCAAAATTACAACCGCTATCGCCAATTTGTCAGCTTCCACATTGCTGCTCGCATCGACGATACAGGAGTACCATACAGAATTGTCGATTTAAAATGGTACATCAACATCCGGCTTATCAAAGATCGCCTTAACCCTGTAACGGCAGCACTGGGCGCCATTTTTCGTACACACAATAGGTAGATCGGACCACCGGAACCAATGGTCGATTAACGATCGTAAAGCAACAGGTTAATCTGGTGGGACATAATGGTACCCTCTAAATGGCAGGCGCCGTCAGACCAGTCTTTCATATGTAGCACCATCGCCGAAACATTCGAGTCGCCCAACCCGATGAAGTAGTTACATCTTGTGGCGAGATAAGTATCAACGATGATCTCCGTTCCGATACGTTTTTTGTCCTGGTCCTGTTTAAAATGGATCCCGGTGCTATCGTTTGACCTGCAGCATGGTGTATATATGAGTTTGCTACCATATCGTCTCTTATTTTCTTCAAGAACGAACTCGCTGTCTGTCAGCAGAAAGATATATGCGCGCGGGTTGAGCGCCCTCCAGCATGACACCTGTTTGTGGAAACGGCGAACTAGTTTATCTAGAAAACGTACCTCTTGAATTTTGTCGCTGCCGCGTATATGAACCGCTATAAGCGTTTTCCCTTGCATGTTTTTATGCCAAAATTCATCTACCTGCCTCAATATCTCTGATCGAGGGTGCAGATATTTATTAACGAGGTAGCGATAGATGAATTCGAGATCCTTGCCGTATAGAGGATGGTGTACGGGAAGGAACGTAACCAGATTATATATCGGTGAATAATAATCACAGATTGTTATATCTTCATCCCTATTTATCAGATCGACCGCCGCCATACGTGAATACGCACCGGTCCATTTGTTGATTTCTGCTGTAGTCAAATTGTCTGGCCCCCATTTCGGGGGATAAAAGGAATATTGTTTCCGCAATAAATCAGACAACGTACAGTTGTTCAATGGCTTGAAGTATAATTCGTATGCGTTGCCGTTATCACCGTATCCGTAAAGGCAGTTTGCTCCCCAGTGGATGACGGGCAAACGGCCTGTGATTTCACAAAAAAGCAACTGGTTAAGTAGATGGTACACCTCGGACCAAAAACCACATCCCCACGCTTTGATCACGTGATAGCGACGAACCCTTCGCTGTGACCGTGGGGTGGAATTGCCCACCTTGCGGAACCTTATCGACGACAAAAAATGCTGCGCGTCGGCTAGATTGGGGGTGATGCTGATTGCTTGTTGAAAATATTTCTTTGCGAGATCATGGCGGCCAATCTTGTCGACAACTCTGCCCAACAACACAAACCCTTGAGCTCTTGCGAGAGTATTGCCTAACTTAATCAGGACATACGCCCATGTCTCCGCCTGTCCCAGATTCCCCGCGTGATAACAACTTAAGGCAGCATTACAGACAAACTGATCCTCCGAAGCAGTTAATGCCTCATCTAGTACGAATTTCCGTTGAAAGTAATTAATATATTGTTGATTCATACCCTTGAGTACAGTTGTTTTGCCTGCATTGTTATTATCGGCACTTTATAACTTAATCATGTCCACCATTGTAGTTCGTAGCACTATTGCCATCGTTTTCCCGAGTGCGGCAGTCTCAAGATCACACCAATTGCAAATCCGTGCTCGTCCATCATGGTGTCGGCCTGCTCGGGATATCCCAAAATTAGATTCAGCCGTGCTATGCAAGCGCTGCACGCAAATAGTCTTCCTCCGGATGAGCACTTATAATCTCAAAGCCACGGGATGCCAGGTGCTCACGTTCTTCAGGGTTATCAATCAGCTCACACGCGCGTTGGACAAGGTGTTGATAGTCGGCGAACGCTATCCCGTCCGCGAGCTTGCGATCCTCATCCGGGTCCGAGCTGTGCTCTGACAAGATTGCGCAGTGATTAGAAAGCAGATATGAGATACGAACCATCTCCAGCACTTTAGCGTCGTAGAAGTGAACGTTGAGCAATAACTTCGAACGACCTATCAGCGAGTCGCGTTTCTTCCCATAGATACCGAATCCAGCAGCAACCCGAAGTCCGGCTGCATTCATCCGGGTGATAATTTCCTTGCGCCTGGCGTTCATCGAGCCAAAAAACAGAACATCTATGTCACGCTCCGGCTCGAACCGGATGCGGGTTAGCTCTTTTCTATATCCAATAGGGACGACATTGGAAACATTAACGCCCATCGCCTCCAGTTTGGCGGCGTTCTGCTTACTGTAATCCCAAAGCACGTAGCGGCGGAAAATATCGACCAGCTCCAGGCTAAACCACGGTGAATTAACGTACACCTGTTCGAGGTTGTAAAGGGTCGCATCATGAGAAAGAGGCAACGGATACTGTGGAAGAAGGTTTGAACCAAGCACGATATGCTTTCGCCCCTCCAGCATACCTTCTGTTGTTAACACTGAGTCATAGCCAAGCGCCAGCAAACCGTAGTGAATTGTCTCGGCAACCTCCTTGAATGCTTGTGAGTGTATATAGCCCGGCGGTGAAACAATGGTAACTGCGAATTTCATTTTTGCGCGTCAATACTACTTTAAGTTGAACAAGCTACTCACCATAACAGGGCAATTACGTACACATGCAGCATGC
>JBHHVB010000116.1:0-3285 GCA_046754065.1 Gammaproteobacteria bacterium
TGTGTTAAGTGCTGAGGTCGTTTGCCAGCCGCTGATCCAGATGTCGTTGGTCATGCCTGACGATGAATAATACAAAAGGGTTAATACGAAAATCGGAACGAAAATATTTTTCATTGGATATAATTTGTATAATGGCATTTCAAACAGAATGCTTATTCTATCGCATTTTCATTGCAGTCAGCGTATAACATCCAGCATTTATATGCCCACGCCAAATGTTGTGAATAAAAAGGGAGCAAATGATGAGTAAAGTCGAGAAAGTTAAAGTCTGGGATCCAGCCGTCAGGCTATTCCACTGGTCTCTGGTGTTACTGTTTTTCGTCGCGTATTTTACTGGCGAGGACGAGGGGTCAATTCACATTTACGCGGGTTATACCATCTGTGGGCTGGTTACCTTTCGAATAATATGGGGATTCATTGGTTCACGCTATGCAAGATTCAGTGATTTCGTTTACGGTCCAAGTGCAGTTAAAAAATATCTTGAGTCATTAATCGCCAGGAATCCGACTCATTATATTGGCCACAATCCGGCGGGTGGCTGGATGGTGATCCTATTGTTGATTTCAATCAGCCTGATTAGCTGGAGTGGTCTGGAGGTATATGGCGCAGAGGGTCACGGTCCTCTCGCAAAAAGTGAAATTCAGTTGATCAGCGTAGCGCACGCAGACAGCGATCACGAAGGAGGAGATTCAGAAGAAGAGGAGTTCTGGGAAGAGATTCATGAATTCATTTCAAACTTTACTCTATTTTTAGTTTTTATCCATATAGCGGGTGTCGCGGCATCCAGTCATTTGCATAAGGAAAATTTACCGAGGGCAATGGTGACCGGGTATAAAGAAATCAGTAGTGAAAATGAATAATTATCAATCAATCTAACGGTTAGACAAAAGAGGTTTGGAATAATGATAAGAAAAAACTTGTTGGCCTGTTTTACGATATCACTGCTTATCCTGTTTTTGACCGGTTGTGCACGCCCGTTGAGTTGGGTGGTGCACACTCAGGCACATCAGCCGTTTGTTTATGATCAGCCGTCGACGATTACATTTTCACAAAGTTCGGTCCTGGTCGGTGAGGATACGACTTTTGTTGTTAATTTTGGTGTTACCAAGGATGAACTCGAGACCTATCAGGCTGTTATTACATTGCCACTCGAATTTTCCTTTAATGGTTTTGATGCGCTGGGTCCGGTTAATACGCAAATCGGGGATTATACGGTGCAATTCCTCGATAATAACGGTGGTACCTTTACCATCCCGATTCGCAGCATCGATTTCGATAACGCATATGCTGATAGAGATCTGGACGGTATTTTCAATGTGGCAATCGATACTGCGATAGTTCATACGGGCAATCACACCTTTACTGCCACGTTTCCGTTTGGTGGCGACGGGAACCCCGGAATTCTTGTAGGCCCTTTTAATGAGTCTGGAACGGTGACATTGCTTTCGGGTTTGATATCGAATCCGGTGGTGCCCGGAAATTACACACTGACCGGCAGTTTTACCTCCATTGATCCAGACACAGATGCTGCTGATGATCAGTCAAATCATAACCCGTTAAATTTTGATGTTAATCAGGTTGTTGCTATTTCTGTTAGTTCCAGTAATTCGAGTTCTACGACATCAAGCGGAGGAGGAAGCGCATTCGGTTGGGTCGAGCTCAGTCTATTACTGGTTATGTTGTGGTTGTTGATTCGAAGTGATAATTGGCGTCGTCGACAAAGTTAATTCGGTGTTTATACCTTTAACTCGCGAATTTTATCTGATTAAAATAGTTTTTAGTGTTGCTTTGCTGGTGATCTGTTTGCTTGTTGTAGCAGGGTGCGCGACTCAACAAGAGATTGAAGAGTTACAATCCTCGCTAGAGGTGGAGATACATAACAACAAGATTGTTGCAGAAGATTGGAGAAGAGCAGGGCACAAAGATATGGCCCAGTACTATGATGATATTGTCGCCGAAAAGGAGCATGATCTGCTGCATGCTGATGATGGTTTGCTTGAATTTCTTTTCTCATTTTTTTAATGCAGGTATTTAGACGAATTTATTAAGATAGAAAAAATGGGCATACTGGCTATCGCACTCATCAAGAAGTCTTCTCTGAAGCTAAACGTGGTGCACTTAGAACTTGACTCCAAATAGGGAGACCCACCCTGGAATTGCGTTATGGCGAAAAACGACAAGGTAAAAATTTCCTGTTTCTCAGATATGCTTTGTATCTGGGCCTATATTTCGGAGGTCAGGCTTGATGAGTTGAGAAGGCAATTTGGTTCTCAGATTGAGTTGTCATATCACTTCCTGCCCATCTTCGGTTGTGCTCAGCGCCGCATTTGTGGTGGATGGAAAGATCGCGGTGAATTTAACGGGTATGCCGAACATGTCAAACATGTTTGTGAATCATTCCCGCATGTATCTCTCCATGACGATGTCTGGTTCTCGCTAAGACCCGCATCGTCGGCAAATTGCCATTTGTTTCTGAAATCGGTTCAGTTGTTAGTGACCAACAATAAGATCAGTATCGATCCGGAAGAACGCTTCGACGGTCGTACATTGTTTGAGCAGGTCATATGGGCATGCAGACAGGCTTTTTTCAGAGACGCAAAAGATATTTCAGATCTCTCTGTATTGTTTGCTATCGCCGAAGCTTACGATTTGCCGGTCGGCGAAATTAGAGCGCAAATCGACAGTGGCTATGCAATGGCAGCCATGTGTTGCGATATCGAATTGAAAAATGAATTTAACATTGATGGTAGTCCCACATATGTGCTTAACGAGGGTCGGCAAAAACTCTATGGTAATGTAGGGTATAAGGTGATTGAGGCTAATGTTCAAGAAGTATTAAACCGGCCCGAGAACCAGATTAGCTGGTGTTGAACCGATGTCTGTCGTGGACCGTATACAGCTTGTCCAAGATGACATTACGACTCTGAATGTAGAGGCCATCGTTAATGCTGCCAATACCTCCCTGTTGGGCGGTGGTGGCGTCGATGGTGCAATCCATCGCGCAGCAGGCCCTGAGTTGCTGGAAGCCTGTCGTAGTCTGGGTGAGTGCCAAACGGGAGCTGCAAAGATCACCAGCGGTTATCGATTGCCCGCTCGATATATTATTCATACGGTCGGTCCAGTATGGCACGGTGGCAATTCCAATGAGGAAGCGTTGTTAGCGAGTTGCTATCGAAGTAGTTTTGATCTGGCTGTTGAAAACCGAATAGTGTCTATCGCATTTCCTGCGATCAGTACCGGTGTGTATCGATTCCCGATAGATCGGGCATGCAAGATTGCGTTGAA
>JBHHVB010000117.1:0-3179 GCA_046754065.1 Gammaproteobacteria bacterium
GATAATGCAAATATTTTTCTGTAAAAAGCATGTACCCTCAGTGTAAACAAACGGATTCAATAGGCTGTGGGAATGTGGATAACTCTCCACCAGTTCCGAGTTACCCACATTCCCACAGCCACTACGACGACGGCTGTCTCCATCGTCAGCACATTAACAGTTAATCGGCATCCAGGCGCAGATAGGTGCGGCCGGTTTCCCACTCCTCGCTAATCTCCATGAGTACGGCCGTTGCCAACCGTAAGCAGGAGGCTTCGTTGGGAAAGAGGACGGCGACACGAGAGCGGCGGCGCACTTCTCGATTGAGCCGTTCCAGACCGTTGGCGGTGCGAATCCGGTGATAATGAGCGCTGGGAAAGGCGAAGGCGGTCAACCCTTCAGGGATGTTGGTCTCCAGCCATTCGGCCAGGCGCGGGGCGCTCTCCGCATACTTGTCTACCATTTGGGCCAGCAACGCTTCGGCTGCCGGTCGGCTAGTGGCATTGAAGATGGCGCGGATGGCAGCCGCCACCCCCTTCTTCATACTCTGGCGGGGCACGTAAGCCTGGGCATTCTGCTGCAAGTGAAACTGGCACCGCTGCCAGGGAATGCCGCCAAAGACAGCCCGCCGCGCCTCTTTCAACCCGGCATGAGCGTCGCTGATGATCAGTTCCACGCCACAGAGACCACGGGCGACCAGGCTTTGCAGAAAGGTGCGCCAATGGACTTCATGCTCACCCAGGGCCACCGACACCCCTAGAATGATGCGTTTGCCTTCTGTAGTCAGCCCCACCGCCTTGAGCACTGCCGCATCACGTACCTGACCGGCCTGGCGCACCTTTTCGTAGTGGGCATCCAGCCAGAGGTATTGGCTGCGGTCTAACGGCCGTTGTCGCCATGCTTCGAGTTGCTCGTCCAACAGCGCCGCCGCCTGGCTCACCTGGGTCGAAGAGACATCAAAGCCGCACAGCTTTTCGGTGATGGCAGCCACTTTGCGGGTGGAGACGCCCTGCACGTACATCTCGGCCAGCGCCAGCTTCAAGGCTCGCTCGGAGCGCAGTCCTTTTTCCAGCGCGTTGGGATAAAAGCCGCCTTCGCGCACCTGGGGCACGTCAAAGGTGATTTTGCCCAGCCGTGTCGCCACCGTTTTGGGCTTGTAGCCATTGGCATGGCCCCGGCGCTGGTCAGACCGCTCGTAGGGGCCGGCCTGGAGAAACCGTTGTCGTTCCAGGCGCATGGCGGTGTTGACCAGTGTCTGGATCAGCGATGGCAGCACGTCCAGCCCTTGCTCGGCGATTGATTCGAGGAATTCTTCTGGTAAAGTACTATCAAGGTCGTAGGTCATTGTGTCACTCCTTCAGATGTGGTTTTGTCGACACCTGAGGATACATAATGGCCTATCGACCATCAAACCAAATTTACAGAAACTAATTTACACTACCTAAGGACGGCCGTTAGAATTGTGAATTGTGAATGGGTAATTGCGAATGGTGAAGAAACGGCCGTATCTTTGCAAATGCTTTAGTTTCAGCTCACGATCGCTTATACTTTGGTAAAATACAACAAAACGGAAGATGAGGTGCTGATATGGTTGTCATGGCGAATCCACCCAAAATGGTATACGATGATTCTGGTCGTTTAGTTGAAGTAATTTTAACTGCCGAAGATTTTATTGCGTATTTACGAACTATAGCAGAACGAACGGATTGGGAATCCTTGCCAGTTGCACTGCAAGACAGCATTGATCGGATGCTGATTGATGAGGTGCGTGATGAAAAGGAAACGGCCGTTGATTTGTTGTCAGCTTTAGCCGAACACGATGATGACGCATGACCTACGAAGTGAAAATTACTGCAACTGCGCTAAAAGAACGCAAGCGAATCGATCCATCCAGTCGCAAACGAATCGATAATGCTCTAAAAAAGTTGATTGAAAATCCACGACCTCCCAAGTCAAGAAAATTGGCTGGTAGACAGCTTGATTGGCGTGTTCGGGTTGGAGATTATCGTATTTTATACGAAATTGATGATGATAAAGCATTAGTCACAGTGTGGCGCATCGCCCATCGGCGTGAAGCGTATCGATAACATAATCAGCTTTCTACAATTTGTGGTACAGCAAACCAGTCAGGAAATTCCACGGCCGTTTCCAATTCCAACGTCATGATTCGGGAAACGTTGGCGGACGGCTCCGCCTACATTAGGATGGAGTTTAGGACCGGAGGATCTTACACCTTTTGGTTCAGTCAGAGCAGTTGGTGGGTGGATATTACTTGGTGAATCACCAGAAGATGATAATGTGAGATTGCTTATAGGGCAGGGAAATTCTCCAACATCTGATGATTTTCAAAGATATTTGCCTGGGCCGGGTGCTGGAGGAGGAGGCGGATCGATCGCAGGGGCTGACGTATCATTTTCTTCTCCTTGGAGTAATGAAAATGGTACTGGAAGTGCAGCCCTTGAGGTTGGTGTTTACAGTCCGCAAATTGGTGGCGGGGGTGGGTATACATGGACTACACAACAAATAATAGACTTTTTTACCCGGGTCTTTGAGGAAAAACAATAATGGATAAGGATATATTATTACTACTCGTTTGGGGTATTCTACTTATCTATCTGGTCTGTCTGAATCTACTTGTTTGGTTTGATTATTCACACTATTTAGACTTGATTAAACGTTTACGTCAAACTCGATTAGCTCGTGTTTTTCCCTTTTCCAAATATTTTGAAAACAGGCTGGATACATCTTGGTCCAAATGGTCTGCTAGGCTATATGCACTGCTTGCATTATTGTTGTGTTCGATCCCATTATATTTAGGATTAAATGCTATTTGGTAAACAATGGCCTTCGCAAAACGGCGTGAATAGAGTGACTCTCCCCACCACGCTGCGTTATGCATCAAACTGGCATTCTCCTTGCTGTTGTCCCTATAGGGGCGTGGTCTTTCCTAATTCAAATAGGGATGGCTTGGTATGACCTGACATTCGATTCCGTTTCTGCACGTTAACATAGGTGGGGAACGGCCGTGTCGAACAATGAATAACGAATTGCGAATAATGAATGGTGAATGCACGGCCGTTCATCCTTCATCCTTGGGGAAAACGGCCGTCCCCCGTTGATTGTTATCCGTTGACTGTTGATTGTTTAAAACGGCCGTGCTGCTGCCGCCTTTTCTAGCTATAATCTCCCCTGTCGCACAT
>JBHHVB010000118.1:0-3161 GCA_046754065.1 Gammaproteobacteria bacterium
CACAAGGGTTCTTGGCGCAGGGATTCATGCCACAAGGGTTCTTGGCGCAGGGATTGGATGCCATGTCACTCGATGCGATCTGGACCATAGGCTGCCCCATCAAAAGCGTTTGCTGGGCTGCCCACGCAGAAGGTGCTATCAGCATCGACATAACCAGGAGCAGAACCGAGTAGTTAAATTTGGTTTTCATACTATATCTCCATTATATTTATAATTAATGATCAACGAATGATGATCTTCCGGTTTACAAATAACCGGCCGCGATGAGAAAGACGAAGGGGCCTCGCTGTAAAGCACTTTATCAGTATCCTTCGAAGCATCAGCATCAGGCCGCTTTATCTGATTCGTTTGTTTTCAATCTGACCATAAAGGCAAGCACCAGCCCTAATATAACGTGGTTGACCAGACTGATCAGCCCGCCATAGGTATTACCGCTTCCACCATTGCAAGGATTACATGGATTGGCGGCAGCACAGGGGTTGCTCATTCTGGGGGCGCATGGATTGCGAGGCTGTAAGATCTGCATCTTTTTGGTGTGGCCCGTTGAACATGGGTTACCCGCAGCGCAGGGGTTCATTGATTTCGTTGCGCACGGATTCTTCATCCCGCAAGGATTCGTGCCACATGGATTTTTGCCACATGGATTTTTGGCGCATGGATTGGCGGCGGCACAGGGATTAACAGCCCTGGACATACAGGGATTACAAGGGTTTTTGACGTCAGCAGCACAAGGATTGGATAACGACATTGACGGGTTGCTGCTTAACATGGAAGCGCCCAAGGGCATAAAGACCAGTGCCATGACGGTTACAAAAAATCCGAATATGATACCTTTGGTGATCTTGTTCCATTCGCGAACGGGCGCAAAAAACAAGGCAAAGAACACCGCATAGACAAGGCCTACCGAAAAATGGATTACCCCGCCGACCCAATACTTTTCCGTCACCCCTGCGTCCATACCAAGCACCATACCGCCAAGCGCCTTGATAATATCGGTACCAGACATCAGCATAGTGATCGTTACAACGATCGTCGCCGCCACGCCGGCCACTATCACATTGACCCAGCTTATTCTTCGCGTCTTCAATACGGTTAACATACTGGTATCTCCTCTAATATTGTTTGATGGGTCATTTATGTTGCATACATCTTCGTTGCCGTGGGGTGCCAAAGGATCGGGTTTGAATTCATTTCTGATAATGGTTCGTCGGGCCGTAACCGGGAACCTTACAGGAGGTACCAAGTATCGAGTCTCGACTTCAATTCACAGAAAACGCTTGATAAATAACATATAACATGGATATTAATAATAAATATCAAATAGATAAACGTTACAATTATTGCCCGCAGCATTGCCTATCGTTCCAGTCATGATGTTGATGGCACGATATGCCTGGCGCTCTCGCTCACAAGGCTGTGAACAAATGCATGGTCTATTTCAGGCTCGAGGTCATGAGGTGAACCATGCTGCCCGGTTGACCTCAATTTTATTGCACCATGATCACGGTATACTTCCGCCTCGCCACCACACACCCGGCAATAGACATGATCTCCGGAGTGGTGTTGTTTGGTGACGATAATAGTCGGCCCACAGATGGGGCATTCCTGGACGGGAATTCCAGGCTCGCTGTGGCCTCTTATTGGGTCAAGAACCCCCTTATTCCCAAGCATGATGAAACGCCGACCCAGTCGGGTGTCAAACTGTGCACCCAGATTTTCGTCAATGATATAGAGTGCCTGATCGACAGGCATGCCCCTGCGGTAGGGCCGATTACTGGTCATGGCATCAAAGGCATCACAAATCCCAACGATACGAGCATCTATCGACATTTGGTTACTGGATAATCGCTGGGGATAACCTGTACCATCGGGCCGTTCATGGTGACTGAGAATCGCTGATTCAACGAGACTCGATAACGGATGCCCATGGACAAGACGTACACCCACAACAGGGTGGGTCTGAACAATTGAGTGTTCATGCGCCGAAAGGCGCCCCGGCTTGTTAAGGATTGCATCAGGGACGGCGATTTTACCCAGATCATGCAGAAATCCGCCCATGCTGATACGAGCAACCGTTTCGGCTGACAAGTCGGCGTCCTCTGCCAGCAAGCGTGAATACTGGGATACCCGCCATAAGTGCCCCCCTGTGTAGGGGTCCCGCGCCTCGATCATGGATGCCATGATAAATAAGCTCTTGATGAGGTCCTTGATATGGTTTTCTTCATGCACCATTGTCCGGTTTCCATATGATGTGGACTGGTGGTTTCTACTCTGGGACTCAATTAATGTGCCCATAAGAAATATTGGCTCTCGACAGCCAATAACCGGTAATCGACTATCGATTCACATCAGACATCAGACAGCCCCTTTACGTGCCGGCGGCCACGTGTAGGCCTCCATGCTCGAATCCAGTGGAGTATCAGCCAGATGATTGCTGTAATTGCTGAGTGTCTTCTGAGCTATGCCAACCAGCACGTCAAACACATGTGAAGGCAGATAGCCTGCATTAATGAATGCCTGTAATACATTTTCCGGGGGCCTGCCACGAGTCTCGACAATTGATGTGGTCAACTGGCGCAACGCTTCCAGTTTTGGATCCGATATCAGACGATCATTTCGGATGGCATCGGTTACCTCCCGTGGTACCTTGTGCCTATCCGCAATCATTGAGTGCGCTGCAACGCAATAATGGCATTCGTGATACCGGCTGACAGCCAGAAGAACGATTTGTTGCTCTATAGTCGTCAACCCCGATTTCTTCTCGAATATTCCTGACAAGGTGACATAGGCCTCCGCAAGTGCCGGCGATATTGCCATTACCCCCAACAGGTTAGGAACAAAACCGAAGGTGCCTGCAACCGCTTCCAGTATTTGGCGTGCGGCTTCAGGGGCAGACTCTTTGGTGTGAACAGGAAATAAGGACACAAGCTTCTCCTTTATTGCAGGATTAAAATACCAAGGTACGGTTGACAATGACATGCCTACATGGCCAGAGACTGGCTATGCGTCATATAACACGTATAGATTAGACACAGCCTTTTTACCAGACCTCGACTCACAATAGATAGTCGCTAAAGCCCCCATTTCCTTACAAACTCTTTTACTGTGCGTATTCTGGCCCATCATGAACACTGATTCTGGCTGATCGTGAACACCTATTC
>JBHHVB010000119.1:0-3112 GCA_046754065.1 Gammaproteobacteria bacterium
TATGGAACAAAAGAACTACAGCAATTCAACCGTTGGGAAATCCGGATATAGCCAATTTTTTAAATCTTCCATTGGTTCAGGTTTTGGTGAGACCTGATTCCAGACTGCATTAGTGAACGCAACGACAAAAGTGGATAATCCCACTGCCACATGGAAATCAAGGACCTGCCAATACCATACCGTTTCATTGTCGAGGCCAACCATATACCAGCCTAGAGGAATGAGGATAATCATTCCTGTGGCCAGTAACCAGTGCAATAGCTTGGCCGTTAAGCCGAATTCAAGATCTGTATTTCGGAATAACATATTAAATCGATAACGAAGCGATATCAGCAGGTATTGATGCCCAATGGAATTTTTCTATTATATTTGCAGCCAACTGTTTCCTCATTTCATTACTATTCTGCATTAAAAGGTGTCCGCTGGAATTTTGCGTATTATGTTTTGCCATCAATTTCACTCATGGGTGCCATGATGATCACCAGAGTTCAGGCTGGATCAGTATCATTAGCTACTGATGCCTCCCGGTATTGTAGTGATATATGAATAATAAATATTTAATTGGTATCCCGGTACATTAAAAATATGTCTAAATTAATTGTGTTAAGTCACGATGAAATACGTGGTCAGCCAGGGTTTGGTTGAATAAATTTGATCTTGAAAAAAAGAATGCTCCCAAAAAACAGAGTATAGAAAAAACATGCCCATTACAACACAAGTCGCAAGTAACAATCTACAAAGTACCGTAACGATAGTGATCGATGGGATGTTCAAGTTTGAGTTATACAAAAAGTTCGAGGGGGATATGAGAAGTATTACGACCAGGATATTGATTATATACTGGATTTTAACAGGACCACTTATATCGATAGTTCGGCCCTGGGTATGATGCTGGTGATGACCAGGCGGAATTGCTATCTGCAGCTGTAGTGCTTCAATCTACAAGGTGCTTACGATTTCAAGGCCTCAGGGTCTTTTTAAAATCACTGCTGCTTAAGGCGTTATCAGTCATTAGAGTGATCATCATGAAATCCAGCGCATTGTAGTGGAGGCGATAGTCGGTGGATTCCTTCTTTCGACGAATATTCATTGTAAATCATATTTGAAATATCCCGCTTTATTGAAAACAGGAAGCATAATAGAATAGCGACGATAACTGGCTATGTGTCATAGAAAATAAACCAGCAATGAAAAAAGTACTGATCGCTGATGATAATACAATGATGCGCGAACTTTTGAGAGTCATCTTGAAAGAGATCGGGTCATTTGAGGTTATTGAGGCCGCAAATGGATCAATCGCATTGGATTTTTATCACCTTGATCAACCAGACATTACATTCCTTGACATTGATATGCCAAATAAAAATGGAATTGATGTGCTTAAGGAAATAAAACAGGATGACCCTCAAGCGATCGTAGTCATGGTCAGCGGCTTCGCTTCGATGGATAACGTCAAATTATCTATGGATTGTGGCGCCAAGGGATTTATTGTTAAACCTTATACCAGCAAAAGGGTTGTTGAATGTCTGCAGAGAATGGAGGAATAACCCCAGGCCCGCCTAAAAAAACGCAAAAAGATGGGGGTCAGGTCTTGCAATCAAACATATTTGATTGCTTATAACTCTGGATTATATCGTTCATTACTTACTGTTCGGTTATTATAGGTTCTCCTGCGGACGGAGAATGAAAATTGACTAGTTATCGAACAGCGCCCCTTGCATCAAAACGAACACCACCTGGTATTCCTTTCATTATAGGTAACGAGGCTGCAGAACGATTCAGTTTCTATGGCATGCGTGCCATTCTCGTTGTATTTATGACGCAATATCTGATGAGTGCTGACGGTGAGTTGGCGATCTTGCGTGATGATGAAGCAAAGGCATATTTTCATTTATTTGTATCGGCAGTCTATTTCACTCCACTATTAGGTGCGCTGATATCAGATGGTCTGCTGGGAAAATATCGAACGATTATATTTCTTTCTATTGTTTATTGCTGTGGTCATTTTGTTTTGGCGTTAGACCATACGAGGTTGGGGTTGGCAATCGGCCTGGCGTTGATTGCACTTGGCTCGGGTGGAATCAAACCTTGCGTATCGGCGCATGTCGGCGATCAATTTGGTCAGAGCAATCAGCATTTGTTATCTCGGGTGTTTGGTTGGTTTTACTTTTCTATCAATTTGGGTGCTTTCATCTCCATGCTCGCAACACCGTGGTTACTGCAGCTCTATGGTCCTTCGATTGCTTTTGGTGTGCCGGGGGTGTTGATGTTTATTGCGACGGCCATATTCTGGTCGGGAAGGAACCGGTTTGTCCACATTCCCGCGGGTGGTATGCACTTTGTTAAGGAAGTATTGAGTGGGGAGGGGCTTCGTGCGCTGGGTAGGCTAGTCATAGTTTATCTGTTTGTCGCAGTATTTTGGGCATTATTTGACCAGACTGCATCAGCCTGGGTATTGCAGGCACAGAATCTGGACCGAATGCTGTTTGGTTTTGAGATATTGCCAGCGCAGATTCAGGCCGCTAACCCGTTGTTGGTGATGGTGCTGATTCCCCTGTTCTCGTACCGGATTTATCCGATGATCGAGAGAGTATTGCCGTTGAGCCCGTTGAATAAAATATCGATTGGCCTGTTTGTAACGGCCATGGCGTTTCTGATTCCTACCATTCTGCAGACTATTATTGATCGAGGTGGTACACCACATATTAGCTGGCAATTGCTCGCTTATGTCGTTTTGACTACAGCAGAGGTCATGGTATCGATTACCTGTCTGGAGTTTTCGTATACTCAGGCACCCAAGCGAATGAAATCCTTTGTCATGGCTTTCTTCTTGATGTCGATTGCGGCGGGTAACCTGTTTACCAGTGGAGTGAATTTTTTCATTCAAAACGATGATGGTTCGAGCAAGTTGGCCGGTGCCGAATATTACTGGTTTTTTACGATTTTGATGATTGGTTCCTCAATATTGTTTTTGCCTGTCGTTCGCTTCTACAGGGAAAAGAACTATATTCATGAAGAAGAACCGGGAAGCGATGAATAAATATACTATTTATTGTAAATAGGGGGAATTGTATAGTTTCGTGAACGCAATCGCCGTGCTTGTCATAATTCT
>JBHHVB010000120.1:0-3062 GCA_046754065.1 Gammaproteobacteria bacterium
ACATCCGATTGCCAATCAGCTTTGCCGATACACCCAAAATGCAATTGTTTCAACCAGCGCCAACCTCATCAACCGGCCTGCAGCCCGGACACCGCTGAGGGTTCGCAAAATCTTCGGTGATCAAATTGACTACGTTTTATGTGGCGATGCCGATATCCACGCCAACCCCACCGAAATCAAGGATGCAGTAACTGGTAAAATAATTCGCCATTCGTAGTATTATATGAGCTAAAACAACATCCATTAGAAGTAGGGGGAAAATAATGAGCAATCAACCCGATGCAGAAGCCGTCAAGAAATATCTACTTAATTTACAACAGGGTATTTGCTCAGAACTTGAAGAAGAAGACGGTAACGCAAAATTTATTGAAGACTCATGGCAGCGTGAAGAAGGAGGCGGTGGACAATCCCGCGTACTCACCAATGGCTCGGCTTTTGAACAGGCCGGGGTAAATTTCTCGCATGTTATGGGTGATAGATTGCCTGCCTCTGCTACCGCACATCGTCCGGAACTTGCTGGAAGATACTTTGAAGCGATGGGTGTCTCTCTTGTTATCCATCCCTTTAATCCCTACGTACCCACATCACATGCCAATGTCCGTTTTTTCATCGCCTATAAAGAGGATAGTGATCCGATATGGTGGTTCGGCGGCGGGTTTGACCTGACACCTTATTATGCCTTTGAGGATGACGTTCGACACTGGCACCGGGTTGCACGCAGCGCCTGTGCCCCATTTGGGGATAACGTATATAACAAATATAAAAAATGGTGTGATGAATACTTTTATCTCAAGCATCGGCAAGAACCTCGTGGTGTTGGCGGATTATTTTTTGATGACCTGAATGAAGAGGACTTTAATAACAGCTTTTCATTCATGCAAAGTGTTGGCAATCACTACATTCAAGCCTACAGACCTATCGTTTCAAGGCGAAAAGATACGCCGTTCGGAGAACGGGAAAGAGATTTTCAGCTTTATCGTCGTGGCCGTTATGTTGAATTCAATCTGGTCTATGATCGCGGTACATTGTTTGGTTTACAAACCGGCGGGCGCACTGAATCTATTTTGATGTCATTACCCCCTCTGGTTAAATGGCGCTATAACTGGAAACCAGAACCCGGTTCGCCGGAAGCAGAATTGTACGAAAAATATCTAAAGCCAACTGACTGGTTGACTACAGGGATTGAATAGCCGCTATGGAAAACAAACAACCCATGCACAGCCGTGAACTGGGGCTGGTTCTCGGCAAACAACTACTCGATGTCGAAGATCTTCATTATGGATTCTGGACTGATGATTTGCCTTTATCGTTAGCCAACCTTTCCAAGGCCCAGCAGCAGTACTCCGATCGTTTATTAGCCATGCTTCCGCCAACGCCTGATCCTGATACTGGTGAGATAGTTCGTGTGCTTGATATCGGCTGCGGTACTGGTCACATTCTTGTACAGCTACTCGATAGAGGATATGAGGTAGATGGAGTCATCCCCGCGCCAGCACTGGTAGCAGCAGTTCGTGAACGGTTAAAAGAAAAACCGGGCAATGCAACAATGTTATACAACTGCAATTTCGAGAACCTCGACCAGAACCAGATTGAAAAAAAATATGATGTCGCCTTGTATAGCGAAAGCTTCCAATATATTCCAATGAGAGAATCTTTTGAGAAGCTCAAACAGATCGTTAAACCGGGCGGTCGCGTCGTTATATGTGATTTTTTCAAAACCGCAGCGGACGGCGACGGCGCACCGGGAGATGGTAGCTTCCGTGGCGGCCACCCAATGACTGAGTTTTATAAATTACTGGAAGACCAGCCGTTCGAGATCAGCAGCGATGAAGATATCACAAAAAATGTTGGCCCCAATCTAGCACTGGTGAACGACCTACTTATCAACAGAATCATGCCTGCTGGTCAAACAATTGGGCAATACCTGCAAGATAACTACCCCAAAACATCCTGGATAGTTTCAAAACTGTTTAAGAAAAAGTTTTCAAAATGGAAATACAAGTATTTTTCTGGGCATAGAAATCAGTGGGTATTCGAACGTTATAAAACGTACCATCATATTGTTTTACGGTTAAAAGATTGAACGGATTTGGCCCCTGATATACTGTAAGAAGCTTCTCAATTATGCACTACCCGCAAAGCGGGTAGTTTGATGAAAGCCCCCAGAGGGGGCTATCGGTCATAAACCCGCCTGGTGCATTTGCTCCTGACGCTTCTCTTCTTTCTCTTGATTCCGGATATATTCTCGAATCATCTCTTCATCAAGACCAACAGTACTAACACAATATCCCCTAGCCCAGAAATGCTGCACGGTAAAGTTTCGCTTTACCTGCATATAATCCCGAAATATCCGAATCGCCGACTTCCCTTTCAGAAACCCTATCGTATTGGCTACGTTCAATTTCGGTGGAATCATCAAGAACATATGAATAGGATCTTGCATCGCATAACCTTCTACGAGTTCAACACCATGCTGACGATATAAATCTCGTAATATCTTGCCAATATCTCTCCTCAGTGAACCGTATATCGATTTCTTTCGATATTTCGGAACAAATACAACGTGATATTTGCAATAATGTCTAACGTGAGCTTGGCTTTGCCAGTCTCTCATAACGGTCTCCTTTTTTGCTTCGCGGTTGAAAAGGAGACCATTTTCCAACCGTACGGCGTCACGGCAGAGCCTTTTTGAGCCTCACCGCCAAAGGCGGTGGCTTACCTAAGGACACTCTGATTAATTCCTCAGATCTGAGATAATACAGAAAACCAACCAACCGGGAAGCGAGCGATGCGTCAACAGAGTTTTGCCACCGATGATTTTGAGAAATACCGTGAAAAGACCCGCAAGGAAATCTTTTTGGAAGAGATGGACCGGATCATTCCCTGGAAAGCGCTTAGCAAGGTCATCAAGCCGTATTACCCCAAGCCAAAAGGTGCGGGCAGAAGACCGATTGGGATTCAACGGATGCTGCGCATCCATTTTCTTCAGCATTGGTTTGAGTTATCCGATCCGGGTGCCGAAGAAGCGCTCTATGATTCCCGCGCCATGCGCCAGTTTGTCG
>JBHHVB010000121.1:0-3059 GCA_046754065.1 Gammaproteobacteria bacterium
GCAGGTGTTCATAGGCCGTTTTTACCAATTTTAGCCCGTTAACTTGTCAGTACCGTTCACAGAATTACCGCAGGCGACAACGGTTGAGGCCATCGAGAAACTGTTGCCCGGCAATATCAATAAAGAGCAACTCAGAATTGATTAAGCAACCCTGTCGTTTATTTTGCGCTTACTTATAGAGAACCGGCTTCGGCGTATTAGATTGTTTCAACACATATCACATAGGCTTCCTACCAACTCCGGGCACGCAAGCCCAACATCACTGTCCAATAGTTATTGGAGCCTGAAATTGGGAACTAGGTACGCCGGTCACGTTTGGGTCATTCGGGAATACCGGAATTGCATTTGCAGTTACTGCAAAAAAGCTTCTACAACCTGAACCTTGTTCCCGGCGAGAAAGGGTTTGAACCGACGGTATGGGTGCTGATCCCTTCGGAACGTAATACAAAGCCGATTGATCCGGCGCGTTAAGAACCCACCCTTGCTCATGGATTCTTAGATTTGGAGTTGCTTCACCGATATAGCCTTTCCCACCACAGTTATTCTGGTCGTAACTTATCCAATACGTAAGACCATCTAGTGAATTAGGGATAGTCCCGTTGGGATTTACCATAAAAATATAATTGGTGCTGGATAAAACCGCCATCTGATTCCATCTGTCAAATTTCGGCCCTGTCACACCAAGCTGCCGCGCGTCCAAATAAAGTCCAATGGGTTGCCCACTCGACAGCACTCGTACCGCACCGGATTTCGAAGCGAGCGAGCTTGTAAGACCCTGAATGGCACTAGCGTTGGTCGTAATACTAAGGTTGTTATCCAATATCCTTGATGCATTGCTGTTAGCGTTTGCAGAGACCTGCGCAATATCCATGGCATTCTGACTGTTGTTCGTTTTATTCTGCTGAATAAGCGCTGCATTGGCAGCAACATTTGCGTTAATGTTTGATATCTCGAGTGGAGTAATTCCGGGAGAGCCTTGTGGCCCAGTTGGTCCCGGCGGCCCAGCCTGCCCCTGAGGACCTTGTGGTCCTGGAACCCCAGGTTGAGTCAGTTGGTTTTCAATAGCTGTGAGGCGCGCTAAGAGAGAGGCCGTAAACGGGTCGGAAACACCAAGTATAGGAAGACTCTGCGGATCAGGTGCTGTAGCTAACACTTCGCTGGTTCCCGTTGCCTGGTCGTTATGCACGTATTGCACGACCATATCGCCTTGGTACTTATCATCTTTGTACTTTAACGAGACTGTACCGTCAAACTGTGCGCCCCGCTTCTTCTTCGATACGACTACCGACCTATCTTTTGCGATGAGCCTAAAAATATCTTTGTCATTGGTGCCGCCGCTCGGATCAGACACAGAAAACTGTACCTCAATTTCATCATGCTCTGTGACAACGATCTGTCCTGTGCTATTTGGTGCGTTTAATATGTCCAAAGAAACAGACGGGGATGGTGGGATCGGTGGTGGAATATTCCCACTCGCGTTAGCGATAACGATATTATCGATTTGAAACCAGATTGCACCTTCTTGCCATCTCACTGAACGTAGGTTTGTAAATGAGGCATCAAAGGTGACCGTTCTCGTTACCCTGTCGGCGACCTGATTCACTAAGGAAGCTCTTACATGGACACCGCCCGCCATGCCAAGTGATTTTTGGAGAAGAGGATCGATTGCAGTCTTACATCCGGCCTGTTGATGGAGTCTTATACTCCTGGCCTCAATGGTATTCGCCGACGGGGCCCTATCTGATTAGCGAGGTATGATCCTCAAGAGCTTCCCCGGGTTTGACCCGTCGCGGTTCGACCTGTGTCCCCATGTCTCACTTGTGCAATCGGTAAGTGACCTCCATTACTCGTTCATCCATTGTCTATACTGGCGCATCCAATCAAACAGGACGCGCCGAACACCAGATCTCGTTTCTATCCAACAAAGCCCAGGCTGTTCTGGCCATTTTGTTGGCCAGCGCGACTGCCGCTTCATTAACATGGCAACGTTGTAGCAACTGCTCCACCCACGGGTTGCCGCCTGGTCTGCCCGCCTTCAAGCGGCGCCGAATATGATGGATCACCGCTCTGGCGCCATGAATCAGCAAGCCGCGCAGATAACCGTCCCCGCGCTTGCTGATGCCTAACAGCCGGTCCTTGCCGCCCGAAGAGGCCTGACGCGGCACCAGGCCCAGGTAGGCCGCCAGCTGCCGGCCATTCCTGAAGTTGTGGCTTTCACCGATTGAGGCGGCCAACGCGGTTGCCGTTAATAAGCCAATGCCCGGAATGCCGGCCAGACGCTGACTCACGGTACTATTGGCATGCCATATCTTAAGCTGCTTCTCGATCCGGTCAATCCGTTCGACCAGCTGATTGTGCTCCGCCTTGAGTTCAGCCAGCAGATGACGGGTCAGCATCGGCAGGTCATTGTCGCCATCTTCCAATATCTCCGGCAGGCATCGTGAGATGACCTTGACCCCCTGCGCCAGGACGATGCCATACTCTGACAAGATCCCACGCATGTGATTGTTCAGGGCAACGCGCTGGCGCACTAACAGCTGGCGACCGTGGTGCAGGTGCAAAACAGCCTGCTGCTCGAGTGTCTTAGGCTGTACAAACCGCATACTCGGCCGCTGTACCGCTTCACAGATGGCTTCTGCATCATTACGGTCATTCTTGTTGGCTTTCAGATAAGGTTTGACGAAGGCCGGGGCCATCATGCGAACCGTATGTCCCAATCGGCTCAATTCCCGCGACCAATAGTGTGCACCACCGCATGCCTCCATGCCAATCAGGCACGGTTCCAATCGGGCGAAAAAGTGACGCAGTTGTGATCGTTTCAACTGCTTGCGCACCACCACCTCGCCATCTGTAGCCACTCCGTGAAGCTGAAATACATTCTTTGCCAAATCCAGGCCTATCACGCTAATCTTATTCATGGATACCGTCCTCTTTGTTTTAGTTGAAAATTACATCTCAACTATGGCACTTTGATGCCGGTTAAGGGAGGGCGGTGTCCATTCCATCTGATTTATTCATCGATTCGTTCATAATACGGCTTATTGATTCAAACAATTCGG
>JBHHVB010000122.1:0-2955 GCA_046754065.1 Gammaproteobacteria bacterium
CTGGTAAGCTATTTGGCTTCCACATTATAACAACCGTGAACCTGGTGGCTGGGATAGAAATGGGGTCTATATCGATCCTATCATCAACGCCATCCAGTGATAATTGCTGTGCCCCCGACCATGCTTGCTTGAGGTCTGCACCTGTTATATTCGCATTAAATTTATGAGAAACATGATCCGTCAACCTTGAGCCACTATTCCCAAGCATTGCAGAGTGATATGCTATTAAATCCCTCCATAATTCAGGATAAGCACTCTCGTATTCGTTCCTGGCGAATCCTGTTTTCCAGCTCGGCTGAATTATTCCTCTAGACATTTATTGAATCTCTGGTGGTATCGGCGTTAATGTCACCATGTGAGCATCCGACGTGCTTAACAAGGCATCGGCAGTATTATTATGAACAACGGGTGCGACATACCTCTTAGTCAATTTTATCTTTGCCCTTGCCTGCAAATTATCCCCGGCGGTTGTCGAGACGACGCTCACTATTACTGCTGGTACGCCAAGGTTTTTTATCTGATCCGTGGTTACTGTTCCTTCTGCGGTATCCGTTGGGTCTGTCGTAGGACGTCCATCAAATCCGGTTGTCCCATCACTTTCAGTGAAGTACAACAATATAGTTTCACCGACTACAGGTGCAGTATTAAAACCATCAATGAAAAGCTCTACATCGAAGTCTTCTGCAAAGGGAGCTACCCCCCTGTCCCAAAATGATCCGCAAACAACGCCATCGGCGACCAAACCGCCAAGGTCCATAAGTTCATCTGAGGTTGTACCGGCGTCCGACCAAGTTCTTGGGGTTTCTGGGTTTATATATACTTTATTAGGCATTTAAACGGCCCTCCAAATTACTCTTCAATCCTATGAATCTTGGCTTTTTCTGTTCAGTTTCTTTTTCTGTGTCGAGGTCAATGAACTTTTTCATCTTTTTAAATAATTCATCTTCGACGTTCTCTTTAAATGTCCCATCCAGAGAAGGCCGATATCTTGCGTTGAACACCTTACTCTCCTTTATATTACTTTGAGCGTCCATCAAATCAAGTTGGGCAGACACGTTTACCCACAGACCGTCTTTTTGAAATTCTAGTGGCGTCACAACCGATGTCATTTGCCTCTCCTTATGGAACTGTAATCCCTATATTGATATTGATCGTAACTCCAAGGCCGGAAGGTATGTCTGGAGGGATAACAACCACCCCTGATACCTCCTGAGATGAATCCGAACAATTACCGTTAGTGTCACAAGCCTTCACTGCGAAAAAGTAAGTCTTTCCTTCGACAAGTCCAGCAAACTCTCCGGTTTGAGTTGATACGCCATGAACATGCGTAATCGGTTTTGTTTGGTTATATACCCCGGATACTTCCCCCATCATAATGATGTATTCGGCCATGTCCGGTTCTGTGTTAGAGTTCCATGTCAATTTAGCATTAGCGGTTTGAAGTGATGTTGGTTGTGCATAAACCAAGGCCGGAGATATTAAAAATAAAATTATGATTAAATTCTTCATTTCTTCTTTGCCTTTTCAACTAAAAATTCAAGGGCTGTTTCGATGCCCTGTAATCTGGTCTGTACATTCTTGATAAGCTCATGATCTTTTTCCTGCTTAACCTCAAGACGTTCAACTCTTTTTTCTGTAAATTCAACTTTACGATCCTGCGCTCCGTCCCTTGCGGAAAATGTCTTATTGTTCGCATCAATGAGGCTCTCAACCTGAGCCGAGGTGATTGCCGTCAGACTTCCCATAACAGCGCATATTATAACTATGGCCCATCCTATCATTGTTCTTGTCGCATACTGACTCATATCACGCTGTTCAGGTTTCATCACCTGCTCCCCATAATCGCATCAACAATGATGCAGGGGCCATCCATCAGCAAGCCCCCGAATTTACAATAGTGTCTATATGTCCCGGCGACCAGCACATTCTCGCCAATGACATCATCGAAGAACCGGCAATTACAAACGATCAGAAGCCCTTCGACCTCCATCTGTGAGGTGTTCGATCCGAACCTGCCGCGCCCTTGCTTAACGTCATGGCTCCATCCTGTAACCACTACATGTCGGCCTGAGTCATCCTCAGTCAGTTCGTTTGGGTCAACGACATCGTACTGGATTTCAGCGAATGCGTTGACAACGAAACCGAGGAAACACAAAAAAATAATAGCGATGATTGTCCACTTAAACATCCTGTCCACTCTCTCATCCGGTGTCATCCTGACCTCCTTTGTAGGCGGCAAATATGTTTTCGGGTTCGGGTCCAAGGTATCGCTCCCTTAGTGTGTTTTTCATCTCTCGTATGACCAGCTTCGCATCCCTGTCAGGCTCATGCATCTCAAGTATGCCTAATTCAAGTATGGCATTTTGCGGGTTTACCATTCGGTATCCAATGGATTTCTTAAACTTGTGAAATCTCCCGTTGTCGTCATATAAGGAATATTAACAGGCGGTCCGAGAACTTGGTTTAAATATAACTGTAACTCCGTCATTTCGGAATCGTTAAGCTCAACTGTTTTACCGGATTTTAGCTTTATTTTTATTGATTCGATCATTTATCACCCACTACTTTCTTACCGACCTGCTTTACGCCCTCATAGGCGGCCAACGCTGTCAACGCCGCTAAAATCCCCGCTTCAAATCCCATCAACCCGGACTCTTTATATCCGAGGGCCAGTCCTGTCAGGATCGCAACGCAAGGCACAGCCCATTCCATGTGCGCTTTCGGAATAAACCTCTTAACGGATTGAACGATGAACGAGATATACGCCACCATTTCGGGGTTGACTGTCATTCAAACAACCTCAAAACATTGTCGGTGTTCACGGTGATTCCAGTCCCGTAGGTAAAATTACCGTCCGGCAGAACACCGATATTAAAACTCAAAACATCCATGAACTCAACGAGGCCAACGCCGACCGAGCCTTGCACCCCATCTGTTCCATCTGTTTTAATCCCG
>JBHHVB010000123.1:0-2945 GCA_046754065.1 Gammaproteobacteria bacterium
TACCATCGGCAGAGAGCACCAGCGAATTGATCGCTGCATTGGCATCAGGATTCCACGCTAGCGGAATATTCGCCGGGACAGTCGCGGTGGTATCCAGCGCGGCGATATAGTTGCGCGGGATAGCTGTGCCACCCGTATCAAGGGTGGTAAACAGGCCACCCGCATATAACGTATTACCATCGGCAGAGAGCACCAGCGAATTGATCGCTGCATTGGCATCAGGATTCCATCCATCAACTGTTTTATCGGCTTTAATGTGGGCAATATTCCCATAAGGTTGACCGCCAACCTGCGTAAAATCTCCCCCTATAAACCAACCACCCGAGCCATCGGCAACCGTGATATTGACTTGCCCATCGACTAACGGCCATTCGTCATCAACAATGCCATCAGTCGCATTGATCACCACACCGGATCCTGTATTAGGACCGACATAATTAAAATCTCCACCGATATACAGCGTCGCCGGATTCGAAGCTGTCGCATAGACTGGCCCATTTGGCACCCAGAGATCAGAACGGGGTACCGAGTCAGACCATGAGGTTGCGGAACATAACAGCACCGAAAAATATAAACTAACAGTCGTAAGTTGCGACACACCCGGACGATTTTTGCTATATCTGCAAATCATATTACTCTCCGGTATCTTTGCTGGAGAACAATTCCCAGCATCGAGAGAACTACCATCACTACGCCGACTGTCCCGAAACCACCGTAGTTTTTAATATAAGTAGACCGTTTGGTCGGTTCAACGTTGCCCGCATTGTCTACAGACCTGTATTTAATGACGGTACTGTCATTAATTCTTATAGGCGTTGTATAGCGTGTGGAAGTCAAGGTTGGAGTTGTGTCATCAAGCGTATAGTAAATCGCATTGCAACCAGTAACGGTACTGGTTGGCGTTTCTTCAACGGGCGCGTTAGGGTCCGCCCCTGGTAATTCTTCCTGCTCTTCAGGAACATCATCGCACTTCAGGGTGATCGTCAAGCTCTGGGAAGTAAACACCTTGGAATCGGGCGTTATTATCGTTCTCGGAAGATCAAGATCAATCTCATAGGTTTCTACCGATATCGCTGCCTGGGGCGACCCAGCACCCTGTGGAATAAAAGTTTCAAAATTACCTGCTTTGTCGACGGCAAAAAATTTGATAGTGGTATTTTCTGTTACATCAATTGGACTATCATATTTTGTTGACGTAAATGTTGGTATATCTGTCGTTTCAGGCGTCTCGCCGGTCGTATAATAAATCGCGTCACAGCCCGCATTACCTACGTCGACACAGTTAAGCTCAATGGTTCTATCAGCGGTAGTGCCATAGGTTCCCCCAACCGGTTTTGCGGTCACTGTTGGCGCCTGGTCATCGATTACATACTTCGTCGACCTGGCTTTTTCCTGATTGCCCGATTGATCTACCGAAAAGTATTGTATTGTCGTATCCACGCTGACCGGGATATTGGTTGTATAAACATTAGACAATAATGTCGGCGTGGTATCATCGTTGGTATAATAGGTAGCAACACATCCTGTGCCTGGTCCATCATTACAACTTAGCGTGATATTTTGCGCTCCCTGAAATGAATTGCTTGCTGGCAAAGCCGATGTAAACGGTGGAAGCACTTCAAATGCGGCGAGACCTGTTTGGGTAGCGTTGTTAATTGCACCAAAGTCACCGCCCGTATAGAGCATGTTGCCATCACCAGACAAAGTCATCGATAATACGGATGCACTCGATGAAGCATTCCACCAGTCCAAGGGACTAGCACTGATAATTTTTTGCGCCTCGTCTCGCTCAAGCGCCAGTGCTGCCAGTCGGTTATGACTCTTGGTTAATATGACAGGGTCATTATTTGCATCAACCGTCTCAACCTCGACATTTACAAACTCACCTCCGATGTAAAGCGTCGAGTCATCTCCAGATATTGATAACGCTTTTACCGGCGCATCGACACCCACTTTCCAGTCGATGGCAATATTGTCGGTATTAGCTGTATCGAGCGCTGCAATAAACTTCCGGGTTTTTTTATCAATCGTATTGAATTCACCACCTGCGTACAGGATATCGTTATTGATCAGCAGGGAATAAACCGGACCATCGGCATCAGGCGCCCAATCCTTCGCATCAGCCTGGTTAGAATCCAGGGCTGCAATAAAAAACCTCGGATTAAATCCACCATTAACCGTAAAGAAGTCTCCACCGATATACAGTGTCGACCCCCTCATCGCCATCGTACGAACAGTATTGTTTACATCTGGATCCCATCCGAATACGATGCTACCAGGATTTGTATTTACGACATTCAGACGGGCAAGCCGGTTACGAAACGCTCCATCAATCAATGTAAAGTCTCCACCGACAAAAAGCCCCCCGGAGGTTAGCAACATTGAACGAATATCACCGTCTGCACCAGGATTCCATGCATCCGCAATACCCGTTGCTGTACTAATTGCTGCTATTTTGCTACGGGACTGCCCCCCTACTGATGTAAAACTTCCACCGAGGAACAGACGGTCACCCGCATCAGACAAGGCAATACTATATACGACGTTGTTTGCCGAAGGGTTCCAGCTTGTCGGTATTCCGGTAATCTGATCGATTGCCGCAACGTAATTTCTGGTAACACCACCCGTCGATGTAAAATCCCCACCGACAAAGAGCGTTGTGCCGTCTAACATCAGTGAATTAATCGTATCACCGATACTTGGATCCCAGTTCATCACAGATACCGGGCTTGCAATGCTTATCTCTGCCAGGCGGTCGCGGTTTAACCCGCCAATACGTGTAAAATCACCTCCCACATAAATATTCGAAGCAGAGAACAACAATCTCGTTACGGTACCATTAGCACCAGGATTCCAGGTCGCATTGACCGCCCCTGCTCCGGCACCGACGCCAACACTTTCAACCGCTGCAATATTATTTCGTGCTGTCCCACCACCCACATCGG
>JBHHVB010000124.1:0-2880 GCA_046754065.1 Gammaproteobacteria bacterium
TATTTTTAATTGGCGTACTTAACGGCTCTCTAACTTCCGGAACAGGGCTATTTGTCACCTTGTGGCTGGTTAGCTGGTTTGGTCTGGATTATAAAAGGGCAGTAGCCTATACACTGGTTCTGGTCGGCATGTTCTGGAATGGTTCCGGCGCGATAGTGTTGGGGCTGCTCGGAGACATCGAATGGACATGGTTGCCAGCATTATTGCTTGGCTCTTTACTTGGGGGTTACCTGGGCGCTCATTTGGCAATTATTAAGGGCAACCGTCTGATTAAGCGTGGATTCGAAATCATAACCCTGATAGTGGGGTTGAAGCTGATTATTGGTTGAAGGATCGCAACACCCTGGAAAGCGTAAGTTAGGTGCCGTATTCAGCCTTATAGGCTTTAATACCCTCCAACGCAGCGCTCAGTTCCGGCTTATCGGACAGATAGGTAATTAACGTGTCCAGACTTGCGATACTAATGACCTTGATCCCATAGTTTTTTTCAATTTCCTGTATTGCCGAGGTTGCGCCTGTACCTCGTTCCTGGCGATCAAGGGCGATGGCAACACCGGCAATTTCCGCGCTAGCCTGTTCAATGATAACGGCTGACTCACGGACTGAGGTGCCGGCAGAGATGACATCATCAATAATAAGCACCTTGCCCTGAAGAGGAGAACCAACAATGGTGCCGCCTTCTCCGTGATCTTTTGCCTCTTTACGATTAAATGCGTAAGGTACGTCCTGATTATGGTTGTTGAATAGTGCGATGCTGGTGGTTACAACAAGTGGGATTCCCTTGTAGGCAGGGCCATAAACCAGATTATAGTCCACTGAAGAGGATTCTATTGCAGCGGCATAATACTCACCCAGTTTGGCAATCGATGCCCCGGTTTTGAACAAGCCACTATTAAAAAAATAGGGGCTTACCCTTCCTGATTTTAGCGTAAATTCACCAAATCGCAGTACGCCGCTAGAAATGACAAAGTCAAAGAAATCGCGTTGATAGTCCTGCATGTATAGGCCCTTTATACCACAATTCAAGATGGGTCACATTCTAACGGCAGTTTTCGGATTTGGAAAACGATTCACAGAAAATAGTCAAAATTCAACTATTTTCTGTGAATAAGGGGGATTACAGAGCTTGTTGGAAGTATGTTTCTTCCTCTGGGGTTAACGTCAACTCTCCACTTCTAAATGGTGAAATTTCGACGGATTCATCCGAATGACGAAGTTCGACGTATTGATCACCGAGATTCGAGTCAATTTGGTAAGGTTCAATCAGCAACCCATATTCGCCATTAAGCAGAAAACAGTTAAACAGGTAGACATTCAGATTTTTTATCTGTTTTGAAAGGTAAACCGCACCCGGCGGGGCGGTTGGGGACAACAGGTTTAACTGAATATCATTGATATTGAGCGTAGAGTTTGGGTTATCGTTAAATAGGGATGGATATACCTTGTATAGCCATGCGCGGTCATTTGTCAGACCATCCATCGCGGCCAGACCTGACAACAAGGCCTGTCCACCATCTCGATTATCATATGAAATTAATGTTGGTCGGTTGCACGAGTCCATTGCCAGAATATGATTGCCGGTGTAGGGTAGATTATTCGAAATGACATTAAATGACTGGCCCAGTAGTTCCTCTAGTGACTGGGTAATCAGCTCCTGCAGGATTTCATTTGAAGATAATGGAATTGTTTGTATTTTCATGCCCACCCCCAACCTATGCTTGATGTGTTATTTGTTTCAGAATCTACTTGATTCGCTGCGCCACGGTTTTGGTTCCACCGCTGCCAGTCATTCAGGACAAAACGGGTCAAACCATCGATGCATTGTTCATACCGCTTTTGCTGATGAGTATTAGTAATATACCCATAACTATTGATCGTGAGATTCATGAATCGATGTGTTGCGATGGCGAGTTTTTCATAACGGTGTTGTGCGTCTGATGCATTCTTTGCATTTGTAATGGTGACGCCGATACCAATTTCCGGTTTTAATGTGATGAGTTTGCGTATGTCTTCGTAACACGACTTAATTCCCTGTGCAGAAGCATCCACCGTCATGAGAATGTTTTTGCATTCTCCCGTATAGCGTATTGTCGACAGGTTAAAGGGTAACAAGATGACGTTTTTGTCAGTCTGTTGTTGAGTGTAAATGTTATCAATCAGGCCTTCCACCAATGATTCGGGCTGATGGTCAGTTGATTCGGTGACCGACTTTACAGGTTGTACATGACTCATCGATATTGCTGATTGCTGATCATGTCCGCCAAGGTTGAGGATGATTACTGCTATCCCATGATTTGTGAGTGCTTTGGCCAGCTCAATACAGGGAAAATTAGCCTGATCACTTTGAAAAACTGGCAAGACAAAGCGGGTCGCCAGCTTTTCAGCGATGTGCTGTTGATCACTCAAAAAGTGATGACTAATCTGGGATAGCCGTTCCCTGGAAGTGGTGGATGGGGATTCAAGCGTATCAGTCATAACATTAGTATCATTTTAATTGTTAGCATGGACCCGAAGTAGAGAATTAGTTTCTCCATCCAGATTGGTAACACGATGAGGATTATTCGGGTCTGCTTTCCAGTGTCCGCCCACAATGATCCGATACTGGTATGCACCGGGAGAAATGGTCAGCACCTTTTTTAATCCGCCATTGACTTGTTGTGTCTCAATATCTTGATCCGGAATCCAGTTATTAAAATCTCCGGCAATTTGCAGATCGGTAGTATCTATATTGTCAAAAAACAAAGTAACCCGATGTTTTGCTTCATCCGAGACCGGGGTGGAAAACAATGTTTTGACCTGATCGTTAGCCGGTTTGCCCCTATTAGGCTGTGAGTCATCGCGCGAATTGAGTTGAGGTCGGTTTTGAGTATCAATTGTACC
>JBHHVB010000125.1:0-2850 GCA_046754065.1 Gammaproteobacteria bacterium
ATAGACCGCTGGCGCGCCATAGATATCCTCTTGATCCCAGAATCCGTGAACATGAAGCGCTGGCACGAGACGAGACGGTGATTCGAACCAACAGTCGGCGGCAACCTCGCGCCAGTACGATCCATAGCTCGGGATCGTCATCAACCGCTCCCACATTTCGTGCCGATCGTCGAGGCGGGCGCCGAGACCTGTTCCTGCCGCACCCTGCCCGAGAAGCCACTTATAGATGTCCTGAATCTCGTAGGGATAGGGAGTAAACTCATCTGTTGAGACTGTCGAAAAAGGTCAGATTTAGCACAAAATAGTAGCAATTGTGCGAGAAGTTTCTTACATTAACTATTAGTATTCACTAATAGTTAGAGGCGATAATGGCCAAGTTCAAGCCTTACAATTATGACCAGATGGTTATGATTCCCATAACGTTAAAGGAACAAATCGAGCCGGGAACTTTGGAATACGCTATCCACGAATTGGTCGAAACAAAAATTGACCTGTCGGTTTTCGAAAACCGCTTCAAAAACGACGACACCGGCGCGCCCGCCTTCGATCCGAAGATTCTGCTAAAAATCATCCTGTTTGCCTATTCACGATGCATGGTCGGTTCCCGTCCCATCGAACGTGCTTGTCAGGAAAACATCGTCTTCATGGCCCTGAGCTGCGGCTTTCAACCCGACCACAGCACCATCGCCCATTTTGTCTCCTCGATGAAAGATGAGATAGAATCGATTTTCTGCAACATCTTGCTGGTGTGTGAGGAGTTGAATCTGCTGGGCGGCACGCATTTCTCTCTGGATGGACTAAAACTCCCCTCCAATGCCTCAAAGGAATGGAGCGGGACGTTTAAGGAACTGGGGAAGAAGCGGGACAAACTACAGAAGAAATTAAATGAAGTCCTCTCCGAGCATATCTGCCAGGATGATTCGTCTGATTCGGATAATCAAAGACGCGAAAAACAGAAAGCGCGTCTCAAGAGGCAAGTCGAACGCCTCGATGAGTTTCTCAAACAAAACCAACCGAAGAAGGGCAAGAGCAAAGATGAGATTCAGAGCAATGTCACCGACAATGAGTCGGCGAAGATGCCAACCTCCCACGGCGTGATTCAAGGCTATAATGCCCAGGCTTTAGTCGATTCTAAGCATCAAATTATCGTTAATCCCGAGGCTATGGGCAATGGCCAGGACCATGACAATCTCAAACCGATGCTCGAAGGTGCCAAAAAGAACATGCAGGCCATCGGCAAAGCAGAAGATTATTTTGAAGGCAAAGAGTTGAGCGCCGACTGTAATTATCACAACCGAGACAATCTGGCCACTTGTGAGGAAGAAGACATCGACGCCTATATTCCCGACCCGCAGTTTCGCAAACGGGATGTGCGTTTTGCTGAGCAGGGCCGATTCAAAGATGGCATCAATCCCAGAAAACGACCAAAGAAGTCAAAGCGTAACCAGAACAGGTTCACCAATGATGATTTCACCTGGGATGAAAACAAGCAAGGCTATGTTTGTAAAAATGGTAAATTTTTAAAGCGCAAAGCACAGGCACAACAGATTCGAAATGTTGTTTATGATATGTATCGGGCAAGGCCCGCTGATTGCTCGGCCTGTCCGTTGCGACTAAAATGTTTGAGTACACCAAAGACGCAGGCCAGATATGTGTTGATACCTGTTGACCGTTCGCAGGAGGACAAAAAGAAAACCAGCCTGGTCGAACAGATGAAAGCCAAGATAGATACGGCGGAGGGCCGTCGAATCTATAGCAGACGCCTGGCCATTGTTGAGCCGGTCTTTGCCAATATTCGTTCACAGAAACGGTTGGACCGCTTTACTTTACGGACCAAAGAAAAGGTCAATATTCAGTGGATGTTATATGCGTTGGTGCATAATATTGAGAAGATTGTGAACTTTGGTGGGGCGTATTAGGGCTAAATAGGCGAATTCAACTCAGCCCTGGCCCTAAACCCGGCTTTCCCGAGCAAACCGCTTCTACATCTGAACAAAAAGTAGCGCTAACAAAACGAAAATCTGAAAAAATTGAATTCAGCAACAAAAAGACAAATTGCACCTTGGGTTTTTCGACAGTCTCGTTAGCTGTATTCGAGTCGTGGCTACACCCAGTCAGATTCTGCAAGCAACGATGGGCGCCTGAGGTCCAGATAGAAACCAATAAGCAGTCGTGTGTTCAAAAAGTACTTGACTAGAGCTGCAAAAAAATGTATAAATATAGATAGACACTGCTTACATTTTTTGGAGAGACTCATGACTATTAGGGAGCAAGTAACTAAAGCTATTGACAGGCTAAGTGAAGGGGAACTTCATCAAGTTGCCGACTATTTGACCTTCCTGAAATTCCGCTCACGCTTTCATAGAAGACCTCTCTTCGACGAGAAAAAAATTGCTGAACTCTATGCTGAATTCTGTGATGAGGATAGTAAGTTAGCCGAAGAAGGAATGGACGACTATAATGATAACCTGCTTGCTGAGGATACGAAATGACAATTAGGCGTGGCGAGGTATGGCTTGCCAATCTCAATCCAACACGCGGTTCAGAGCAAGCAGGCACAAGGCCTGTAATCATTTTTCAAAATGACCTTATCAACCAATTTACAACAACACTGCTGACCATTCCATTGACAACGAACTTACGGCGAGCTGCATTACCTTCGTGTGTCAGAATCGCGAAGGGCGACGGCGGGATCAAGAGTGATTCTGTAGCCTTGTGCCATCAGCTTCGCGTTCTGGATAAAACGAGATTACAACGGAAACTTGGATCAGTCTCCCAGCAAACCATCGACGAAATTGAATCTTGTGTGCTGTTCACAGTTGGAATAGACTAAGTATCGGAGTCATAAAT
>JBHHVB010000126.1:0-2834 GCA_046754065.1 Gammaproteobacteria bacterium
GGAATGAGGCAAGAAAATTTAAAAAAATGCGAGTGAACTTTTAGCTTGAAAAATCGTGCTTAGCCCATAGATTTGTAAACACACCCCATGAGTTGGACAGTTAGGCCCCATAATTAAGGTCTGCGAGTACTCCGTACTTTTTGGGTATAATTCCGCCATTCATATGGTTTATAAAATATCGAAAAAGCAAAGTATAGCTAAGTAAATAAGGTATATAATAAACTATATTTAGCTTTACCCTTAGTTTATTAATATGATAAATTGCTTAGTATGGCTAAGCAAAACGTAAGAAAATTAAACTGGGTAGAGCAAAACTTACCCGAAGGTCTGCTTGTAACAGCTGACTGGTTGACCAGGCATGGTTATTCAACATCGCTACGTAGTCAGTATGTCAGTGCAGGTTGGTTAGACCAACCAGCTCGCAGTGTATATATGCGCCCACGTACAGAATTGCGCTGGCAGCAAGTTGTGATATCACTTCAAACCCTGCTGGAATTTCCAGTAGTCGTAGGCGGACGCACGGCCCTGGAGCTGCAAGGTTACGCTCACTTCCTTCGCAGAGAGCAAAAAGAAGTCCATCTCTATAGTAATAAATCCCCACCAACCTGGTTATTAAAGCTGCCGATGGATGTTCGCTTTGTTTTTCACAAAGCCAGCCGTTTGTTTACATCCGATCTACCCACACGTGGATTAGCTGATTTGAACTGGAATGTAAGAGAACGTCAAAGAGCAAACGAAGATCCCTTTAGTGGTGATCTGGTTATACAAAGCTGGGGCCAATGGGATTGGCCGCTCATCGTTTCAACGCCAGAACGTGCGATATTGGAATTGCTTGACGAGTTGCCGCACCACGAGAGTTTTCATCAGGTCGACAAGATAATGGAAGGTCTGGTTAATCTCAGCCCCCGTCGTGTACAAAAACTTCTTGAGAACTGCAAGAGTGTAAAAGTAAAGCGGCTATTTTTCTATTTCTCCGACCGTCATGCCCATTCGTGGTTAAAGCGGATCGATCGTGACCAGGTTACTCTTGGAAAAGGGAAAAGAATGCTAGTTCGGGGTGGCAAGCTCGACCCGACTTATCAGATCACTGTGCCGGAGGACCTGGATGCCGTTCAGTGAAATTTATCACAAGCAAGCCGCTCTTCTAGTACGCATCCTGCCATTTGTCGCAGAAGAACCTTGTTTTGCCCTCAAAGGTGGCACAGCGATCAATCTGTTTGTGAGGGATATGCCACGCTTATCAGTCGATATTGATTTAACCTATTTACCAATAGCGCCAAGGCCAAATTCTTTAGCTGAAATCGATGCCGCAATGAAAAGAATAGCGCAGCATGCGCGGTCTGTTTCGCCCGCTGAAGACATTATGGAGCAGCCGCTTAAAGATGACGGAGCGGTTACAAAACTAATTGCACGCGGTGATGGTGTTCAGATCAAGATCGAAGTTAATCATGTCTTGCGTGGTAGCATATATGATCCCGAGATTAAATCAGTTTCGCCATCTGTCGAAGACGCATTTGGCTATGCTGAAATTCAGGTGCTCTCATTTGCCGATCTTTATGCTGGAAAAATCGTTGCAGCTCTGGATCGCCAGCATCCACGTGATTTATTCGATGTGCGAGATTTATTGGCCAAGGAAGGTCTAAACGAAGAGCTGCGTCGCGCCTTTATTGTCTACCTTATAAGCCACAACAGACCTATGAGCGAGGTGCTAGCGCCAAGACTGAAGGACATAACAGAAGAATACAAACATGGATTTGAAGGAATGACCGAGACTGATGTGTCAGTGGGCCGACTAGTTGAAGCCAGAGATACATTGATTGAGCACATTGTAGGTGAGATGCCAGAAGAGCACAGGCGCTTCCTTATGTCGTTTGAGCGTGGGGTACCTAATTGGGCGCTTTTGGGATTGCAGCATATCGATCAACTCCCCGCCGTGAAGTGGCGGCAGCACAATCTGGATAAGCTCGATGATGCAGAACGAGCAGCGCTAGTAAGCCGATTGGAAGAGACTCTCGGGCTTTGAGTGCCGATAGGTTCATGGGGGGCGTTGAGCGTGCACCGTCACGCCTGAGAGTACGGGAAAATGGGGGCAGAGTGATCTTCCCCCAGTTTGCTTGTCCTCTTATATCCTGCGTTGGTATATAACGTAAGGGATACTTTAATTACAATAAATCGTGTCTTCTAATGATGTTAAAACTCAAACACTGGAACTGGGTACCGATCATAATTTGCAGATCAGGAATTTTAGAGGGATTATCTCACCAGGCCTTATTCTAAGGGAGATCAAGTCCAGTAGCAGCAAATCAAGTGATTTAAGTCCTTCATTGAGTATTAATCTGTCGAGGGATGCGCACAGTATTGCATTTAACTACGGAATTAATCGACAAAATCGCAGCGTGGCAAATACGGTGGATATGAAGACAATAACGACTGTGGTCTCATACAGATATCAACAAGGAAAAAATTCATTTGGTGTTGAGGCTAACAGAACCGATATAGGTGTCAGCCCCGGTCAGGATACAACCGCTGACAAGATTTCGGTATTCTGGACGCATCGATTTGAGAAATCTTTCAAACTGAAGGCGGAAATCACCCCTCAGCCGTTCTCATCACTTTCGAAATTTCAAAAGCCAGGTAAATTTGGTGCGTCCAGTTTGCTGATGTTAAGACCAGGCATTAGATCCAAGGTGGTAAATAGAGTAGCTGCTGAAAGAGGACTGGTAGACCCAATAAAAATCGGACAAACAGAGATCTTTGAAACAGTTGTTCTCAAAACAATCTGCGTATTCTGGCCCATCATGAACACTGATTCTGGCTGATCGTGAACACCTATT
>JBHHVB010000127.1:0-2772 GCA_046754065.1 Gammaproteobacteria bacterium
ATGTATTGCTGAATATAGCGACAGTTGCCACTGAATCATTGCGCCGATTATCGGCACTGGCTATAGTGGCCCCGGCGTAAAGTCTCTACCATGTTCATCAGGGCGGCGATTATACAGTATCGTCTGCTGTCAGTCAGTGGTCATGCGTAGCGTTTGCCATAGTTTGATGGTTTCTTGAGGTCAATACAATCATCGCTATAATCCCAAATCCCCAGATAGAGTACCGCCAGCGCCTCAAGGGCCTCCGATTCCCTCTTTCAAGTCTTTTTGCGGACCATCACAACGGGTATAGCAGGGCGGTTTAGTCAAAAACCGTTCCCCTGCTCCTGTTTTTCGCCCTGTTGGCGTTTTTTGGACGGACCTATCCTGTATAAGTCGTCATTACAGTCACTGAATAATTCAAATTGGCGGCGGCTCAAACTCCTTCAGTGCCATCAGCACTCGTTCCAGCAGTATTCGGTGTTGCCCCTGCATTTTTACAAATAACTGACGCCCCGTTCTGACCACTTTTGCCGCAATGGCATACAGGCGCCAACGCAGGGTCATTGCACGATGATGCGCCAGTTCTTCCGGTAGCAGTTGGCGCATGAGAGCAAACAAATTGTATGAGAGTGCAGCAATTAAAAAGTACAGCGCATTGGCGTTAAAGTCAGAGCACGGCAACGTATCGCCGCCAAAATCCAGCTTCAGCTCCTTGATGCGGTTCTCGCTATCCTCGGCACGCTGGTTGTACCAGTGGACAATCTCGCTATCGCTAAGCTCATCCCGGTTGGTGGCAATTGCGCGATAAATGTACCCGCCCAGGCTTATGCCATCGGAGCTGTCTTGTGAATCTAAATCCAAACTCGCTTGGCCTTGAATAGCTTTCCTCTGAATAATCAAGGTGAAAGCATTCTCGTAATCGCCAATGCAGAAGCTCGTTCGATACGTTTCCTGACCGCTTATCGCCTTGCCTTGTTTGTTGAGTAGAGGTTGCCAGCCTGCATCGCTGGCCGCTTCTATCTCTGCCCGCATGGCGGCGCTGGTCTTGGCGCGAATGGCATAGTCGATGCCTTGCTCATCACAGTACTCAATGATTTTTATTTGATAACCTGCACCATCAATACGCAGGGCCTTCACGGCACAGCCTTCCGGTAACGACTGTTGGCATTGCTGGATAAACGCCAGATTGTCCTGGGCGGGCGGTACATTGCCTTTACGAAAATCCACAGCCACAACCTGACCGGTTTCCGCAATATGTCCCACCATCGGCATAAAGCCTTTGTTTTTGTTGTAGGTCCATTCTGCATCTGTTTTGTGCGCGACAATTTCTGTGGCGTCAATATCCAACGTCACTTTTTTGCAGCAGTGCAAGGCTGACTGTAGCAGGGCTTTATTGACCTCCACCCAAGCATCCTGGATTTGTGGCTGGCTTCCCACCCGCCTGAGCCAATCGCCCAGCGTGGTTGCCTGAGGAAGTTTATTGAGACCCAATACAGTGCGTAGTGCCTCATCAGCCTGAAGGTGGCGAATATCATCCAGGTGAAAGCGGCCTTCGTGCTGCATTAGGATAAGTGTCTTGATGAATTCCGAGGGCTTATACCCGCGGTTGCTTTTTGACTGGGGAAAGTGACAATCAATACGCTCAGCGAGGCTCAGGGTGTCCATTAATTGACCCATGGCCAACAAACCAGCTCGGGAAGTCAGTAAATCGTTCGTGGTATCGAGTTTGTAAGGTAGAATGATCGTAAGCCTTGAGTTGTTGCACCCATTGGGTGATGGAGAGTTTCGTCGCTAACCATTACCTGAATCCGTATCTTCATGAGCGGAAATAACCAACAAACCAATACTTCTCATCCAGGCCGTTTAAACGAAACGGTTTTGGAGAACTTCCTGTAAAAATGGGTTTGTTCCCGTCACTCAATGCAAAGGACAACCCTTCACATGATTTTTACAGGCACCTATCCTGCGACATCTTTGCATTGTTTTTAACCGGGCGGTGTTTATCCGTAAGCCAGCCGGTTGTACACCGTTTCAAACGCATGGAGTGAGCGACAACCCCTGCCAAAGCTTATTTTGACGTAACGTGCGCTCTTGACGATACGAGCAGCAACATACATCAGTTCTTGCATCACCGTTTTAATCCGGCGCCTTTTTGCTTTGCTACGTCTGGGTGACTTCGACCCCAGCAATCCGTTTTGTCCAATCCAGCGAAGAATATTGTAAATCAGTACACTGCTTCCCAGCACCAGGGCGTTGGTATTAAACTTGCCGGAAGGCAGCCTTTCTATGTCCATGTCAGTTTTGAATTCGCTGTGAAACTGTTCCGATGTACCGTGGTCCGCATACAGCTTGATGATCTCCGTTTCGCTGTCATCCAGGCTGGTCCACCAGCCTTCCAGCACGATCTCAGGGATCAGTAATGCCTGCCCCTTTTTGTCAATAGTCCTTTCCACCAAGCGTATGACCTGGCGCACCGTATAGTCATAGCCACGCCATCTTCTGACCGTTTGTAAACTGAATAAGGCAACCCGTTTACCTTCCCTCGGGAATTCCCATTGCCCTTTTTGCTCCGCTAATTCAAGCCATTGTGCTTTATCCTGCTTGCGTGGGTTCCATTTGATAAGAAAGTCTGCCGGTGCCACTTTCGCATTTGCCTGGTTATGTTCAAGCAGGACGTCAATGTTCTCGATGGCGTCGTTACCACCGTCAAGCCTGATCAGCAGCGGCTGCTCGGTGATGTCCCTCGCCTGTTCCAGTACGCGGGCCAGAAAAGCCGGAGTACCTTTCTGA
>JBHHVB010000128.1:0-2619 GCA_046754065.1 Gammaproteobacteria bacterium
TTTATTCAACAAAGACACATTCACTGCCAAGCGCAGAAAAGGAGAGCATCATGACTAGCTCAAAACAAGAAACTCGATTAATTCCCGCAGCGGCGACACCAGAAGGTGCAGGGGTAACAGTACATCGCACTATTGGTACACCATCACTACGCAACTACGATCCCTTCATGTTGTTGGACCACTTTAGCAGCGATAACCCGGATGATTACATTGCAGGGTTTCCATCCCATCCTCATCGTGGTTTTAGCACCTTTACCTACATGATTGATGGCCATATGGAACACAAAGACAGCATGGGTAACACCGGAAACCTAGGCCCCGGAGCAGCACAATTAATGAAGGCCGCAAGTGGTGTTATCCACTCTGAAATGCCAAAGCAGGAAGCAGGTTTAATGCGGGGGTTTCAATTGTGGATCAACCTGCCTGCAGTACACAAAATGGATGACCCTGGGTATCAGGAGTATCAGGCTGATGCCTTTCCTATCGTGGAAGCGGAGGACTACCGCGTAAAAGTGGTGATTGGTGAATTCGCCGAAGCTGCATCACCGATTAAAGATGAGATTACGCAGGTCTCTTATTTTGATGTGGATATCGCAGGTGGTGGGCATTTTCAACACGATACAGTATCCAGTCATAACAGCTTTATCTACCTCTTCGAAGGCAGTGGCCAGCTTAATGGTCGAGCTGTCCCCGAGCATACGTTGATGACATTGGGTGACAGCGACCAGGTTATTGACTTTGTTGCCGATGAAGAAGGCGCACGTTTTGTTTTCATTAGTGGTAAACCCATCAATGAATCGATTGTGCAATACGGCCCTTTTGTCATGAATACCCGCGATGAGATTGAACAAGCATTAAGCGACTTTCAATCCAATAACTTTGTTCGTAATCGTGCCTGGGTTAATAAGCAGGCAAAGGTAGGAGGTTAAGTCATGAATGAGATTTCTCGGATTGTAGATGGTGAGTTTATCCGTTCCGTGGCTGGTTTTAGAAACTGGGTAACCAAGGATGGTTCACCCGGTCCCACAGGCGAAGGCGGCTATAAAGCTGAACCAGACCGTTATCATCTCTACGTCTCTTACGCCTGCCCATGGGCAAACCGTACTTTGATCTTTCGTGCGCTTAAAGGGCTAGAAGATGTGATTACTGTTTCGGTTGTGCATCCATTGCTGGAATCGCAGGGCTGGAGCTTTGATGAGTATCCAGGGGCAACAGGGGATCAGGTCAATCAGTTCGCCTACCTCTCAGAAGCATATGCCGCTTCGGCAGACGCGTATCATGGCTCCATCACTGTACCTGTGTTGTGGGATAAGAAGCAGAAGACCATTGTTAGCAATGAATCTTCTGAAATCATCCGCATGCTTAACTCAGCCTTTGATGATTACACCAACGCTGACGTCAATTACTATCCCGAAGCGTTGCGAGCAGAAATAGATACGATCAACGAGCTTGTTTATGAAAACGTTAACAATGGTGTTTATAGAGCAGGGTTTGCCCGCAGTCAGGCGGCTTATAATCGAGCCTATGATCGACTGTTTACCACGTTGGATGAATTGGAAGCACGTTTGTCTAAGCAACGTTATCTCGTGGGCGATCAAATCTCCGAAGCAGACTGGCGTCTGTTTACCACCTTAGCTCGTTTTGATGCGGTGTACTACAACCACTTTAAAACGAACAAAAAACGTCTGATCGAATACCCAAATTTATGGGCCTATACCCGTGAGCTGTATCAGATTCCCGGTGTGGCTGAAACGGTGAATATGGACCACATCAAGTATCACTATTTTGCCAGCCACCGTTCAATCAATCCCACCGGAATCGTACCCCAAGGGCCAGACATCGATTTTATGGTTCCACATGGACGAGAAGGTATTTAGTGGGGTATGCGCAAAGTTCGGTAAGTGTTCACGTCGCCAAAATGAGTATCTCTGCGTTGGCAAAACTTGAAATGGGCCCACCATTGCTGCGTTTCGCCGCCTCGCCTCATGGCGCCTACTTTTGGTGACCTACTCATTTTGGCTGTGTTCCTTACTTACCGAACTTCACACATGCCCCACTGGCAAGACACTTTTTTATAAAAACTGTAAAAGGAGAAAAACATGACAGAACCTACAAGCCCGCAAAACGAACCATACGCCGTTGAAGTCGAGGCTGGTAAAACTTACTACTGGTGTTCATGTGGCAAGAGCAAAAATCAACCTTATTGCGATGGGTCTCACCAAGGTAGCGAGTTTGAGCCGGTTGCGTTTACTGCAGAAAAGAGTGAAACAGGCTACCTATGTGGTTGCAAGAAGACAGGTAACCAACCCTTCTGCGATGGTAGTCATGCCAAATAATCAAGAATGGGAAAATCGTTACCAGCAGGGCCAAACCGGCTGGGATAGAGGCAAAGTCAGTCCCAATCTGCGCTATTGGTTGGATAACGCTCACCTCACCCCGTGCCGCATTTTGGTACCGGGGTGCGGTAATGGGCACGAAGTGGTCGCGTTGGCTGCACGAGGTTTTGATGTAGTGGCCATTGATATTGCGCCAACACCAATCGACAACCTTAGGAAAGCACTAGATCAGCAAGATTTGACAGCAGAGTTAGTGCAAGCCGACTTTTTCGAGTGGCAGGCG
>JBHHVB010000129.1:0-2562 GCA_046754065.1 Gammaproteobacteria bacterium
AACAGGTGACACCCATGCTACGGATGATAATTTACAGCACTTTTGGGACTTGACCATATACGGTTCACTGAGGAGAGATATTGGCAAGATATTACGAGATTTATATCGTCAGCATGGTGTTGAACTCGTAGAAGGTTATGCGATGCAAGATCCTATTCATATGTTCTTGATGATTCCACCGAAATTGAACGTAGCCAATACGATAGGGTTTCTGAAAGGGAAGTCGGCGATTCGGATATTTCGGGATTATATGCAGGTAAAGCGAAACTTTACCGTGCAGCATTTCTGGGCTAGGGGATATTGTGTTAGTACTGTTGGTCTTGATGAAGAGATGATTCGAGAATATATCCGGAATCAAGAGAAAGAAGAGAAGCGTCAGGAGCAAATGCACCAGGCGGGTTTATGACCGATAGCCCCCTCTGGGGGCTTTCATCAAACTACCCGCTTTGCGGGTAGTGCATGATTGGAAAACCGTCTAAATAACTGATATATAAAGTGTCATATTGGTAGGACGTTTGTATCTTAATCGAAACGTCGATTAATATTACGAATTTGTTACACATCAGATATGGCAATTGTTGCAAAATTTGTTAAATTGTTGTTTAATATGCATTTATATAAGTTGGTATAATAATCGCATTAATAAGATGGAATTAAGTTCCTTTTGTTAATATGGATTATGAGTGTGAATATGCAGATACTAAATAAGCAAACATCCAATAAAACACGCCGAGGATTCAGGCTTCAGTTATTCATGGTAGCTGGCACGGCGTTTTTCGCATTCTTTAACTGCGCAAATTGCAGTGCATTAGAGAGTAATGATGTGGCTAGTATGCTGAGTATTTATAATATGGACTTTCATGATCAAAAGGTTTCGAATGACTTTCAGGTTCGCGGCTGGAAACTCGATTCCACCATGTATGTTGGCCACGCAAAAATTGGCGGTGAATGGGGTGTTGGTCTGGTTGTTGACAAGGGTGACTATCTTTACGGCATAAATGAAAAAAGAGTTTCTATCATCAAGCGTTTCTAGTAACCAGAGCTAAAAAGGCCCACATTTCTCCGGTTTTTTCCATCAATATCCCAACATTGCGTTAATCATGTGTAATTGTGTTAACGCAATCCAGTGTTTCGAATTCAGTTTTAGTTTAGTTTAAGTTTTATTCAAAAAGTCGACTCGCGTATTTAGCTGTTCTTGAGTTTACCGTGCATTTTTGGTAAGCGCGCAACGAAAGACATCCTGTACAGATAAGTGATTGAATCGCCCCGGGATTGTCGGAGGGTCTATATCTTGAGAGGATAGACCTTATGAGTAAAGCAAAAAGATATTCACCTGAGTTTCGCGGACGTGCAGTCCGGATGTTCCAGGAACAAAGTGATCAACATGCCTCACACTGGGCCGCCCTTCAATCTATTGCCAGTAAAGCTGGGTGCACTCCAGAGACACTGCGTAAGTGGGTAAAGCAAACCGAGATTGACCAGGGCAAAGCAGTAGGCATAAGCAGCAGTGACCGAGAACGGCTGAAGGAACTGGAGCGAGAGAACAAAGAGCTGCGCAAGGCCAACGAGATACTGCGCAAGGCCTCAGCTTTTTTCGCCCAGGCGGAGCTTGACCGCCGACCCAGGAAATGATCGCCTTTATTGATGCGCACAAAGAGCGGGAATCTGACCCGGACAAGGAATCCAATCGGTCGATTCGGGATCGCCATCTGAAGCCGGAGATTCAGCGTGTCTGGGATGAAAACCTGCAAGTGTATGGTGTCAGGAAGGTCTGGCGGCAGCTAAAGCGTGAAGGTTTTGATGTAGCGCGCTGTACGGTAGAACGACTGATGAAACAGTTGGCTATTCAAGGTGTGAGCCGCGGTGGCGCCAAGTGCTGGACGACGATCAGCGATGAGCATCAGGATAAACCCGACGATCTAGTCAATCGACAGTTTGTTGCCGACAGGCCCAATCAGCTCTGGGTCGCGGATATTACGTTCGTAGCCACCTGGTCAGGATTTGTCTATGTGGCTTTTGTCATTGATGTTTTTTCTTGGTCAATCGTCGGCTGGCGTGTCAGTCGTTCATTAAAAACCGATCTGGTTCTGGATGCATTGGAGCAAGCCATTTGGGCCCGTAGAGATACCCGGAACCTGATTCATCACAGTGACCGCGGCAGCCAGTATCTGTCGATACGTTACAGTGAACGCTTGGCGGATGCCGGCATTGAATCGTCAGTGGGTAGCGTGGGTGACTCTTATGATAATGCCCTGGCTGAAACCATTAACGGCCTGTACAAAACCGAAGTCATTCGAAATCCGAAGCGAGGACCTTGGAAAACCATTGATGATGTGGAGTTTGCCACCCTGGAATGGGTTGAATGGTTTAACAACAGACGACTGCTTGAACCCATTGGAAATATTTCACCCGTTGAATTCGAACAGCAGTATTATGATAATGGTGAAGAGTCTGCCAAGGCGGCATGACTCAAACTAACCACCCTCCGGAAAAACCGGGGCGATTCACAGGATGAGTTGCAATTAGACCCCTATGGCGAGGCCCTGTTCGTGTTCATTAACA
>JBHHVB010000130.1:0-2538 GCA_046754065.1 Gammaproteobacteria bacterium
GCCGCTTAAACTCGACCATGGTCTACGCCCGGGTGCATGACCAAACGGTGGCCGCCGATTATTACGCGGCCATGGCGGTTATTGAGGAACGGTTGGATTTGCCCTTGAACCAGTTACCTGACCAGCCAACTGCAGCCAATGGTTCTGGACAAAAGGGGCTAAATAATGGCAACGGCCGTCTGTTAACCCTGGTAGACGCTCTGGAATCGGAGACGTTAAATGGCAGCCAACGGGCGTTGGTCGCCGAACTGCGCCAGGGTATTCTAGCCCTGACTGCTTAACATGAACATTCTGGCCTGGCCACCCCGCCCTGTTTGGAAAAGAGGGCGGGGGTGAAAACCCACCACCTCTCTTTTCCGCTTGGGGTGAAGTTAGTTTACTGCGGCTATGTGACGGCTGTCAACTGACCATTATCAAATTTTGGGTCTCGCAGCGCCAAGTACCAATTGAATGAGCATCTTAACAGCCATCGGGCTTCTATTGTTAATGTGCTAAAGATGCTATCTCATTGTCAGCAGAATTATTCATTGATGAACTGAATGCTCTTAACAATCTCGTCAGCTTGCGCGTTCAAACTCTCGTCCGTACCTTTGTAAACTTCCACGACAATGTCTTGCCCCTGACTGTTTCGCAAAATATAGATATTAATCGTTTGTGACACATTTTCTGTTCTTTCCCCCATTTGATTAATTGGGGAGTCTTCAGCAAGTGAAAGAGTAGGCACAGATACCGTTGCCCAAATCATTTTATAACTTCCATCATCAATGACATCTGATATTTGAATCACTTCCAGAGACTGATGTGTCTCCCTGGTAACGATTTCTATGTAATTTTCCATATCAGTTTCTAATTCAGGAGGAGAATCTTGTGGAAGCGAAACATATAAATAGATCCATGCATTGCTATTTCGAAGTAAACCCTTCGTTACTTGCAAGGAAAAATCATTTGCTACCCGGTTGTCTTCGTTCAATTCCCAATTATTCGGATATTCGAGGCTAAAATTCCATTCCTGATTTTCGTAATATTCCGGGGATGACGAACCACAGCTTGGCAATAACCAAGCAAGAGAGACGATGAGGAATATATTTAGCAAAAGTAGAGCTTTTCCTTTGTCAGGATCGGTTCTATTGTAGGCCATTCCAGTACCTTGCCTTATCTTCATAATACCTGTAACCGTATTCGACCCAAAAGTAAACTTCTTCTGATGGGCTTTCTCCATAACTTAACTCCTTCCACCCCCACGCGATTACTTTTGCAGTTGTTAGACTTTCTCCAGCAGCTGCAGACCACATGCCCTGAGCAAAGTAATTAATCTCAGATCTGCCATAACAACCGATGGATTCAATGCATACTCTCTGGTCATGGGGCCAGGATTTTGATTCATCTCCTCCCTTTCCGCCGCCATTGTAAAATGGCGTATCATAACCTTTTCTATCCCCCTTAAACCCTGGAGAATCCACGTCGTGAAGATACAATTCACCAGCGACACCTGTCAATAATTGGTTAAATTCATCAATTGGAATAGGATTTGATTCACCGTACCCATTAAAGTCTTTCAAAAAATTGTAGCGTGTCCCTTGACGATCTCTATAATAGAAACATTCATTCAAGGTGAGGGAACAAGGATGTTTTTTATCAAGTAAGGTGTTATAAATTGGGTAGTCAGGAGGTTCTACCAAAGATGCATGGTATTCATCCATTGCAGCGTGACCCTCTTGAAGTGGGGTTTTTGTATTCGGGCATAATCCACTCGTCCCATAAGGGCCCTCATTCATCCGCACGTCGCCAGAATATTGAACAATGCAATGACCCGTTGGGTCAACATATTTGAGAGGATTGTTTCTGGCGTAGGCGTAGCGATTATAGCTTTGCGGGTCGGCCGGTTCGGGTATAATTGAATCAGCCGAGATGAACCGGTTAATATAAGAACACCGGCATTGGCCGCTTTGCCAGCGCCGATACGCTGGTTCCTGACACCGCCAACCCCCAAAGCTTCAACCGCTACAGTTACGTTAACAACCGCCCCCTCAATTTCACCGACCCAACGGGGCACACTCCTTGGGACGTCATTGATGCGATTTTCTTTGGTATCAGTGCCTATCAGTTTGCCGCCAATCCTACCTGGGGTAATGCAGGATGGCTGGCGGTGGATGCTGTTAGTCTCTTGCCAGTCTTGCCTTCAGTTGGTTGGCTCCGATATGGGGATGAAGCCGGGCAATTGTACAGCAGCGTCAGCCGCGCCGTTACCCACATTGGACGGGAGGGCGGCCAACATCTGCTGCGGGTTCTTAACCGCTTTGATGATGGCGGCCAACTGGTCCTCCACTTTCTCAAGATAGCCGACATTCCCGGCGCGCAGAAGATCGCACAAAACCTGGCGAATGGCGCCTGGCAAACAGTGAAAGGCTCGCGCTTTGAGTTAGAATATGCTGTCAGTCATGCTGATGACATTGCCGAAATCGGCCGTAAGCTGGGCGGTGGTCGGGAAATCGACTTTGTACTGAAGAACGGTGGCTTTGTTGATGTGAAGAATTACAA
>JBHHVB010000131.1:0-2526 GCA_046754065.1 Gammaproteobacteria bacterium
CACCCGGCACCTGCATCAGCCGCTGCACTGGCGCCATCTCCTGCGCCAAGCGGGCTGTCTCGCGTCAATTATCTTGTCCGGTTTGGCGTCAATTAAGATGGCCGGTTGAGTATCCTGTAGAAACTAAGATTTCCTCCTATGTTTTTTCCGATAACTTTGCCCATCGATTTCAATAATGGATGCATGATGAATGATCCGGTCAATAGCAGCCACCGTCATTAATGTGTCAGGAAATATCTGATCCCACTGACTAAAAGGCTGATTGGATGTAATGATCAAGCTGCCACTTTCATAACGATGTGCAATAAATTCAAACAGTACCTGGGTTTCAGAATCCGTTTTCTTCACATATCCGATATCATCAATAATCAACACCCGGTATTTATCCAGTTTGCTCATAGCACCCATCAAGTCCAGATCCTGCTTTGCCTGTTGTAGCATTTGCACCAGTGCGGTTGCCTGTAGCCATTTGATCCGAATACCCTGCTCAATGAGATGCAGACCTAATGCGGCAGCAATATGTGATTTACCGACCCCGGAAGGACCAATGAGCAATACATTATCAGCCTGTAATGCCCACTGTGTGTTGTCTTTAAGGCTGATGACTGTTTGTTGAATCGCCTTTGGCAGTTCACTGATAGCCAGTGTTGCAAAGCTTTTACCACGAGGAAGCCTGGACTCTTTTGTCCAGTTTTGGATGCGCACCTGGTAACGGCGTGCGACTTCCTGTTCACATAATTTAGACAGGTACTGACCATGTCCCCATGACTTTTCAACAGCTTGTTCCTGATAGTCTTGATAATGCTGCCCGAAGGCAGGCAATCTGAGGTTTTTTAGCATCATTGCCAATGCTTCAGACATGGGGAACCCCCTGTGCTTCCCATTGTCCCCGTAACAATTGGTCATAATCAGCGACTTGATGTTGGCGTATGGGAATATCAGGGGGTGTTGTATGTCGTAAGTAGCGAGCCTGTATCGTTTTCAGTGTGGGTAATCGTCCCCGTTTTTCCTGCTGCTGCAAAAGCGTGTTGCTCAAAGTACCCTCACAATCATAATCTGCAGCAAATCGCAATACACTGACCATCCACTTACAGGCATCTCTGGGGGGCAGCTGTTGCTCGATTAATAGCCATAATTGCCGGTATTTTCTATTCGGCAGGATATCCTCCCTGAAACGTGAAAAACGAAAGGCTTGTGGCTTGGCGGCCAAGGCATGGATGATGTGATGGTAATTGATCTGTCGTGCTCGACCTGTGGGTGTCGCAGGATAAACCCGACGTAGTTTGATGACTCTTGTTTGTCCAACAAAACATTCCAGACGATCGTGATACAGATGGACCCTTAAGTTTTCACCAATCAGTTGTGAAGGCACTGTATACAATCCTCGCTTCACCGTGATGGTCGCACTGGTGGTGACTTTTACACTCAGTTCTGTGTAATCGATAAAGCGATAACGGGGTAAAGGTTTTAATGCCCGCTGTTCTTCGAGAAAACGACTCTTACATCGCCGATTTAGCCTGCTCACTATCTGATCAATAAAACACTGATAGTCACTGATACTTGCAAAATCAGCTGATCCGCGCAGTTTGATTGCCTGCTCGATGCGATGTTTAATGGAACGGTGGGCTGTCTCAATGGCCCCATTTTCATGGCTAACACCCAGATTGTTGGTCGTCGCCCTGAGACCATAGTGTTCGCATAGTGCCTTGTATAGCTCGGTGAATTGTCGCTTCTCACTGGTATTTACATAAGCAGCACTTAAACTGTCTGTGCGATGCTCAATAGGCACACCACCTGCCTTGTGCAATGCAGTTTGCAAACCATCGGCCAGTGCAGAATAACTCTCACCACCCTGAACAATGTGTACGTCTCGCCAGCCACTGTGGGCCAGTCGATATTGGTACAACAAGTGTTTGAAAATCTTACCTGCAATGGTGATCTGTGTTCGTGGGTGAGTGAAATCAGATAACCCTTGCTGACCAACAGGAACAGATTGCCGAATAATCACATCCTTGACAGGACCTTCGGTGGCGCGCCAATGTTTGACCCGCCTTTGCAGCGTCCTTAATAAATGGTAGGGGTATTGCTCAGGGTATTTATCATCCAAATGCTCCCACAATGTTAACCCCGTCAATGTCGCTTCTTTTTCTAATAATGGTACCAACTCCGAGTCCCAAACCTTTTTCAGTGGGTCTATTCTTGTCCTCCATTGGCGATCTTGCTTAAGCTGGTGCTCACCTTTTTCTATCCGGCGACCTGAGCGTATGCTGACACCTGCTTTTGCTGCTGCTGTTTCTTGGGTTAAACCTGACTGACGACTTTTCATGTAAAGATTCTCCTGTATTCGAGTGATATGTTGTCCAGACAAGTACTTGCTCCTCTTTTTTAGGGCTAAAGTACTTATCTTTCATTGTCACTCAACCGGTCAACATAATTGTCGTCAAACCGGACAGGTTAATTGTCGCCTAATACATCGAGATACAATATGGGATAATTCTGGCTCAGGCGGCGATCCCGGAAGGCCTG
>JBHHVB010000132.1:0-2496 GCA_046754065.1 Gammaproteobacteria bacterium
CCTTCCTGAATAGCCCGGATTGGCCTTCGCATATAGCTGATAATGATATTTGAATCCGTTTACCGTATCAGTCGTTCCATTTTCAGATTCCGCATACTCCCAACCATTTTCAAGCATATGTGGCTCAACCACGGAGACTGATACAATGTCCTGAAGATTTTTCAACTTCCGGAATATTAACGTGCGGTGAGCCCACGGACATGCCAGTGAAACATAAAGGTGGTACCGATTCGGCTCGGCCTTAAACCCACCTTCTCCCGTTGGCCCTGCACTACCATCTGGAGTAACCCAGTGATGGAATTGCGATGACTCCCTGACAAACTCACCTTTAGACTTCTTCGTGTCATACCATGCATCATGCCAGACTCCTTTAACCAACAACCCCATTATCTGCTCCTTTTCCGCGGATGAAATATTCAGATCGGAAATTAACAACACTGCCCGCCCTTGGCGGGGCAGTGTTGTTTAAACATCATTTTTCATTTACGATGTCGTGCCCTGAAGTGGAGGAGCGCCTGTCGTATCTCTTTTTTGCTGAGACCGGTTGCGGCCTGCCAAACGACCATCAAGGCTGTAACGGCTCACTCCATGTGCTGCGATAAACATCAAACCACCAGCAATCGCAATGTTCTTCATAAACATTACCATCTGAACCTGATCGGTAAAATTAGCATGGAATACAAAAGCGGCTGAAATGCTGAATACCGCCAATGCACCGGCTGTCCAGCGAGTCTTCCAACCGACGATCAAGGCTATTGCACCACCAATTTCAAGAATAATGACCAAAGGCAATAATTCACCAGGGACACCCATTGCTTCCATATAGCCTTGTGTGCCTGCAATATCAAAAATCTTGTTGATGCCAGCCAACAAAAATAGTTGACCGATGAGTATTCTACCAACTAGAAAAATTACTTTTTCCATTACTTGTTCTCCTTACTCGGTTTTAAATAAGTGACTAGCATTATCAATATTATTTTTAGATATAAAAGCGTATAATATTGCTTGTTATTATCTATTTTTTCGATATATTTTATAGATGATTCCAAGGTCCACACTAGAACAGTGGCGAGCGCTACAGGCCGTTATTGATCATGGCGGCTACTCTCAAGCTGCTGAACATCTGCACCGGAGCCAATCTTCGGTCAGCTACAACGTCGCAAAACTGGAAGAACATCTAGGGGTAAAACTATTAGAAATCATTGGGCGCAAGGCCCATCTAACCGAGGCAGGAGATGCCCTGTTAAAACGTTCAAGACAACTCACCAGTGATGCTTTAGAGCTAGAGCAACTGGCGTCCCATCTTGAGCAAGGCTGGGAAGCCGAAATCAACGTGGTTTTCGACGCTGCGTTTCCAGTCCAGCTACTCATGGCTGCATTAAAGCAATTTGCACCACTTAGTCATCGTACTCGTGTCGTATTAAAAGAGGCGGTATTGTCCGGTACTGATGACGCATTGCTAGATGGCAGCGCAGATCTGGCGATTGGCGCGCGGATTCCGCAAGGATTTCTTGGCAATAACCTGGTTGAGATAGAGTTTTTAGCTGTTGCGCATCCTGACCATCCGCTCCACAAGCTCGAACGAACAGTAACTGCCAGAGACCTGAGCCGGGAAACGCAAGTGGTCATCAGAGACTCCGGCATACGACATCCGCGCGATAGCGGCTGGCTGGGATCGGCTCAACGTTGGACGGTATCCAGCTTTGAGACAGCAATCACAACGATTAGTAATGGTTTAGGCTTCGGCTGGATTGTACGGCACAGAATTGCAGATCAGTTGAAAACCGGCGATCTTAAACGGTTACCACTGGACGCCGGCCAAACCAGGCGTGCCCATCTCAATCTGGTATTTGGACGACCAGACAATACAGGTCCCGCAACCCGGTTGCTTGCGGATATTCTGCATGAAATCTCAGCAGATTATCAGCTAACACTAACTTCCGACCCTGCATAAACAAACAATAAGTTATAACTGCTTTGCACTGTTATTTTACAGCTATACAACATAAAGAACTGTTATGAAAGAATAATCTATTGCCAAATCCCGGTTATTGGCGTATAAACATATCCATTAGCGCTCTTTTTTGCAGGTATGAACCACTTCATTGGTTCAGATTGCAGGCAAATGAGCCAAGGAATAGTACCCCGGGAAATATCTCGACATTTTAGTAGGGGGATTAAGGATGAAAAATAAGTTTGTTAAAGGCGCATTGCTCGGCAGTATTCCAGCCTTCTTTTTAGGCATCAATTTTGGCAAGGATGCACCGCTATTGAGCAATCCGTTTAGCAACAAACCGGACTTTGCGGATCGGGTAATCGAACGAGCCCATACCGTTATCGATGATACCAAGCAAGCCATCCACACTGCAACGAAGAAAACTGACGCTGAGTATAATCAATAATCGTCTGTAATCCCCAATATAGAACCTGAATCCGCTTTACACCTCGGGAGAGGTTCAATATACCCTGCACAATGATGGACATTTCTCAATCATA
>JBHHVB010000133.1:0-2424 GCA_046754065.1 Gammaproteobacteria bacterium
GCGTTTGGCTGGCGTCACATCAACACGGTGTTTGCTGTTGGGGGCAAATACGCCACTTCAGCCAGGTCAGGGTTTTCGAGTGCGGCCTGAAAGGCCGCCTGTGATTCCCATTCCGCGACGTTTACGAAATAGAATTTTGCATCAGGGTTGATCGCGCGACGCAGCCTTGTTGAAATATAACCCGGTTGTTTCCTGAAATAGTCTGCAAATGACTCCCACATTGATAAAGCCTCTTCTTCTCTTCCTTGAGGTACTTCAAACGGATTAATTACAATTATGTTTGGCATAATTGATTCCTTTTAGTTAAACCTGTTGATGTAACCGAATAATCCTAATTAAAAATATCTACAACCAATTGATGACGCTGGCATATAGATAACACAGACACAGCAGAACCAACAACTGGCATGATACGACTTTTCTAAATACAAACTACTGCACACTGTCATATAAAAACTCTAAAGTCTCCTCGGCCTGAATGTTGCTAGCACCATCGAAACCTTGAAAGCGATATTTTACTGGTTCACTGCCAAGAAATGTCATTGTCTGTTTTGGATCACCAATTGCATCGTATATCGTTATAGCAATATCTCTTTTTGATGTACCATTCGTCAGCATGTCATTTATCCATTTGGCAACCTCATCCTGTTGTGTGGTGAGATTAACCAATTGAACGGTACCGCACTTTAGCTTTATCACTTCCTTAATCACACTATTTTCCGGATATAGGTCATACTTGCTAACGGGTTTACATTGTGTAAATTCCAGGGAACGCACAGGGGTGAGTAATTGAGTCAGTGATTGGATTGTCACGGACTTTTCTACAATCTTCCCTGTCAATAGATCATCAACCCAGTCTTTAAATACTGTGTCACTACTGAGCCGCGCACGCTCAATTTCAATTATTAGCGGTTCAGGCTGCCCATTGTTTATGATTAAATCACTAACGGTAATTTTTGATACTGACTGTAACATTATGGCGTTCAATGCGATTGTAAATTTATCAATGAACACTTTCGCTCGTGGTTGCGTTACAGCTGTTGAGACATTGGGAATAATTCCAGGTTGTAGCCTAAGCTGGAAAGGTATGTATTCAGGATAGGAAGGCATCGTTATGACTTTTTGGAGGTCAGCATCATAACAGACAATATCATTAAAATTAATGCCACCCCCCGATAAACCCAGCCACTCTGAATTAGTATTAGCACCATTAAACTTTACATCGAATCCGTATAGGGCATAGTACTGATCTGCTGGTCTACCACCAATAAGCTGGGCAACCGCTCCTCCCGGCACAGGCGCGTTTCCTGTCAGGTCACTACATAGCGGAATGGAAGGGGTAATGGGACCTGTGCTATCTGCGCACTGCCATGATGCACCGTCAAAGCGGATCGTTTGACCCTGTATACAGGATAGCGCTGCAAGTGGACTCGGTTCTCCATCCGCACCGGGAGGTCCCGGATCACCCTTTGGTCCTTGCTCTCCTGGCAGTCCCTGGTCACCTTTATCTCCCTTTGCACCAGGTAGTCCATCTTTTCCATCCGCACCGGGAGGCCCCGAATCGCCCTTCGGCCCTTGATCACCTTTTGATCCCTGGTCTCCTTTGTCTCCCTTTAATCCTTGTGGTCCCATTGGACCTTGAGGCCCCGGCTCTCCTTGAGGACCAACAGTGCCGATGGTGAGCCCATAGGTTATCGTATATTTATGATCTTTATCCTCATCATCAGGTGATATTGACAACAGATAGTCACCTGCCAATAGACCCGGTGGCAAGCTTGCATAAATCACATCTCCGCTGTAACTATCAACTACAAGCGTGTATCCAGGATTGTGGCCTCCAAGGCTTACCCGTGGTGGCACTGCATCTTCATCATCAACCAGATGTTTACCATGAATAACGATTGAGCCTGCATCAAAATCAACCAACACCTGTGTAATGACAGGATTAAATTTATGGTAATCACGTTGTTTATATCTATTGTCTGACGCAAAGCCACTCGTTGTGATAATAATACTCAGAAACAGCAGCGAAATAACTCGGTTTAACTTCGAGTTGAAATTTATAAATGACATGATGGAGCACCCCGTAAATATAGTTATTAATCGATATCGTCATCAAAATTTGTATCGACCAGGTCCTAGCTAATCTAAAGGGTTGATGTAGCGGTGATGCAGAATCAGGTAACACTGATATAGATACCCCTCATTATTAAATATATTGCATCCAGCCAATGATATGATATTCAAGAAATAAGTAGATACACCTGATATTCGAAGTATAGGGAGAATAAGCGCAACACCCAAGCATATCAAGGCTGAAAACTGGAGGTTGGAGAGGCCTGAAATATCTATCCTTCCGGCCTCAATCTATTCAACCCTCTGGATTTATGGCTGACAAAATCGTCAGGAACGATTTTGAACAGC
>JBHHVB010000134.1:0-2315 GCA_046754065.1 Gammaproteobacteria bacterium
AGATTCTTTGCGGGTTTTCAAGTGCCCGTCATGCGGCTATCAGGAAACCGAAGGTATAAGATACGACCAGGGGCTTTTTATGGCAACGTTGAAATGTGAGTGTTCCAGGTGCGGTCGGAAATGGGAAGAATGGCCATCGGATTGGCTATGAACACAAAATTGATATCAAGACCATTCCGACGCCTGCTACAGAAACGCGATTAATTCAAAAACAGTGTGAAAAATGTTATGGACAGGGTTATATTTAGTCCGTCCAACGGACGGCGTATAACTTGCGCGTGTAAACACAAAGGAACGTGAAAATTGCAAGATACTTTAGAAAAGAAAAGAACCCGAAAGAATGACGGCTGCAAGCGTCAAGTTGATACGCTTGTTATACCGCCGCCCTACTACCAAGACGACTATGTGACTATTTATAATGCTAATTGTTTGGATATAATGGGAAGCCTTGTGCCAGATGTAATAATTACCGACCCACCATATCCAGATTACTATGTTGATGAATATAAATATAATCCAGAAGCAATAAGTATTTTAAGAAAATTTGCTTGTAGGCAATTTGTCTTTTGGTCAGCGAAACAAGAATTCCCTTTATGCTTTGATGCCAGACACGTCTGGGACAAAATTACCGGTGCGGCAAATCAATATGATTTTATTTATGAAAGAAATGGGCAAAAAAAACAAAAAGTATTTAGGGGGCACAGGATTAATTCAACCGTTTCCGCTAATTTTGCTATGGAAAAATTTTATGGACACAAAAGTCAAAAACCAATTCGTTTGATTAAAAAGATAATAAAAGAATATACGAATATTAATGACCTAATACTTGACCCGTTTATGGGAAGCGGCACAACGGTTTTGGCTGCGAAACAATTAAGGCGCAAGGCGATAGGGATAGAAATAAATGAAAAGTGGTGTAAGGTTGCTATTGATAGATTATCACAAGGGATACTGCCACTATGAAAAGGCGGCATAACATTGGTTTAACCTGCGAAACAAAAAAACAAAGTAGAGTACGTATATTATTACACCGGCTGGTTCTTATTTAATATTATCCCAAGATAGACTTCGAAACGAAACACATAGAAGAAATGATTGACAAGGTTGGAAATCCTAAAATGAATTCTTGATATTTTGTCTCATCCTGAATTTCTGGCTGATGTATGCCGGCGCTCGGGAAGACCGTATAAACGGTCGCAATCCGAATTGGCTGAAAGCGCACAAGGCAAGTTGGGCAACGCGCGATTGGATAATTGCGTTCATTCACGTTTTTTTCTTACCAGAGACGCTTGCAATTCTCGGCTGGCAAGGTACTTACTTATTTACAGTTTCAGCTATTCTTGTTTACTGGGGATTGTTTTGGGTAGGGTATAATCTCGGCCATGGAGAATTACTTTTACGGATACACAGCGTTGTGCGGCCACCCTGGTATATCTGGCGCGCATGGCAGTTACTGGGAATACCTATTGGTGGCTTAGGGTTAGCGATTAAACTCTGGATTTAAAAATGCTCGAAACGATAGACAGACATGAAAGGAAAATGCGACTGGCAATGATGTTTCGAGGGCAAATAAATCGGGCGCTGTTTATTATTTTTATGCCTGTTCTATGCTGGGCGCAGCAATTATGCTCTGAAAGCGGTCAGGGCGATGAGTACGCTTTGCTCACTAAGCATAAATTCAGTGATGTGACTATTAGTATTGAGTTCAAGTCGGACAGTCAGCCGGCTAACTTTTTTATTCTATTCACGCCATCTGTGAATATACCGACCACTGAGTTCTATTATATTCAATTCGGTTCTGATACCTGGGGAACGCGCATTTACTATACGAAAGGCGATGTGAATCAGGAAGTTTCATACAGTCCGGAATCTTTGATCAATACAAGTGGCTGGACAACAGCGGTTATCACTATCTCGGATTCGATCATTGCTGATGCAGTCCGGACGCCCGTATCTTTCGCAGAAGGCTGTATCGGCTTCGGGGCATACCGAAACCCTGCATGTTTCCGAAATCTTTTAATTCAGGGCAAATCCGGCGGTCAGGATGTTATTTATACAGGCTTCACAAACGATTTTTCTTTTTTTGATCAAGAATTGTGGGATACTTCCGGAATCCCGATCGACACCTTGTACACAGATACGGTAACCGTGACATGGAATCCAAACAGCGAAAAAGACCTCGCCGGTTATCATTTGCGTTGGGGGGTGGGGCGGGGTAAAGTTATACTCCCAGATGATACATTAACTCAAGTAGGTATTGATAGTGCAGGTATCTACCTATTCGAGCTTGCTGCGTTTGACACGGCAAGCAATTA
>JBHHVB010000135.1:0-2306 GCA_046754065.1 Gammaproteobacteria bacterium
ACTCAATATATGCAGGCAGAGGCACAAGATCGATTGCGACAGCCTTCTTTTGCTGTCCGAACTTACCCAGAGCGGACACTGCATAGAGAAAACGGAAAATCATAAATAACACTGAAATAATTACGGAGAACCCTCGTCTTCTCACTGTTCATTTCGGCTGCTAGCAGCTTGCACTGTTTAGCCCTTATTTACTGGCTTCCGATTTCCCAGTTGTGGGATGTCTTTTGTTAAAATAAATAAAATGCACTTGCTATCCTGATTGAATGATCGAATACCATTTTAGGAAACCGCCTGTACGTCTCCGCCCCAGTTCCGATTTTTCCATCGGAACAACTGCTTTTTTTCGCAACAGACCTCTGTATACAACCTTGCTGCGGGAATTGACCAAGAGTCAAAAACGGCATTATCGGATCCTTTTCCATGCCTGTTCAATTGGAGCTGAAGTCTATTCTTTCGTTATCTATTATCTCCTGGGAAAATTCGATAAAACTATAGATATTACCTGTGAAGCCACAGACATTAATCCTGCCTTTCTAGGCATGGCGAAACGGGCACACTATCCCAAAGCAATCCTGAATGGTATGCATGCTAAAGAATCCAGTTATTTTAGGTCATCAGATCAAGAAGTTTATTTAGCAGAGGAAGTAACCCGGCATGTCTCCATCCTTTCTCCATCAAGTTTCTCAGAATTTAAATCTACAGCCACCTACGACATTGTTTTTTTACTGAATGCCTTGGTTTATGTCCCATGTCAGGAACAGGCCCGAACAATTGATAGCATTGCAAACTACAACACCGAATGGCTGATTTTGTCCGCTTTTCATGAGGACACAATCAAAACTGATTTACAGCGTGCAGGGTATCAGCCATTCATAACAAATATCTCGAGTCTATCCACAATGCTTGGCTGGACCGTCGCGTCACTGTGCCGATCAACGAACCAAAACCGGGAATATATGCTAATTGGTCGCTACCCGAGTTTTCCAAAAAGCCGGACTATGAGTACAAATTCGGCACACTTTTTAGAAAGTAGCGACGTAAACAATTTTATTGTCCAAGCGCTCGCTTGAATTTTCGCAAACCATCAAAATTATTATGCGCGCGAGCAAGTAGTTCTGTCAGCAATTCAGCAGCAGGCAGCGTCGAACCAAACACAGTTTTCGTGCGCTCTACCAGCTGGGCACCAAAATCGGAACTGCTATACGATAATGGCTGCGTAATATTAAAAATCTCTGCCAATGCCTGATTCTTTGGTGTATTGGACTCCATCAGTACAAACGGCGTACCGAGAAAGGCGGCAGCGATCGAATGATGGAAACGACCGGAAACCAGTAATTTTGAGCGGCTTATGCAGTCCAGCCATGACTGCAACGAACCTGCCTCGACCAGCTCATAGCCGATTTCTCCGTAATGCCTCAGCGCAGCAAGGAATCTTCCACTGTCCGCTGCTTCGTAATTGCGTGCCCCGGTAAGTATCTTCACTTCGAAGCCACTCCCTAACAGAAAAATAATGTAATTCACAAGCGCACCTATCAGTGATACGGGGAAAGCCACGGAATCCGAGATTACAATATAGTTCAACTTGTCGGTGACTGCCCGGGGATAGAATTCTCTCACTGTTAACGGAAGGCAATCGAATGATAATTGTGCCTTAATGCCAAATTGCCCCATCAACCGGTGGCTGATAGGCTCGCGGATAGCAATAAAATCCATCAACTTATATATGCTTGAATAAAGTGAGCCAGCTTCGTTGTCATGGACAGTGAACCGGTTAGCGGGATAGGCGGAATGATTAATAATCTGCACAGGTCTCTGCAGATATTTTTTTGCGGCATACGCAAGAAACAGCAGTTTTACCGCAGAATCGGTTAGATGATGCAATGTTCCTTCACCATTGATAACAACCACGTCTGCCTCACCTATTCGCTCGAACAGACCCGGGTCACTGCGCACAGCATTAAAAAAAAAATTTCGATCGTTAAAGTCTGCCACACTCTTCGGCAACATCTTCGCGTTGTAGATATCAATTATTGGCAAGTATTTAATATCGTAACCCAAAGCCTGGATTTCGCCGCTGAGCGCCCGACTTGTTGCCGTACATCCCCAGTGGTATGCATTGAACGTATCGTTAACCAGAACAACTTTCATCAATTTCTTTTACAACTGAAGAGACAATCGCTTCCCACAAACAGCGAATTAATCGCTTGAAAGGTCGATTTCGCTAAAAACACATGGTTTGATATCACGCAAGTCACTCGTTGACATCGAACTCCGGAATAATATAACGAAAAGTCAGATTGATCCGT
>JBHHVB010000136.1:0-2278 GCA_046754065.1 Gammaproteobacteria bacterium
GGATCTATCCCTTAGGATACAAGCGCGTGGAGTAAATATTGTTTATTCAAAAAACTCATGGTTATTCCATGATCAGGCGCCAATTGGTGGTTCCATACAAAAGCAACTCACAAAATTTATTATGGCCACAAAAAATAGGATGGTTGTGCTATCCAGACGCTTGGGTGTGAAACGTTTCTTAACACAATTCCCACTTTTTCTCATTGGTGTTTTCATGAAAAACTGGTCATTAGACATGCCACTTTGGAAAAAGTTTGCCTCGATTCCTATCTCACTATTTACGATATTTATCGTAGTCATAGCGATTCCATACTGGGGAATAAGTGCGTTAACTGAGACAAAACGAACATTGTAAATTATGCCTCTAAACTATTTTCAGTTTAACTTAAGTAAGCGTCAGACATGCGTTCAGCAGGCGTAATGGCAACTCGGTCTCCCACTCACGTCGGTTGAAGCGATAGCAGAACTCATTGAGATACTCTTGCAGATATTTAGACGATACGCCGTGATAGGTACCCAGCAGAAATGTCTTGAGGTTGCCGATGGCAATATGCACCCACGGCAGCCATTCGCCTGCCTTGTTAGGCGGCGTCAGCCGCGCGGCATGGTGCTGTGTCTTGCCAATCTCCACCAGGGAGGCCAGCGCATCGCTACGCACCAACTGACTGGGTGGGAGATGATGTTGAACAAACTGAGCCACCGTTTCACGGGTGACGGCGCAGACCTGCCGCATCGCGATAAACCCGGCACATTTGTCCCGGTTCTCAATCGCCACCAGCACCGGGGTTTTGCTCTCGGCGCCGCGTCCGCGCTTTCCCCCACTGCGATGACCACCCACCAAGGCATCGTCAATCTCGATCAGATCGTGCAGCCGGTAGAGGCTGTCCCGATGTCCCATGGCCATGCGGATCTTGCGCAGCATCCGGCTGGCCGTGATCCAGGAAACCCCGATTTGTTTGGCAAGGCGCACGGCAGAAATTCCACCCTTGTCCGAGGCCGCCAGGTAGATCGCCCAGAACCACTTGGTCAGGGGCAGGTTGGTGGAGTGAAACAGCGTCCCCGCCGTGAGCGAGGCTTGGTAATGGCACTTGGAGCATTCGTAGGAATGGCGCGTGGTGATGGCATATCCATGATCATGCCCGCAGCGCGGGCAACGAAACCCTTCCGGCCAGCGTTGCTGCGCCAGCGCCTGAGTACAGGCTTCTTCCGTTCCATACCGTTTCTGCCAGTCCAACAGGTTCGTTTTCGGCGCTTTCATGATCCAATCTCCCAGCTCGTTGATCCTAAACAATTGGGCAGGTGAGACTGAAAATGGTTCATAGGCATATAAAAATATATTCTTACTTTCGGTTCATTCCTTTGGTCTATAGCCTATCCAAAATATACTTTGTTTGGATGATAATCGAAAAACGAAAAGAGATGAATGATTATGGTTGGTAGTAAGGAAGAAATGGTGCTCAGGTACTGCAAGGGCGCAGACGTATTAGATATAGGCTGTGTGCAACTTTTAGGTGATTTTACTACGGAAAACTTAAAACAGACGTTGCATTACCGGATCCGGAGCGTCGCAAAAAGACTTGTAGGGGTTGATTTAGAAGAAGACGGTGTTAATGGGCTTAATAAGCTTGGGTGCGAGTGTTATTCTACCTTAGTGGAGGACGCACATAAACTCGATATTGGTGAATTTGATATTATATTGCTTGGCGACATAATTGAGCATATCCCAGATCCTTCTTCTTTTATCATAAGCCTGCATAGCTTTTTGAAATCAAATGGATTATTGATTTGCACGACACCAAACGCGTTAGCATATTCAAACCCGTTATTTATTCTATTTAATAGAGAGCTCACTAGAAAACAGCATGTAGCGTGGTATTGTAGAGTAACGCTTACTAACTTATTTAAACTTTCTGGATTTTCCTTGCATGAAATGCATTTTTGTAGCTTCGCCAAAACTGCGAACAATCCTGCAAGGAAAACTTTGGATTATTTATTATGTAATCTTAGGGAGGAATTGTCTCCTCATTTGTTCGGCGTGTTTAAGAAAATGAAGTCATGGAATAAAGTTGAACTACAGAAACAACGTCTGTTCCACGATTAATGTCTACCTAATTGCTGTTACTAAGGAATACGTAAGTATCCAGACATTATGTGTAGTAGTTCAGACTCGATCTGACAGTTACCGATTCTGACGGAGTGACTGTCAGGTCAAATTCAGTTCAGTAATTTTTCCTGCCAGATTTTCTTGCCATCGATGAGTGTTTCCATCGGTGTTCTT
>JBHHVB010000137.1:0-2041 GCA_046754065.1 Gammaproteobacteria bacterium
AAGCAATGAAGATCGACAGTCTCGACTGGCAATTCAACGCGGTGACCGTTGCGCAGATAAAGGATCACCGCGTCATTGGCAGATCTGTGCTCGACAATGGATGCATGTGTAACGCGTGTGAATCTGGTTGCCGTTTTGACTATGCCTTTTTGACGTAACACGCTTTGGTAATGATACAGCGCTTTGACCTGCAGGTCTTGTGCTCGGGCGTATGCAGCCAGACTCGTTTCACTTGCGCGGGCCCGCTCAAGGTGTTCATACCAAAAACGTTGTTTGTCGGTGAGCTGCGAAAGTGCGATTGCTTGTGGGGATGACATGGCGACTCCTTTCTTAATAACTGGAGTCCATAGTCTAAAATGGATCACTTATCTGTAAAGGATGTTTTTCGTTGCGCGCTTACGTTAAAGTCCTGAAAACAGGGTGCTATGAATTCAAATTTATGTTATTCAGCAAGTTGCCTAGGCATGTTCCAAGGTTTCTTGCTTTAATGTGAAAACTTTCCAGTCTTACTTGATAAGTCCAACATCATGACCTGAATTCAATATAAGAAATGTCTGATTTAGGCTTGACTCTACTGCGACAATTAGTCGCATGTTAAATATGCTTTCCCTAATTGATAATGACCCTTTCAAACCTGAATGCGTGAGGGTAAGTGTGTTTACTATACAAAAAACAAAATATCGGCATTTGTTATTATTGGGACTGGTGCTCACATTCACCATAATAGGCGACGCTAACGCCAGCTGTGGCAGCGCCTTCTGTTCTATCAATACCCAGTGGGACGTGCAGGGTGTATCGGCGAATGCTGGTACACGCATCGGTCTACGGTATGAAGCAATACCGCAGGACCAGTTGCGAGAGGGCAGAGACCGGATCTCAGTCAATGACCTGTCGGGCGTAGAACATGCAGAAATAAAAACAAAGAATCGTAACTGGATATTGTCCATTGATCACGCGGTAAATCAGGACTGGGGAATCTCTGTCGCCATTCCGTACGTTGACCGCTTCCATGAACATATCCATGACCCCGAAGGGGCAGCAGAGGATGAAATATGGGATTTTACCAATCTGGGAGACATCAGGATTACCGGTAAATACAAGCCCACGACAAATAAAATAGGCTTAAGGTTCGGATTAAAATTACCCACCGGAAATTATGATGTCACCAATAATGATGGTGAGGAAGCCGAACGCAGTCTACAACCCGGTAGCGGGACAACCGATGCGATTTTTGGTGTGTACCATAATAATCATTCACTCAGCTCACCTTCGTCCTGGTTCACCACCGCACAAATTCAACAATCAATCAATTCACGCGCAGATTTTAGACCGGGCTATCATCTGACCCTGGATGGAGGGTATCATTACGCTGTCAACCAAAAAGTCGGGCTGATGGTACAACTGAACACACTAATCAAAGGCAAGGACAAGGGCAATAACGCGGAACCAGAGGACAGTGGCGGTGAATTCATTTTTCTGAGCCCCGGCCTCAATGTTGTCATAACCCGAGCGGTACAGGTATTTGCCTACTTCCAGCAACCGATATACCAGCGAGTCAACGGAGTCCAGCTAACCACGGATAAGAGTTATATCATTGGGGTCAATGGCAGATTCTAGAAGCTTCAATTTGATGTAGACCCTGTAATATAGATTAATCACTTTTTTTGCTGGTGAATCATACCTTGGGAAAGTGTTCGCTGTATAATAAGAGGCAACTGCTATTATCCATCTATAACCCGTCATACTGATGTTGAATTGCATTTAAAACTGCCCCGGGTTTTGCCTTCAATGCCTGATGCTTTCGACTTTGATTGTAGAGTTCAAAGTATTTCCCCAGTACCCCGTTAGGTAAATGTTATCTCACTTATTGTGTTGGCGAATTAAAATCCGGTCAGCAGAAAATCAAGGACATCGATGATTTCCTCCCGATGTTTTTCTAACGAGTTGGCTTCTTTCCAAGGACTTTTTTATCCACACCGGCAAGTTACGCAGTCGACATTATCACTGTCCTGCTATCGATCACAAACTCGGGACTTAAGTG
>JBHHVB010000138.1:0-2039 GCA_046754065.1 Gammaproteobacteria bacterium
AGGTAATGCGGTGGCTGCTGAATTGAAAGGTTTTCGATATCCATGATGGGTTTTCGACAGCCTGTTCGTTTCTGATGTGGTTTTCGATGTCTGTGACGGATTCACTACATTTACATCCGGTTGGGTCAACTACACTGGTTACGCGAGGCACGAATTCTGAATGCAGTTGATTCGATGCACAAAAAAGCTCCAGAAGGTAATGGGTTTGAAGCAATCCGACCCGTACACCAAGGAACCGTGCTTTTCATATCTTGGTCCCTGGCACGCCAACCTGATTCATATTGATCGGCGCAAGTGTGTCCTGTTCGTTAATGACAAATCCCTGTTCAATTTCATCGTACCCGATGTTGCGAGGTCACTGATCAGGGAACTGGACAAGCTGTTCAAGGGTTATCTGAGTTGTGTGCTTTCCGATGAGGGCTTGGGAGAAACGGACCGGGCCAGGATACTTTCAGAATACGACGAGGTGGAATACGCTAACACCAACAGCAAAAGTGTACTCGGTTCGATGAATGACCTGGCGTTTCATTACAAGTACAGCATTCTGGAATCGGGTGGTGTGCACAGTCCGACCCTTCCGGGGATCATTCGCCAGCTTAACCGTATGCCGATGAGTGCCATCAAGGAAGTGTTTCCGATTGAAGCATTGAAGGCGAGGATTCAGGCAACAGCCAGGTAGGCCGTGCACAAATTACTACGCCTCATAAACATTTCTTATCGCAAATCCTCGGTACACTTGCGGTACACCGCCCAGTTTCCACTATCTGGGCTACCCTGTACTAACCAATTGAATCAACATAAGAATCCCCAACTGTACCGAAGAACCCCTGTTTCAAGATAATCAGTAAGTTATTGATTTTACTGGCCCTGAAAATCCCCGTGTCGGCAGTTCGATTCTGTCCCTGGCCACCATATAATCAATAAGTTACGCCACTATTTCATTTTTTAATTTATTTCGATATACGCTGTGTAGGCAATTTCACCGGCGAGAACTTCTGGGCCCGCGGCTACTTTGCGATGGTGCGGGCATATATCCGAAACCAGGAAGCTGAGGATGAACGTTACAACCAAATGAAGCTTATGGACTAATGGCCGCCTTCAGGCGATGCATGGTGTTATCGACGCCTTTGAGGCGCTCACAGAATAAACCCCAGGCTTTGTCGGGGGTGATTTAACTTTCTAAAAACTCACATAATCGGTTTAATCTGGATAGAAATCGCAGTCTTTATTCCTGAAAGATCACCAAACATGCCTGCAAAACCCACATCATCGGGTTTATTAACTTCGCTTATCCGAATCTGACGATATTTCATGGACTCAAATGCATTGACTGCAGAATTATTCGTCTCTACGAAAACAACAACTTCACCAATCTGTTTCGTCGCTAGTGATGGAACGAATTGCCAACCTTTTCCAACCAGCTTTTCCTTATACCATTCGATGACGCGATCCGGTGCGTCCTTAGAAACAAGCTGCACTGAAATCAAGGCCCCGTTACTGTTGACCGCCATACTAAGATTGGCGCCAGGATAAGGAGAAATATCTATTTGGTCTTTGGTTGGTGCTTCCTTTTCTCGCTGTGCATCCGTTTTCCCAGACGCTTTCATTATTTGCTTCCCTTCATCGCTCAGTGGCATCAATGGTGCGTAGGGTTCCGCAATGACCGGTCCAACTGCGTAAATACCAACTAACACTATTACCATCGATATCAATTTTTTCATGTCCTCTCCCTCATCCAAAGTATACTCATTGTTATCAATAGCCCACCTTAAACCTTTCTCATACCGCCAACGCCGATTGCGTCACACTATAAAACGTGCCGACCGACATACTTACTTTCTAACCTACTTGTAACTCGTGTTTATGGTTTAACCTGCCCCGTTATAACTACAGATCGCATGTTAACGAATCTATCGGAATATAACCCAACTTTTTTCTCGAAATCTTCAGCGCTGTGATGCACATTCGTCCATGTAAGAGCATCTTAGCCCCAATATTGCACCAATAAAAAAGGCAAAACCTCTTTAATCCTTTATAAT
>JBHHVB010000139.1:0-1977 GCA_046754065.1 Gammaproteobacteria bacterium
TTGGGTATCAAGGAGGTTAGTCGGACCAGTGTTGGCAGACTGCTCAAAGAACTCGGTTATTCACTGAAAGTCAATCACAAGAAAAGGGCCTTGGGTGCGAATAAAACACCCGAAGCACGAGCGCAGAGAAACCAACAGTTTGAGCACATCAATTTCCTTCGCACTCAGTTTGCTGATGAAGGCAATCCCACTATTAGTGTGGACAGCAAGAAGAAAGAGATGGTAGGGGATTTTAAAAACAATGGAGAGGCATGGCGCAAAAGAGCCTTTGAAGTAGGAGACCACGACTTCAGACAATATGCCGAAGGAATAGCCATAAACTATGGCATTTATGATATGCTGGCCAATACGGGTTCAATGTTTGTGGGCATTCATCATGATACACCGGCATTTGCGGTGGAATCTATTGCCAAATGGTGGAAGCAGGATGGAGCGAAAAGATATGCGGGACGCAAAAGCCTTCTCGTTCTGGCTGATGCTGGGGGCAGTAACGGATATCGCTCAAGAGCTTGGAAATATGAACTCCAGCGCAAGCTGTGTGATCCGTTCGGACTCTATGTAACGGTTTGCCACTATCCTCCAGGTGCATCAAAATGGAACCCGATTGAACATCGCCTCTTTAGTGCTATCAGTAATAACTGGGAAGGGGTACCACTGAATAGCTACGAAAAAATACTCAAATATATGAGAACGACGAAAACAAACCCAAAACATGGAACCGGATTAAAGGTGAAAGCTACATTGGTTCGCAAGAGATACAGTAATGGTCAAAAGGTCTCAGATAGGGAAATGGAACAGCTTCAACTGAAAAAATATGATACTTTGCCTAACTGGAACTACTCTTTATCGCCAATAAAAATGTGAAGTTATTTATTGTTGAGCCCTTTAGATCACTTAAACTGATCTTTGACAGTTGTTTTTTTAATATTGTTTAAAATCAATACGTTATAGTAGGTCAAATTTTTCTTGGCACTACCGGTCGAATTTCCACCCATGGTCAGACTTCCCTTATCGAAGGCGGCATTGCGACTCCCACCGACTGGAATACTTTTCCGCAAACACCCTTAGAATCGCTTCTGATGGACAGGCGCCTGCCATTTTCTTCAATCGTTACCTGTTCAAGCGCCTTAAGATCCTGTTTGATATCAGACCACTCAAATATGTGCCCAGCATCATTTAATCGCCGTTCAAGATCTTTTCTCAAGACCAGCGCTAAAAAGCTGCAAAATACATGACCCCGGATGTTTTCATCTTTCTGATGAAAAACAGGCCGGGTGTGAAGCATTGTTTTGGCATCACGAAAAATCCGTTCAACCTGCCACAGTTCTTTATATTTGAGTGCGATTTTGTCTGCCGGCAGGTCCGTGTTTGTCGTAAGCACCCATTTTCCGTCAAACCGTGACTCGTATTTCACCTTTTTGGGATCAATACGGACACTGTCTTTATCCACATTCAGATATTTACGATACCCTTTATTGCCGACAAGGCTTTTGGGTCCTTTTTTCAGCTGATCTTTTAAAGAAGCAATAATGGCTTCTCGGTCAGCAGCATCTTTCCGGGCCTGCCGGGTATTTATACAGACGATGTAGCGCTTGTTGTTGTGGCGCACCTCCTTGACTTTTAATGGTGCTGGATCCTTTGAGGTTAACCCCTCCGGATAAACTTCACGGTACCTGCCACCGTAAGAAAGCACATCAGATTTGATCTCTTTGACCCGTCGCATGCGTGTACCCAAAATGTATGGAATCTTCCGGGATTCGAGTTCTTTGATGGTATCTGCGCTGATCATTCCACGGTCAGCAACAATACAAAAGCGATGGATGCCGAACCGCTTCCGGATTCTATCCACTACAGGTATCAGTGTTTTGACGTCAGTCGTATTGCCAGGCCACATCTCGCAGCAAATCGGCTTGCCCTGATCGTCGATAATGGCGCCCACAACCATCTGATTCAAATCTGGCCGGTGGTCTTTGCTGA
>JBHHVB010000140.1:0-1934 GCA_046754065.1 Gammaproteobacteria bacterium
GTATAGAGGCTTCTGAAGAAATAATACAAATATCGATCCCAAGTTTTTTCGCAACTTTCTTCGCATCAGAACGAATTTTACCATCTGTAACAAATATCCCCTTATCACAATCGAAATAATCCTTTGCACCATAAAATTCCATTACCATTGAAGAGGGTGTAAAATAAACTGTGTAAATGGTCATAGATTTGTTAACCTATTTATTGAAAGGTACTTACTATGGCCAAACAGACACCAGAAGAGAAGCGTAAACAGGAACTTATTGACGAATTAATCAGGGATTATGACGGTCCTGAGTCGTTTTGGGGCGAATCAGGGTTATTTGCCGACCTAAAACGGCGTATCGTCGAGCGTAGTCTTGACGCTGAGATGGACGATCATCTCGGCTACAGCAAACACGACCCCAAAGGCAATAACAGCGGCAACAGCCGAAACGGTCGAGGTAAAAAGACGGTTATTCTCGGCGATGATGAAGTGGAACTTACTCCTCCCCGCGACCGCAATGGCAGTTATCAGCCCCAGCTTATTCCCAAGGGCAAAAAATATTTTAAGGGATTTGACGACAGGATAATCGCCATGTATGCCCGCGGTATGAGTGTCCGTGACATCCAGGCGTGTCTGCTTGAGATGTACCAGGTTGACGTCTCCGAAGGTTTGATCAGCCAGGCGACCAATGGCATTATGGAGGAAGTGAAGGCATGGCAGAACCGTCCTCTTGATGCGATCTACCCGATAGTATTTCTTGACTGCATTGTCGTTAAATGCCGTCAGGATGGCAAGGTTAGCAATGTGTCTGTATACCTTGCCCTTGGTGTTAACATGGACGGCCATAAAGAACTGCTGGGCATCTGGATGTCTAAAACAGAAGGTGCTAAATTCTGGCTGGGCGTTATTACGGAACTTAAAAACCGCGGAGTCAAAGATATTCTCATTGCATGCGTAGATGGCCTGAAAGGCTTTCCTGAGGCAATTGAAGCAGTCTTTCCGCAAACGGAGATTCAGCTTTGCATCGTCCACATGGTTCGCAATTCTGTGCGTTTTGTAAACTGGAAAGACCGCAAGGAACTGTGCTCAGACCTTAAGACGATCTATACAGCAGCAACCGAAGAGATGGCCGAAACTGCCCTTGAAGAATTTGGGCAAAAGTGGGATGACAAGTACCCAATGATCAGCAAGAGTTGGCGAAGCCATTGGCAAAATATAATCCCATTCTTCGATTATCCAGCCGACATCCGCAAGGCTATTTATACAACCAATGCAATTGAATCGCTCAACCGTTCACTGCGTAAGGTTATCAAGACAAAGGGAGCATTTCCTACTGAAGCGTCGGTCATGAAGATATTTTATTTAGCACTTGAAAATATCTCGAAAAAATGGACAATGCCAATAAGGTGCTGGAATTCAGCGATGAACCAGTTTGCGATCAAGTTTGCAGATCGTATGCCGCTGTGATAAATAAGGAACCCGCCTTCGGCGGAACTGTTTTATTAAGTTTATCGCTTACCTGCCAAGACAGAAATGCAGAAAGCCCCAGCGGATAATATCGCACCGGAGCCATCTGTCTCGGCATCGTCCTGACGCTCAGGTTGCTCTTCAGCAGAGCCCTATCCTTCAGAACGATATTTACAAGTTAATGAAAGACAGATTGGAAGTCAAGGCAGAAGTGTAATCTGCTAAGAATCGTTAAGGCCATTTACACAGTCAACTGAACATACCCTAAACGGGCCAAAGTGCGAAAACTATCCCATAGCAATGATGAGTCAGTGGGATAATGAATATTTGTTTCATAGACGGTGGTATCCAGACGTAATTTCTCAGATGAGATTTTCTCCTGCTGTTTAGCGTATTGAGCCAATACCTGGTTCATTGTTTGCCAGGGCTTGTCGCTGAGGATACCAAACGCCTTGTTCAGAAAACTGTAGTCCATCATGGGT
>JBHHVB010000141.1:0-1921 GCA_046754065.1 Gammaproteobacteria bacterium
GCTAGGGCGTTGAATATGGCATCGAGTGTGTGGGCCTGCGCGGCAAGCATCGCTTCGCCCCGATCTAAGTTACCGTCATTAGCCGCCTTAGTTTGCTCTGCGAGGGAATCGACCAGACCCTGTAGGTCAAGCTCTCCAAATGATTGTTCATATTTCTTGAGCGTTGCTGCTGCCTGGACAGTAGGGCGAATCACGGTCTTTGCTAATGCGGTGGAGTCATCCTCGTCAGGGGGTGCGTGCACAGCAAGCGTATTGGGATCGCGCTTTTTGGTGGTTTTGCGTTTATTTGCCATGGGTATGGCGCTCCCGTTGTATTTCGACCTTGCCCGTTGCATCGTAGTACCTGTCTCTAAACTGTTGCCCTTCGTCGCAGTATCTTCCAAAATGGGTATTACAACAGCCAGTGTGACGCGCTACGCTGAATAAATGCCGGTAATAATCTTGAGCAAATTCCGCAACTATTTCTGCGTCACAACGAGGTAAACCACCGTCATATTCCAGGATAGCGGCGCGTTCATCAACGGCCTCCCTAATAGCTTTTGTTACCTCACCAGCACCCGCCATGATTGTCTGGGAGTCATTGGCTGCCTGGTACAGATAGGCCAGAATTTCAGGTTTGTGGACCTTGAGAAGAGGCAGGACCTTGGCCACCAGATATCTCGGCCCACGTACCTTTAACTGTTCACCGTGTGCTTCCAGACCAAGGCCCTTGTTGATTGCGTAAGTGATTTTGGAAGGCAAGTTCACAAAATAACCTCGGTTTCGTCATCCCTACCTTTAGCCGGTTGCCACAGCGCTTCGGGTGGTTGGGTATCCTTGCCTCTTCCAGTCACCCCATTTTGAACCTCTACAACTCTACATCCCGCGTCCTGTAAGGGTTTCAGTGGTTTTTTAAACTCTACATTGGCCCTGCTTGTAGAGTTTTGATATGGCCTGTAACCCGCGCCAGTATTGCATTGTAGAGTTGTAGAGTTTTGTTCAGGGGTATAAGAAGAAGGGGTACACAAATAGCGGCTCCACGCGTCCTCAAATTCGCTCCGTCTGTATCCATTTTTGTTTGTCGTACCTATCCGTAATTGCTTGGATTTGATTCCATATGGTTTCAGAAGCCTAGACAAAGAGTTAGTAGTTATCGGCTTGCCGCGTCGCCACTCTCTCCATGGACGCTCCTCCAGGTCAACCAAAGCTTCAACTAGATCGGTAGAGTGGATACTGTCCCGGCACTTCTGGTCCAAAATCTCTTTGATATCTTGTAACAGCAGCGGGCCGATGGCCTCATCGTCGTCCACGCTCAGCAGCCTGAAGGATGCCAGTACCTGCTCGCGCCACCCGATGGAATCGGCGATGGCCAACAGCGAACTCCAGTTGTCCAGCGCTCTGTCATTCCCACATCGTGGAAAGTCTACTTCAGTCTTATTCAGGACTTTCAGATGATCAACTCCCCACCGTGCCAGTTTCTGGCGCAGTGGCAGGCATTCATCAATCAGCCTCAAGGATAATCGCGCCACCTGCTCATCAGGCATCCTGCGCCGTAATTCGACCAGGATGGACCGATCCAATATGGTTTCCGGAGGGTGTTTAATCATTGCGATTGCCATTGGGGCCCAAGTGGAGAATTTCTTGGGCTCGTGGTTGTCACCGTCCACCCGGAGCACGAAGGCGGAGCTCCGCGAGTGGCCAGAGTTAATGACCCCTTTAAGTTCTACATTTTCGGCAAGAAAAGTGTCCGCCTCATCAATCAGCAGTGTCGGCCTGCAGGCATCGATCACCCGGAATAGTGCAGCGGTAGAGATATTAGATGTTGGCAAGGCACGGCACGACATCGCATTGATCAACAATAGAACAGTCGTTTTGCCACAGCGTTTCTCCGGGCTGGAAATAGTCAGCTTCGGGAAAATAACGAATGCGTCATAGCAATACG
>JBHHVB010000142.1:0-1642 GCA_046754065.1 Gammaproteobacteria bacterium
AAATATCCCGCTGGATATCGCAAGGCCTTTAGGCCGTTTCATCAGGTATGGATTGACGTATCTTGGCGCCGAGATCGGGGGATTGATTGGTGTTTATCTTATTGGTTATCTGATTGTCAGCCTGAATACCATACTGACATATTCAATTATCCGCCATATTGCACCTTTTCCGGTCGCAGTCATCGGCGCATTGGCTTTTTGCCTTTTCCCGGCAGACACAACAAAAATTCTTATAACCCATTCGCTGCAGCTCCAGGTTGGCCTGACATTTTCGCTCATTGCCATTATTTTGTATCAGCATGGCAGATATATCCTGCCCTACATCCTGGCCATGTGCTGCCTGTTAACCTATGAATCAACTGTGCTGCCACTGCTTGCTGCACCATTCCTCGGAAAACAGCTTAGCAACCGGATCGGCCGGGAAATAACGGGGCATGTTGCGATTATCATAGCCTTGCTAGCGATCGTGCTATTAAGCCGACATTTCCTGGGGGAAACCCGCGTCGCCGGTCTTGGAAATGCCAACCCAGTCATACCGCTGGGTAGGGCATGGATGGCGATGGCCATCGGCCCGATGGCATCATTTGCGATGTACCTGTACCGTCCTGTGACGGTCCTGCTAGAAGGTGGGATAAGTACCTACCTTGTCATGGCGGTATATTCTTGTATGACATTTGTTTTCGTAAAAAAGATTTGGGGCGATGCAAATATCAACACAGGCAAACATGAATCAACATATTCCACCAAGCTTATTCCATTTCAGATTCGCATTAATTATTCACCAGACACCGGCAGGGCATTGATACTGCTGATAACAGGAATTGTGTTGTGGTTTATTTCGTATGCCTTCGCCTTTAGTAAAGACCATTGGCCCCCGGTAACCGTTGAGGGGCGCATGACTTCCGTCCATCTTGCTGCCACCTTTGCATCTGCTTTGACTGTTGCAGCAATGATTTGGTTTGTCTATATCGCATTGGCGGTTAGAAGAAAAAAAACGACAGTTGTGATCGCGCTCGCGTCAGTCTATTTTTCATTTCTTGCAGGATTCGCATATATCGTTCAGGAGGACCTTGCGAGGAGCTGGAAATATCAGAAGGAATTTTGGCACCAGGTCATTTCACTTGTCCCGGATATCGACGAGAAAACGACTATATTTTTCTTCAATAAATACGATAACTTGAAGAAGACAAAATATATATACACCCACTCGTGGGCCAATACCATAGTACTCGACAGAGTGTACCGATTCAAATACAACGCCTACTACAAAATAGATCAACCAGTTTACAGATTCCAAAGACCGGGAGACTCCATTATCAGTCACATGAAATTGGTTGGCGATAAAATTCGGTACAAAGCCGGTAAAATCGGGGGAGGTACAGTAGAGACCGAGATTAAACAACGCGACCTGGTCGTTCTCTATATGGATAAGGACGGCAAGTTACATCGGCACAAAGGCTATTTTGCCTCTAACAATTTTAAATTTATGCTAAAGAACCCATCAGCACCGACCCATCTGCCTCGAACAGGACTATACGACCTTATAATGGGTGAAACTGGCTAGGTGATCGCCTTGATCTAATTTTGCTTACCCGACGTTGAGAGCAGCCATTTCCTCGCAATCAGAGCCACAACAAAAGCC
>JBHHVB010000143.1:0-1631 GCA_046754065.1 Gammaproteobacteria bacterium
CAATTGGTATGGAACCAATTTGAATATCATGGATGATATCCATGATGGCCTCGTAGCGGCGAGGCGCATGGAGGCGCCGAATAGAAGCCAGTATTAATAGTCTGGCGTTAGGCACGACTGTATGGATGCAGCAGTTAGCGTAAAGTCTGTAACATTGACCGAGGGCCGGGACAGGCATCATCTCCGGGTACCGTTTGTACTGTTGGATCAATACGTTTAATCTGAACTACTACAACTTATCTTATCATTTCGCCGCATTGGTGATATATCCGGATTAGGCCAATACCTTATTGATTGCGTCAAACAACGCCTGCTTTGAGAAGGGCTTGGTAAGATATGCGTTTGCGCCGGCATCTAATCCTTCCTGAATTTTTTCCTCCATGGCAAGTCCGCTTTGAATAATGACGGGCAAATCTTGCAGCCCTAACAAACTCCGCTTGTCTTTCAGGATGCTGACACCATCGCCATCGGGCATCATCCTGTCCAGGATAACAATGTCATACATATCCGGACTTTGTTTGAGCATGTCATAACATTGCGAAACGCTCTTGGTCGACTCAAAAAGAAAACCTTCAGATGCGAGAAATTCCTTCAGAATCTCCAGGTTTATTTCATTACCATCGACGATAAGCACCATTTTGCTCAACCCAGTCATGCAGCACTCCTTTTGTTAATCTGTTTGGGAAGCACAAACGTGAACGTTGCGCCACCATCCTGATTATTCTCCGCATGGATCGTCCCGCGATGCTCGTCGATAATATTCTTGCATATACTCAAACCTAAACCCGTCTCACCAGCCTGAGTTCTTGTCTTGGTACTTTGCTCAAATTTATCAAATATCAACTCGAGCTCGTCATCCGGGATACCGACACCCTGATCTGATATCGCAATCAACAACCCTTCAACGGTTTTCTTGTCTGACGCTCTCCTGCCTTTGGTTAAGGTTGACTCAGACACTGAAATTCCGATCGTGGTACCATCCGGAGAATTTTTTCATCGCATTCGATAAAATATTGCGCAATACCTGAATTATCCGGGCATGATCCAGTATGACAAGCGAACTATCCGATACATTTTTGATAGACACTTTCATACAATGTCTTTCAAGTTTATCCTTCTGAATTGAATCAATTTTTTCCAGCCCTAACGTGGAGAAAGACAAAATGGCGTGTAGTGGTGTACGAAGTTCATGGGTCATGTTCGACAAGAATTCTGACTTCGTCGCGTTGGCATGCTCTGCCCTTTTTCTGGCTTGAATAACCTTTTCCTGCATCCGCTCCAGATTTTCCGCCATCGTATTAAACGATTGACCTAAACTGCCAAATTCATCCTTTGATCCATTCCGAATTCGGGTGTCCAGCCTACCGTCCCCAAGTGCATTTGCCCCCTTTGATAATACTTTAATCGAACCGTTAAATCTTTGTGCGATGACGAAACCAATCAATAATGCCAAAACGATAACTATTACAAACCACACACCCATCACATGGTTGCAATCCGCAATCGCTTCTTCGATAGCGTGATATCGATCATCTTTCTCCTTATTTTCAACCGCAATCGCGTCACCTATCGTTGCCAGAGTTATTGTCAAAAGTAGTGTTTGGCAGTTTGATCAAGCAGCGGCCTGATTG
>JBHHVB010000144.1:0-1508 GCA_046754065.1 Gammaproteobacteria bacterium
CCAACTATTCGAGAGTTATCCTCAGCAATAATTGAAGTTTCTGAAAAATAACTGCATTGCAAAAGGTTGCAATAGATCGAATTGCTATCAAGAGGTGGGCAACTGGCAATCAAACGATTAACTGTTGCTCCATCTTCAGCTGTAGGATTACGGAATTTATAGATTTTTGGCTTTATTTGCGGAGCGAGTGTTAAAGAATTCATCACTAATATTTAGATATATATACAAAAAATCACTGCTGTCCCGTTAACTTTTACACCAAAGCCAACTGATTAATATCGAGTTGTTTGTTGTGAGGTGGGTCGCCTCTTAATAAAGAGAGGAGGTCTCTTTTTTCAAACAAATTGAGCTGCAATAAACGCAATATTTGTTGCATACTCTTTTTCAATTTTGATTGGAACTTGATAAAGGCCAGCAATAGATAAACACATAAGGCGATCCATATCTGGGTCATGACTGCATTCTTGCTGGTGCCAATGAAGGATTTGATTTTCAAGTTCTGTTTTATCCATTTGAAGAATAATTCTACCTGCCAACGGGCCTTGTAGATATCAGCAATGGTCCTGGCCGCCAGTTTGAAATTGTTGGTTAAGAAAATGTAGTGTTTACCCGTTTCAGAGCAACGATATCCGATACGGCGTAATTGAATGGGACATTTCTTTGCCGTCTGAGTACCCGTGAATTCGATAGTTTGATCACAGGTCAAGCCTTTGGCTTTCAAAACATCTCGACGAGACACAACACGATACTGGGCGTTGGACTTCAGGCGCGTAATAAAGAATATCCCTTTGTCATCCAACTCCTTGTACCAAGCATAGTCGTTATAGCCTTTATCCATCGCAATCATACTACCTTTGGGAAAGTCCATTTGCTTACCCATATTGACCTCATGAACACTGCCTTCGGTCAGTGTCACAAACTCGGGCAGGTAACCCTGGTGATTCAATCCAACATGTAGTTTCACCGCACCTTTGGTGGTACGAAAATCCGCCCAGGGAAAGACCGATAAACACAAGTCAATCGTACTCGCATCCAATGAGTACAGTGGGTTGTTGAATCTGAAACCATGGCCCGGCGTTAGACCCTGACAACGATGTAATAGTTTTCCAAATAGCGCTTCGTACAAGGCATACGGTTTATCTTCGTTGATGCGAGACAGATTCGAACGAGAGAGTCGAGCACTGCCTAAGTGATACAGTCGATGCACCTGGGCTGACACATTTTCGACCATGTCACGCAGGCTCTTTCGACCTGACAATTGCGCCATCGCGAGTGTCACGAACTGCGACCATCGCGACGCGGTACGGAATGCACGGCCTTGATGGTGCTGTTTTGCGAGGGTCTCAAATTCATGTCTCGGCACTAATTTTAGTATTTGTGAGAAGATCGTATTACAATGAGCCATGGCCTGATTCTCCTATTTGATTCAATGAGTTATGCAAAACATATTGTATCAAATTAAGGTTGGATCAGGCCTGTTTTCTTATCTGTTAACGGGACAGCAGTGA